>JAYEMF010000015.1:22401-25685 GCA_034717975.1 Campylobacterota bacterium
ATGAAATTCGGCGCATCATTTGCAAAGAGGATAATATCTCCGGCTTTCGTATGCTGCCCAAGAATTGTCTCAAGCGCACCTTTATCGTGAAGAATGATCTTTTGAGACACTTTGAGGTGGTTATCGTAAAGTTCACTGTTTAGCTTTCCGGTAATAATAGCAATATCAAACACATCATTGATCGCATTGATGAGCTGAAGATTAAGTTCTGCCGTACTCTCTACCAGACCAGGAGTAACGATCACTTTACGTCCCCCATGCAGTGAACATAAGCGAATACCCTCGAGCATCCCGTCGATATTGCCGTTATAGCCATCATCCAGAATGATCTTGCCGCCGGCATCGATACGCTGCAGTCGGTGCTCAACACTATGCAGGTTTGCTACCGCATCAACGATCTCTTCATTTGACATGCCCATCTCTTTGGCTACAAGCACTGCCGCATTGATGTTGATTGCCTGAAATCCGCCCAAGAGTGCTGTATGCAGATGCAGTGACTCGCCGGCAACTTCAAGATCAAACTCCAGTCCATCGAGTGTGGCGGAAAGATTGGTAATGCCTTCACCAAAATGGGTCACCTTTTCATGGGTCTCATCTGTCACGGATTTATGGATAAACGAACGTTCCAGTCTGTCCGAACTCATAATCTCCAGCTTGGTACGTATAATCTTTTCCATCGTCTTGAAATATTCTATATGCTGCGGGCCGATCTTGCCGACTACCGTCACATGCGGATGCAGGAGTCGTGCAATCTGATAAATATCGCCCTGCTCTCGTGCCCCCGCCTCACAGATGTAGACCTCAGTATCTTCGCTCAGCGTTTCATTCACATCACGAATAATTCCGCCAATGGTATTGACGCTGCGCGGTGTCGCGTAGACATTATACTTTTTCGACAAAATCTGCGTCATAAAATTTTTCATACTGGTCTTGCCGTAACTTCCGGTCACTGCAATGATTTTCAGCTGCTTCATCGACTCAAGTTTCCGGCTTGCCTCTTTTTTATAGATCATAAAAAGATACTTTTCGATCATCGTACTGCCGATGTAAGCTACAGCCAATGGCATAAAGACACCATAAAGTTCACACGCCCCTTTAAGTGTACAGAGCAGGTTCTGAAAAAGTGTCAAAGCGATCAGCAGGATCAGAAAACGGCGTACCCGCCAGGTCAACACCAGCTTTTTATCAAGCTTGCGATGCCAGATAAAGAGTGACGGCAGGATCGCAAAGTAGAAGAAGATCCAGAAAAACCTCCCTGTTGCGTAGTAGGCGATAAAGGGGATGATAAAGTAAAAGAGATGCCACCATGTTTTATGGTGACGCAGCACCACACGTTCGATCTTATAGTCATACCACTGCAAATTTGTGATGAGATACCAGCCAAGTGCCGTGACAAAAAGGAGATTCGTTACAAAAGCGAAAAGAAGTTCATAATTCATCAGTGTTTCAGGCCTTCCAGTACAGTCGATTCAATTTCTTTACAGACCGCGTCAGCCTGCTTCATAAAGAAGTAGTGGTCCCCTTCAAATTCTACCAGACGGGAGGAAGGGATCAGACCATCAATCTGACGTGCACTCTCTATCGGCGTGGCCGTATCCTCTTTCCCCCAACACAGCAGCGCCCGACCACTGTAAGCAGCGAACTGTTTTGAGAAGTCCTCGTTCACAACCGTTTTAAAGGTCTGGTACATATGTTCGCAGAGCGCTTTGGCATCATCGGCCACAAAGCGTGAACGTAAAAAGGAGAGACCGAATAGTTTCAGGAGTTTATAAAATGCGATTTTGAGTTTTACACCAAGAGGTTTAGGCAGGTAGATACCGGCAGAAGCGACCAGGATCAGCGTAGACGGTTTAAGCAGCAGAGCCACTTTCCCGCCAAATGAGTGCCCCAGGATGATAGGGTCCTGATTGGCATTGATCTGTGCCAGAAAGAGCTCCATGATATTGGCATAATCTTCGGTGTCAAGCTGCACACTGCAGGTGCTGTTGCCAAATCCCGGAAGATCGATGTAGATGTGACGGAATGCATCCAAATGTGTACCGAACGCCTGTTTCATAAGCTCTTTGTTCGAACCCCAGCCGTGCAGGAAGATGATGGTCAGTTTACCGTTTGGATTGAGTACCTCGTAACTGATATTGAAGGTATGGTGTTTATACTGGATCGTTTTAAGCGCCACTATTTTCCTTTCGCTACATTGATGGAGTGAATGTATTGATAATTGACCTTTGGGTATTTTTTGAGAGGAAGATTATTCAAAAGCTCTGAAATAGCCTGCTGAAAATCACTAAAAAGATAGTTTGCCATGGAACCCGGAATAGGATTGATCTCGTTTAGGTAGACTTCACCGCCGATCAGAAAGAAATCACAGCGGATCAGTGCCCCTTCAAAAAGGTTCGTATAGCTGCGTTCAAAAGCCTCTTTCAACTTCACCTCTGTAGCCTCATCAATCTCCGCTTCACTGACCGAACCGGTTCGGGAGAAATCAAGATATTTTTTCTCAAAGTCCAGAAACTCGTTTTTCTGCGGCTCTTCAATAATGGAGTAGACAATACCCTCTTCATTACGATAACCAGCGAGATTAAATTCTTTGACCCCTTCATAGAAAGGCTCAATAATGACGATCTCATCGAATTCAAAAGCAACATCCAGTGCATAATCGATCTCGCTCTCTTCACGAATCACAGTGACACCGATGGAACTGCCAAGACGTGAAGGTTTGATGATAAATGGCAGTGCGGTCTTGATGTCACGCATCTCATTGGCATGAAGGACTTCATAGGCTACGGTTTTAATACCGATCGAATCAGCCAGCCATTTGGTATATCGCTTGTCATAACTTAGCAGTGATGCGGCAGGACGGGGACCGATATAGCTGATCTTGTAAAAATCAAGCAGTGATGCGATCGTTCCGTCTTCACCATCAGCGCCATGAATCAGGTTGATGACAGGCATAGTGAGATTGATCGTTGAAAAACGCTTCTTGTAACTCCAGCCGCCTATCTCACTGTTGAGCTGCGGCATCTTTTTATAGGCACCGGAGGCGAAAGTCTTGGCTATCATCGCATCGGCATCGATCAGGTAAAACCGATGGTCCTGGTCACAAAAGATGAAACTGAGTTCAAAGTTACTCAGCTTCTCCTTGATGGTCACGGCACTGACAATGCTGATCTCGTGTTCAAAACTGGCACCGCCAAAGAGTATTGCTAATTCCAACTATTAACCTTTTTGTAAAATATCATTTTAAACGCCAAAGGAACAAAGTCCCTTTGGCTACGCTAGCCGCT
>JAYEMF010000015.1:25785-57035 GCA_034717975.1 Campylobacterota bacterium
TCCTTCTATTCCTACGATCATAGAGATTCCATTTTATCTACTTTACTCAAGTCAAAGCGAGATCTACTCGCTTTTTTGTTGAGATATCCTTCTATTCCTACGATCATAGAGATTCCATTTTATCTACTTTACTCAAGTCAAAGCGAGATCTACTCGCTTTTTTGTTGAGATATCCTTCTATTCCTACGATCATTCTTGTACCGACACAATCGAAAATTCTCCACTCTCTTCATCTTCATAAAGAGCGAAAACCTCTTCATGCGTATTTTCCATAGGTACAATCATCACTTCAAGCTCCGGTTCGATCAGTTTAAATACAATGGTATTGTGACCACGCCATCTGTCGTGGCAGACCACACGTGCATCAAAGATATTACTTTGAAAGGCATGATGCTTGACGGTCAGCATCTTAAAATACTCATTTTTCTGTGTCAGCTCTTCATTGAGCTTAGTCATATGTGTCTGCATCTGCTGGAACTGCTTGTACTTTTTTACAAATGACGAAGGCATCTGTACACCGTTTTTCTTGTAATGGATCAAACGCTTTTTCAGGTCAATAAAGGCAGCTTCATTGCTTTCGATCAACTCGGTATATTTTTCCACCTCTTTTTCCAGCTCGATAATATGCCTTTTTGCCTCTTTCACCTTCTCTTCATTTTCAGCCAGCTCTTCTTGATTTCCCATCATCATCACCGGATCGATAATAAAATTGTTCTCGGAACCTTTTAGCTGTTGTACCTCAATCTTCTCTGTCGCCGTTATTGTAACGTGCGATCCCAGGATCTCGATATGGACCTCTTTGGCAAAGATCTTTCCGCCGATAGCCTGTGCCACTGTTACGACTTCACCTTCAACCGTACCATGTTCAAGTCGTGTTATATGCACATTTTTACCACGCGCCATACCTTTGTGGATATTGATCTTCAGCTCATCAGCAACCACTTCAGCACTCTGGTGAACCTGCCCTTCAATCGTCGCTTTATTCGCGCGCAGCTTGGAGCTGGAACCGACATTGCCATCAATATTGATCTCATTGACTTCAACGTCCATTCCCATACCGATCGCATCTTTGAAGACATCAGCCTCTTTAACGTTAATGGCAACATCAGCATCGAGTCCACTCTCGATCGAACCCGTCGTCTTGAAACTGATCTCGGACACTTCCATTTCAGTGTTGATGTCGTAGCTGTTGCCCTCGAAAGTAACATAGCCGCTCTGTTTTGCCCGGTATTCGACTTTATCGTCTGCTTCTATCTTTTCGATCTTGTCACTGATGCTGAAATCCGGTGCATGTTCAACAATCGGTTCAGCAGGCACCAGGTACTCGCCACGGCAGTTTCGCCCGGCTTCACCAAGTTTGGGCTTGACATACTCAATCAACAGCTCATTTTCAACGGTACTGACGAGATAGCCCCGCTTGGAGTAATCGACACGGTCCTGAGTGTCTTTGCCGCTGCTCTGCTTCTTATCATAGTGCAAAATCAACGCGTCATTGATCGTCATTACCGGTTCAATCCCCTGAGCAATCAGAAGCATCTCTTTCTCATCAAATGTCATCGTCTTACTCACACGGGTCCGTGCTACAAGGCCCTCGACAACAGCTTTCATCGGCTCATCAAAAAGGCTGATCATAAGGTTTGCGCGCAGCTTCTTTTTATTGATCAGCTTGACAAGTGATGCTTCCATCCCTTCAAAATAGGTCACTTTTGATCCGGGTCTAATGGTCAGGTAAACTTTGGTAAGTGCAGCGTTGGCACCAACGGCGATATTGAAAGATGAAAAGGGATCAGGCTCTGTAATAGTAAAAATTTCAATCTCATAGAGCTGTTTTATCTCAAAAACAGGGTTAAGCATCATATTTCCGTCACTGATCTGCGCAACTTCGTCACTTGATAGCTCTTCCCATTCGCTATCCTTGCCCTCTGCACCTACCCGCGTCTTGGTCTGTACATCAAGGATATTAAAATCAAGGGTAGCGACATCAACATCATTGCCGGCTGCGACACTCATCAGCTCTTTGGCAACGTTTTCTGTACGTACAACAACCGAACGGATAACTTTTGCTACTGCTTCTTCCGACTTTTTCTTCTTGCCAAAAAGTGCCATCACTGCCCTTACTGAGTATTGTGATGCTTATTTTAATCACTTATTTGTTAAAATTTTGTAAAGACCCCCTCTAAAATCACGATTCAGGCCATAAACAGGAGTGATCAGACAGTATGATCCGAGCGATCTTCACCAACAGTTTTGGCACGCTTTTCTCCCGTATTCTCGGTTTTATCCGCGACCTGATGACCGCTTCGGTCCTGGGTGCAAACATCTACAGCGATATCTTTTTTATCGCCTTCAAACTGCCTAATCTTTTTAGAAGGATATTTGCCGAAGGCGCTTTTACTCAGGCCTTTTTGCCCGCTTTTACCCATGCACGCCACAAGGCCGTCTTTTCCATCCATATCTTTGCCGTTTTTCTCTCCTTTATTGCCTTGCTGACCCTGGCCGTCAACCTTTTTCCGGAACTCGCAGCCAAAGCGATTGCATTGGGATTTGACGCCTCCACCGTTGAGATGGCAGCCCCATTTGTGGCTATCAATTTTTATTACCTTCCCCTTATTTTTGCCGTCACCTTTTTAAGCACTTTTCTGCAGTACAGAAACCATTTTGCCACAACGGCATTTGGCACCGGGCTGCTCAACCTTTCACTCATCGGCGCACTCTATCTCTCCCAGCAGATGGATCAACTCACGATCGTCTCCTACCTGAGTTACGGTGTTGTCATCGGCGGATTATTGCAACTCCTTTTCCACCTGATCGCCGTCTACAGAGTCGGCCTCTCACCACTGCTTGTCGGCGGGGTCCGCTATTTTCGAAAAAAAGCAGAGCGGGTCAAGGAAGAGAGCCATGACTTCCGCCGCCAGTTTTTTCCGGCAGTCTGGGGAAACTCAACGGCGCAGGTTTCAGCTTTTTTGGACACCTGGCTTGCCAGTTTTCTCTCCGCCGGTGCCATCAGTTATCTCTATTATGCCAACCGCGTTTTTCAGCTCCCGTTAGCCCTCTTTGCGATCGCCACTTCGGTTGCCCTCTTTCCTACCATTGCCAGACACCTCAAACATAATGATCATGACAAAGCGATCAACTACCTGCGCAAAGCTTTCTGGTTCCTGGCTTTCATTCTCCTGGGCAGTGCACTGGGTGGCTATATCCTGGCAGAAGAGATCACCTGGCTCCTCTTTGAACGCGGAGCATTCAGCCATGACGATACGCTAAACACCACTGCAGTACTGAAGATGTACATGATCGGCCTCCTCCCTTTTGGTCTGAGCAAACTCTTTGCCCTATGGCTTTATGCGCAAAAACGGCAGATGGAAGCCGCCAAAATCGCCACCTATACCCTTGGCAGCAATATCATCTTCTCACTGGCCCTGATCATGCCGCTGGGAGCAGCCGGTTTGGCACTTGCAAGTACCATCAGCGGATTTATCGGCTTTTTTCTTACACTCAAAGCATTTGGACGTTCCCGCTTTTTGGCTATACTTTCGCCTAAATTTTCGCTCTACTGGCTGGTAAGCGCTGCACTGCTCAGTGCCATATTACTGCTGATTAAGGAACTCCTGCATGGTTATCTATGATTCTGTCGCCAAAACAAAACGTCACTTTGAACCGATCTCTCCTGAACGGGTGACACTTTATGTCTGCGGACCGACTGTTTATGATGACGCCCATCTTGGCCATGCCAAAAGTGCCCTGGTCTTTGATCTTCTGCGCCGCGTTCTCAGTGTGAATGGCTACAACGTCACTTATGCCCGTAACATCACCGACATCGATGACAAGATCATCAAAAAAGCCGCCGAGTCAGGTGTTGATATTGCTACTATTACCAATACCTACACCGAAGCGTATCATCGTGATATGAGTGCCCTTGGCGTCGAACGTCCCGATCTTGAGCCAAAAGCGACTGAATCACTGGACGCTATGTACGATCTCATCCAAAACCTGATCAATAACGGCCACGCCTACCGGACAAGCAGCGGAGATGTCTACTTTGACACCCAAAGCGACAGCAGCTATCTCTCTATCTCCCATCGTCAGCAGGATGAAGATGATCGTCAAAGCCGTGTTGAAAGCTCAAGCGAAAAACGTCATCCGGCTGACTTCGCACTCTGGAAAGCCGTACATGATGACTCCATCAGCTTTGACTCACCTTTCAGCAAGGGCCGTCCCGGCTGGCACACCGAGTGTTCGGCAATGATAGAGAAACATCTCGCTTCCGATAAAGCCTATGCCATCGATATTCACGGCGGCGGCGCCGACCTCCTCTTCCCCCACCATGAGAATGAAGCTGCCCAGACCCGCTGTGCCGGCAATCATGAACTGGCCAAATACTGGATGCATAACGGCTTTGTCAATATAGACGGCGAAAAGATGAGCAAGAGCCTCGGCAACAGCTTCTTCATAAAAGATGCGCTCAAGGCCTATGACGGTGAAGTGTTGCGTTTCTATCTGCTTGGTACCCACTACCGCGCCAACTTCAACTTCAATGAAGAGGATCTCATTGCCTCCAAAAAACGCCTCGATAAGCTCTACCGCCTGAAAAAGCGTCTTTTCGGCCTGAAAACGACAGCAGAGAAAACCGAATTTCAAGCCAAGCTTATCGCTGCACTCAGCGATGATATGAATGTCTCAGTAGCTTATGCCCTGATCGATGAGATGGTAAGCGATGCCAATGAAAAGCTCGATGCCAACCCGAAAGACAAAGTGCTTAAACGTCAGACCATGGCCAATCTGGCATTAGTGGAAAAGGTAATGGGCTTTGGTGTACAAAACCCGTTTAGCTACTTCCAGTTTGGTATTGATGAAACGACAAAAGTGAAAATCGATGAGCTGATAATCAAACGAACCGAAGCTAAGAAGGCAAAAGATTTTGCATCTTCCGATGCGATCCGCGATGAGATCACAGCACTTGGTATCACCCTCATGGACACGTCTGAAGGAACGTTTTGGGAGCGGTCAAACTAACCGCTGCTTAACATTTTCCAGTTATAGTAGAACACTTTGTATGCTATTGCCAAAATCTTCCAAATAGTTAAACAAACTGTTCAGTTATTGACGATTTCGTGCTGAATCAACATTTTAATCAAGACCATTTTAAACGTTATCCTTCAAGGTATATAAATTGACAAAAGGCACACATAGTGCTACAATTTACCCATGATTACATATAATTGGAATACAGAAAAGAATCTTTTATTAAAAAAAGAACGTGGCATTAGTTTTGAACAGATAGTTTCACATATTGAAAGTGGTGACTTACTTGACATCATTGCTCATCCAAATAAAGAAAACTATTTGCATCAGCAAATTTTAATCGTTCAAATAGAAGACTACGTAATAGCCGTGCCGTTTGTTGAAGATGGCAAAGAAAGATTTTTAAAAACAATTATTCCAAGTCGTAAACTTACAAAACAATATTTAAAGGATTCAAAATGAAAGAATTTAAGTTAGATCAAGAAGAAGCTGAGCTTTTAGATTCTGTTGAAGCTGGAGAATGGGTTTCAGTTGACAATCTTAAAGAAGAGATTTCTTCACATCAACAAATTGCAAAAAACACTTTAAAAAAAGACAAACGTGTCAATTTACGTATGTCATCAAAAGACCTTGAAGCAATTAAAACTTTTGCTGTTGAAGAAGGGCTGCCTTATCAAACTCTAATGTCTAGTATTTTACATAAATTTATTACTGGCCGCTTAGTTGACAAACAGGCTGGATAACAAAGCGTCAAAGCGAAATAGTTTACCCTGCGGGCAAAATAAAAATCGCATAACCTTTTGTTCATACAATTTTCAGTATAATCTCTGAAAAATTAAGCAGGACATTACCCTAAATGATCGCCTACGACTCCATCAAACCATTTTTTTTCAGACTCGAGCCTGAAAATGCACATCACCTTGTCGAATATTTTCTCCGTGCAGCCAATATCTGCCCCGTAGTTTTCAACGGATGGACAGAAAAACACTTTATTACCGATCCGCTCTTAAAGCAGGAGCTGTTCGGTCGTACCTTCCTCAACCCTGTCGGACTCGCTGCCGGTTTTGACAAAAATGCCACGATGATCCGCGGGATGCAGGCCTTGGGTTTTGGCTATACCGAGATCGGTACACTTACGCCTAGACCGCAACCGGGCAATCCGAAACCGCGTCTCTTCCGTCACATCGAAGAGGAGACCCTGCAAAATGCGATGGGTTTCAATAATGAGGGGCTCTACAAAGCGCAGAAACGTCTTCAGGAGCTCTACCCTTTCAGTACCCCTATCGGTGTAAACATCGGTAAGAACAAAGTCACCCCTGAAGCTGAAGCCATCAACGACTATATCACTCTGATCAAAGCACTTCACGAGCTGGGGGATTATCTAGTGATCAATATCTCCTCTCCAAATACTCCGGGTCTTCGTGACCTTCAGAATGAAGCCTTCATCACACAACTTTTCCAGGAAGCCAAAGCCCTGACCGATAAGCCGGTCCTGCTTAAGATCGCTCCTGACATGGAAGCCAGTGAAGCGGTTGATCTCACATCACATGCCGTTGCACAAGGTGCTGACGGGATCATCGCCACCAACACTACCATTGACTATTCACTTGTCGCTCAGCCACAGGCCATCGGCGGTCTCAGCGGTGCCGTTCTAAAAGATAAAAGTTTTGAGATCTTCGATGCCGTTGCCAAAGAACTCTTTGGCAAGACAATCCTTATCTCTGCGGGTGGTATTGACTCAGCTGAAGAGGCCTACCGTCGTATTAAAGCCGGTGCCTCACTTGTACAGATATATTCGGCACTTATTTTCAAAGGCCCTGAGCTCATCAAAGATGTCAATCTCGGTCTGATCGATCTGTTGAAAGCTGACGGCTTTGCAAACATCAGCGAAGCCATTGGAGCCGATCGCTGATGCGGATTTTCACATTTATACTTTTTACACTTCTGACAATAGGAACGCTTATGGCATCATCCCTGCCAAACTATAAAACAAAAACCCTTGACAATGGACTTCAGATCGTTGTCATCCCGATGGAAAACGACACCAATGTCATCTCGACAGATATCTTCTACAAAGTCGGAAGCCGCAACGAGATCATGGGAAAAACCGGTATTGCCCATATGCTTGAACATATGAACTTCAAGTCAACCAAAAACCTCAATGCCGGACAATTTGACGAAGAGGTTAAAAGTGTCGGCGGCGTAAGCAACGCTTCAACCGGGTTTGACTACACCCACTACTTTATCAAATCAAGCAGCGACAACCTCGACAAATCGCTCTCCCTCTTTGCCGAACTGATGCAGAACCTTAACCTCAAAGATGAGGAGTTCCAACCCGAACGTGATGTTGTCGCGGAAGAGCGCCGCTGGAGAACCGACAACAATCCACTGGGCTATATGTACTTTCGCATGTTTAACAACGCCTACCTCTACCACCCCTACCACTGGACGCCGATCGGTTTCATGAACGATATCCTTACCTGGACGATCGATGATATCCGCAACTTCCACGCGACCTACTATCAGCCAAAAAATGCGATCATGATCATTACGGGTGATATCGATGCCGACACTGCATTCAAACATGTAGAACAGCACTTTTCCGCTATCAAGAACCGTGCAGAGATCCCTGAGTTCAAGTTTATCGAGCCGGAGCAGGATGGTCCAAAACGCATCACGATCCATAAAGAGAGTGAGGTGGAGATGGTGGCGATCACTTTCCACATCCCTGACTTCACACATGAAGATCAGCCTAGACTCTCTGCGATCTCCGAGATTCTGAGTTCAGGCAAAAGCAGCCGTCTTTATGAGCAGCTTGTCGATAAGAAGCGTCTGGTAAACCAGATCTATGCCTACAACATGGAGAACAACGATCCCGGACTCTTTATCTTTCTGGCTGCCTGTAACCCCGGTGTCAAAGCCGAAGATGTAGAAAAAGAGCTTATCAGCGAGATCGAGCGTATCAAAAACGAAAAAGTTTCCCAAAGCGAGCTGGAGAAAGTGAAGATCAATACCAAATCGGACTTTATCTTCTCGCTGGAGAGCGCAAGCTCTGTCGCAGGACTTTTTGGAGGCTATCTGGCACGAGGTGATCTCAAGCCGCTGGAGATGTATGAAGAGCATATCAATGCGCTCACTACCGACGATATCCAAGATGCGGCGAAAAAGTACTTCAACTTTAACAAATCCACAACAACAATTTTACGAAAGGGCAAATAGATGGAAAACCTTATCGGTGCTATGACAGCACTTATTACACCAATCAAAAACAACAAGTTAGACAGTGAGGGATACGCCAAACTTGTCCAGCGTCAGATTGAAAATGGCATTACAACTGTCGTTCCGGTAGGCACAACCGGAGAGAGCGCGACACTGAGCCACAGTGAACATAAAGAGTGTATTGCCATTGCCGTGGACGTCTGTAAAGGAACGAACTCCACCGTACTCGCCGGTGCCGGCAGTAACGCCACATCCGAAGCGATCGATCTGGCCAAGTTTGCACAGCATGAGGGGGCGGATGCACTTTTATGTGTCACGCCGTACTATAACAAACCATCGCAAGAGGGACTCTATCAGCACTACAAAGCCATTGCATCTTCATCTGACCTTCCGTTAATGCTTTACAACGTACCGGGGCGTACAGCTGTTGATCTTCAATGCGCTACTGTAAAGCGTCTGTTTGATGAGTGTGACACTGTCTATGCAATCAAAGAGGCGACCGGCTCCATCGAGCGTACTGTTGAACTCCTGGCCAAGATTCCAGAGATCAAAGTGATCAGTGGTGATGACGCTATCAACTACCCGATTATGGCTTCCGGCGGTCATGGAACCATCTCTGTCATTGCCAATCTCCTGCCAAACAAGATCAGCAAGCTGGTAAAAGCGGCACAAAGCGGTGACCTGATAGAAGCCAAACGTCTCAATGACAAACTTTATGACATCAACTCGGTCATGTTCATCGAGTCCAACCCGATCCCTATCAAGGCGGCCATGTATATTGCCGGACTAATCGATACCCTCGAATACCGTTTGCCTCTTGTACCGCCAAGTGCCGAAAATATGAAGCATATCGAAGCGGTCATGAAACACTACGATATACCTAACCTATAAGGAGAATACGACAATGAAAGATAAAGTACTGTTTATCAGTGGAGGAACACGTGGGATCGGTAAAGCGATCGTTTACTCATTCGCTGAAAAAGGGTGTGATGTAGCATTTACTTATGCATCTAGTGCAGATACGGCCAATGAGATTATTGCTGATGTTGAAAAACAGTTTGGCGTTAAATGTAGAGCTTACAAACTAAACATCTTAGAGCCGTTAACTTACAAAGATGTCTTTAAAGAGTTTGATGAAGATTTCGACCGTATCGACTACTTTATCTCCAATGCGATCATCTCCGGTCGGGCTGTTGTCGGAGGTTTCGGTCCGTTTATGCGCCTGAAACCAAGAGGCCTTGACAATATCTGGACTGCAACCGTAGATGCTTTTGTTGTCGGTTCGCAGGAAGCGGCCAAACGTATGGAAAAGACAGGCGGCGGATCGATCATCTCGATGAGCTCTACCGGTAATCTGGTCTATACTCCAAATTACGCCGGTCACGGTTCCAATAAAGCTGCCGTTGAAGCAATGGTCCGCTATGCAGCAGCGGAACTGGGTGATAAAAATATCCGTGTCAACGCTGTCAGCGGCGGTCCGATCGATACCGATGCCCTTAAAGCGTTCCCTAACTATGAAGAGGTGAAAGCAGAGGTTGTTAAACGTTCTCCGCTCAACCGTATGGGTGATGCTACAGACCTTACGGGGGCCTGTCTCTTCCTATGCAGCGGAGCAGCATCATGGCTGACCGGTCAGACCATCGTTATTGATGGCGGGACATCATTTCAATAATGGGTACGGCAAATGGGCAAAGCCCATTTACCTGCGTTAACACTGGGTTTGCTTTAGCAGCAGGCTCACGCGCAGTTAAACCGTGCTCTTTACCCATAATTAGCCACTTGTCATTCATCACGAATAAACACTTGCTATTCACTCAGAAAGGTAATGTTCTTGCTTAACTTACCTAACCTGCTGGCTTCACTGCGTATCCTGATGGCACCGGTGATGTTCTGGATTATTCTCAATCCACAGCTTTTTACTGATAACGGTATGCATATTTCGTGGAACTACTATGTTGCATCCCTGCTCTTTGTCCTGGCCAGCATAACAGACTTTTTTGACGGCTTTATTGCGCGTCAGCTTGATCAGATGACAATGTTGGGAGCGATTCTTGATCCACTGGCGGATAAGATGCTTGTTCTCGCTGCATTTTTAGGTTTGATGATGGTTGGTGAGGCTTCGGCATGGGCGATCTATATCATCATTGTGCGTGAGCTCTTCATCACCGGTCTTCGTACCGTGGCAGTCAGCGAAGGGATAAGTGTTGCAGCATCCTGGGCAGGTAAAGTTAAAACCGTCGCCCAGATGTTTGCCATCGGATTTCTACTGATGCACTGGCCTTACGGTGATGCACTTCTCTGGTTTGCCGTCGCACTAACCGTCTACTCCGGTCTGGAATATCTCTGGGGCTTTGGTAAAGCCATTAAGGAAAAAAATTGAGCTGGTTGTGCACTTCTTTTGACAGGTCCAAGGGAGTAAATCCCTTGAACTACGATAACTCTACGTTTGCCTCGGCGGCAAGCCCACGCACCCTTGGCGCTTTGTATCCTCTTTACACTTCACCTTTTACACTTTACTCTTTCCGAAAGAAAATATTATGAGCTGGTTAATCTCCCTCGCGGTCCTCTCCGCACTCATCTTCTTTCATGAGCTGGGTCACTATATGGCAGCCCGTCTCATGGGAGTCTATGTCGAAGTATTCAGTGTCGGTTTCGGCAAACGTATTTATGGTTTTCGATGGCTTGACACCGACTGGCGTATTGCTGCCATTCCACTGGGCGGCTATGTGAAGATGAAGGGTCAGGATGACCTTGATCCGACGTCAAACAGCATCGACAGTGACAGCTACAATGCCAAGACGCCCGCACAGCGTATCTTCATTCTTCTTGCCGGTCCGGCAGCAAATTTTCTTCTCGCCTTTTTTCTTTACCTGTTCATCGGGATGGGTGGTCCGCAGACTCTTTCACCGATTATTGGAAAAGTAGTCGAAGACTCCCCTGCAGCGGTAGCCGGACTGCAGACTAACGACAAGATCATCTCCATCAATGGCACCGAGATCACAACCTGGAAAGCAATGTCCAACACTATCAAAACTTCCCAAGGTGATCTCACGCTGGTAATTGAGCGTAGCACTATGCTTGAACATATCATCCTGTCGCCTCGTATCACAGAGACGACCAATATCTTTGGTGAAACTGTACAGCGACGAATGGTCGGCATCGGATCAGCCGGTATCTACCATGAGCTGGAGATGGGCTTTTTCGGATCGATCGGCTACGCAGCAGAAGAGACCTGGCAGGCATCAACCCTGATCTTTCTGAGTCTGCAAAAACTCCTGAGTGGAGCAGTACCGGCCAAAGAGCTCGGCGGTGTCGTAAGCATTGTTCAGATCACTGCACAGGCGAGTGAAGCGGGCTGGATGAGTGTCCTCTTCTTTGCCGCACTGATCTCGGTAAATCTCGGTGTTTTGAACCTCCTGCCTATCCCTGCTCTCGATGGCGGCCATATCATGTTCAACCTTTACGAGATGATTACCCGCCACGCACCAAGTGAAGCTGTGCTTATGCGTCTGACCATAGCAGGATGGGCTATTTTACTAGGCTTGATGAGTCTCGGACTCTATAACGACTTTAACCGACTTATAGGATAAAAACATGACAGAAATTGAGTATAAAATCCATATCGACCATATTATCGACCGTATTGAAAAAGCACGTATCTCAGTCAGCGAACACCACATCGTCAAGATTGTCGCTGTTAGCAAATACTCTGATGCCGATGCTGTACGCTCACTCTATAACATCGGACAGCGTGCTTTTGGCGAGAACAAGGTACAGGATTTAAAAAGCAAAAGCGAAGCGTTAGAAGAGCTCCCACTGGAATGGCACTTCATCGGTAACCTGCAAAAGAACAAGATCAACCAGCTTATAGGTCTGAACCCTTTTCTTTTTCACTCTTTGGATTCTGTAGAATTAGCTCAGGCTATGCAGAGCAGACTGGCTGATCGCGATATTGTCATGGATACCCTCTTACAGATCAATACAGCCAAAGAAGCTACTAAGTCAGGTGTCATGCCTGAATCAGCTAATGATATTTACGCCCAAATACAGTCCGAGTGTCCAAACCTCAATCTTAAAGGTGTTATGACTATCGGTGCGCACAGTGATGATGCAACGTTGATCCAAAACAGCTTTGAGCAGACCAGAAAGATCTATGACTCACTCAATGGTGCGACAATCTGTTCCATGGGAATGAGCAGCGACTTTGAACTGGCCATCAAGTGCGGTTCCAACATGGTCCGACTCGGCTCCGTCATGTTTCCCAATCAATAATCTCTTTACATAGAAAGGAAAAGCCATGCGTTCTACTCTCTTTCTACTTGCACTTCTTAGCGTTTCACTCTCTGCCGCAGATGGCTACGAAGTCTATAAAAACAAATGTCAGCAGTGCCACATCGAGATGATCAGCAAAGCAGAGACACTCAAGATCTTCAAAACGCTCAAAGCACCGCCGATGGTCGAAGTTTCCAACCGTATCAAAGAGAACATCATCATTGCCGATGATGACGATGACGTCAAACGCCGTGTAGTCATCGCTTTTATAAAAGACTACATCGAAAATCCAAGTCTTGACTACAGTATGTGTCATGCGATGGCCATTGAGCGCTTTGATATCATGCCTTCTCAGAAAGGTAAACTGACACAAGAAGAGATTGAAGCCGTTGCAATATGGGTACATGACCGTTATGAAGATACGGAATTCAAATAGTGATACTAAATAACATTAAGATAGGTGATATTCTCGATACCGCCGTGCTTGAAGAGGTTCAGCCTAGAGCGATGGAGGGCTGTTTCGCTGAAGTGAATGAAGCCGGTTCAATCAACATCTATCTGATCCAGGACCAGATGCCGGAGTGGCTGATTGCCTTTATGGACCATGACCTTCAACTGGCCTATCTGTCTCTGAACACCATCCCGACTCTCTCATTAAAATTTCGTCACCTGCAGTTGACCATGCCGATCTATAATGCAATTCCCCACACAAAACAACTGACACTGTGCAGCTTGGACTTTCCGGAAATGCGTGTCAATAAGATCAACCGTTATACGCTCTCCGACACGATGTTTCAAAGCATTAAGAGTGACGTTGATCGCCTGAACGACCGAACCCCTTCTGCAGTTTATGAACTGTTTGATCTACGTGATGAAAATGAGACCAATTTCACTATCTTTGAGCAGGGTATGAGAGATATTCTCACCATCAATGCGAGTTAAATACACATCTAATCACAATATTACATAATTAGACTATAATATCACCAATATAACTAAGGATTTCCTATGATCAATAAATGTCTTTTCCCCGCAGCAGGCTATGGAACCCGATTTTTGCCCGCAACCAAAGCGATGCCAAAAGAGATGCTTCCTATCCTCACCAAGCCACTGATCCAGTACGGTGTAGAAGAGGCTCTTGAAGCGGGTTGTCATATCATGGCCACTATTACCGGTCGTGGTAAACGGGCTATTACCGATCATTTCGATATCTCTTATGAGCTCGAACACCAGATCAAGGGTTCATCAAAAGAGTCACTGTTAGACGAAATTAGAACCCTTATCGATCAATGTACCTTCACCTATACCCGCCAAAATGAGATGAAAGGGCTGGGTGATGCCATCTATAAGGGCAAAGTACTTGTAGGAGATCAGGAGCCGTTCGCCGTTATTCTTGCTGATGATCTCTGCGTCAATCCGGAAGGTGACGGAATTCTTACCCAGATGGTCAAACTCTATGAAAAATACAAATGCTGTATTGTCGCCACCATGGAAGTACCGATGGAAGATGTACATAAATATGGTGTCATCGAGGGAAGTGAGATCGAACCGGGTGTCTTTATGGTCTCCAATATGGTTGAAAAACCTGATAATGACAAAGCACCGTCCAATCAGGCCGTTATTGGCCGCTATATCCTCACTCCGGATATCTTTGAAGTGATCGAAAACACCAAGCCGGGAAAAAATGGCGAGCTTCAGATCACCGATGCACTCAAAACACAGGCTGAAAAAGGGATGGTGATCGCCTACAACTTCAAAGGGCGCCGTTTTGACTGCGGAAGTGTCGACGGGTTTGTAGAAGCGACCAACTACTTCTATGATCTGTCTAAAGGGCACCTCTAAAGAAGAAGTATAATAGACGTCTACATCCTGTCATCCCTGCGAAGGCAGGGATCTAAAGTACTCAAATTTTCAGCTTATAGAGTTTAGACTCCTGCCTTTGCAGGAGTGACGGCAAACGAACTTTTCACTTTTCATTTACTCAGCCGAATCCTAAACCCTTTCTCTTCTCCGGGTGCCAGTGATACATCACCGCCATGCGCCTGGGCAATCTGCTGGGAAAGAACCAGTCCCAGACCATTACCCTTCTCTTTTGTACTTTTAAACGCTACAAACAACGCATTTTCATCTTCGATCGCTACACCGCTGTCATAGACTGTGAAGTAATGAAATGTCTCATCCTGATCATAGACCACTTTGACACTCCCCTCCTCTTTATCATCGAGTTCGATTGCATCGATGGCGTTAAAGATAAAGTTTGAGAACATCATTGCCAGAAGGTCAGCATCACCGGACAAAATAAACTGATGTTCAGGCAGTGTAAACCTGATCGGTTTTGCATAGCTGTAGTACTCGATCGCCTCTTCCATCGCCTCTTTAAGCTCGCTCCAGCGCATCGGTTGGATGTTCGCTTTGATTCCCTTGGAGAAGAGCAGTGTCGCTTTGATGATACGTTCAATGCGATAGACGGATTTCTGAATCTCATCGACCATCGGCTGGTTCTCTTCAATAACACGCTTTCTAAGCGTCGAAGTCATCAAGGAGATCGCACCTATCGGGTTGCGAATCTCATGCGAAAGATGGGCTGCCATCTGCCCCATGGTTGCAAGGTTCTCTTTGCGTTTCTGTTCCGTGATATCGGTCGCACTGAAGAGATACTTCTCTTTGTATCGGTTACTTTTAATGAGATAGGAGCGCTCTAAAAACGAGACTTCATAATCATCGTTTTCATGTTGCAGCATCGGCACAAGCATACTAAGTTCTTTGGCTTTGGAGTTTTGCAAGAAGACATCGCCGTTGGCTTCCAGAATCCAGATAGCATTGGGCAGGAACTCGACAACCTGCTCAATCGTATCGAGCAGATGCGCATAATCACCGCGAAGTGCTTTGTACTCGTTCTCGACCTGATAGGTCTGTTCTATCAGCGCCTTGAGCTCATCGGGGGTGATCGTCTCAGCCATAGCGGCTCATACTCAGCAGAATCTGGTAGAGCTGATGGGCATCACAACTGCCCGCAAGCTCACGAATGGAGTGCATGGCGAAGGTCGGCAATCCGACATCCACCGTCTCGATACCAAGCCGTGTCGCCGTAATCGGTCCGATCGTCGAACCACATCCCATATCATTACGCGTTACAAACTGCTGCAGCGGCAGCTCAGCTTCATCAGCTGCATGGACAAAGCGTGAAACAGTCCGTGAACTCGATGCATAACGCTGATTGGCATTGACTTTGATCACAACACCTTTATTGACCTGCGGAGCGTGGTTTTTATCGTGTTTGTCACTGAAGTTGGGATGGATGGCATGGGCGTTATCGCAGGAGATCATCATCGATTTTTGAAGCATGTGCGTATACGCCTCATACTCTGAATAGATTCGACGAAGTACGTTCTCCAAAAACGGCCCCGCCGCACCGGAAGCCGAGTCACTGCCGATCTCTTCATGATCACTGCAGATCATCAGCATCGGAGTATCGGCTTCAACACTGCAGACAGTCAAAAGCGCAGTATAACAGCTTAGCAGATTATCTAATCTCGCCGATGCAATAAAATCCCGGTTGACACCGATAAATGACGCTGGCTGCGTGTCATAAAAACTTAGTTCATGTGAAAGAATTTTATCTACATCCCCTACCCCATTCTGCTTGATCGCATCGATGATCCAGGCATCAAAATCAAACGACTGATCAGAGGTGATGATGGGGACAATATCGGTTTGTGCATTGACTGAGCGGTTCTTGTTCGCCTCTTTATCCAGATGAATGGCTAATGAGGGGATCATTGCAATCGGTGCCTTCATATCGATCAAAGCCTCTTTTATCATACCGTCTGCATCACGATATGCTGCACGGCCTGCAATAGAGAGGTCCCTATCAAACCATGGGTTTAACAGTAATCCACCATATGACTCGACACCCAGCTGAACCAGGCCATCTTTTTTAATGACAGGGTTGGGTTTGATCTTCAGATTCGGCGAATCGGTATGGGCACCGATCATCAGGTAGTCATTTCGCGTCTTCGGGTAGGTAAATGCGATAACGGAGGAGTCATTACGGGTGACATAATACTTATGTCCGGCTTCCAGCTGCCAGGGAGCTTTTTCATCCAACTGTTCAAAACCGGCATTTTTAAGCATGCCGGTCATATTTGCCACTGCATGAAAAGGTGTCGGTGATGCATCCAGAAAGCCTAACAGACCTTCATTAAAACTATTTTGATCCACGCTTCTTTTTCTCCTCAACTATCAGATTGATTACAGCCCTGTTTTTGCCATATCTTGCGAAATAGAGGACATCTCTTCCTTCATGATCGACATGCATAACATCTGCACCGGCCAAGATCAGCACTCTGACCATCTCCAGCGAGCCCTCTCTGGCTGCCAGCTGAAGCGCTGTTCTCCCACTGCTGTCATGACTGTCAACCGGTACGCCCTGCCTCAAAAGCTTTTTAACACTCTTCGTACTATTATCTGCCACAGCCTGATGAAGTTCAGGCAATTCAAATTTACGTTCCTGATGTTTTTGCGCCTTGACCAGGGCCTGAATCGATTTGACATAGTTGTAATGAATAGCAATGGCCAGTGGCGTATACCCTTTATGATTCTCAATATAGAGATCCGGCTTATACTTCAGCAGTGTACTGACAACAGAATAGCGCCCGATCCGTGTAGCAATATGCAATGGAGTGTCACCTTTCTCATCCACTGCATTGATATCTGCACCGCTCTTCAAAAGCTTTACAATCAGCTTTTGATCCAGTTTTTTTACAGCCAGATGAAGCTCTGATGCCATCAATGAAAAGCCAAAAAGTAAAATCAACAACCAACGCATATTTAAGCCTTTCGCACTATTTTCTTACGCCACATCGACAAAAGTCATCTTTTCCAGCTCTTCCATCACTTTATTGTCAACCCGTATAGCTGATTCAATGACAATGTTTTGCAACTTCGAGACGATGGTCAGGTTCAACGGACGATTACCCGGATAGCGGCGTACCAGTCGGTATATCTCTTCGAGCTGTTCGGTACTTTTGTTGAGATGAAGACGAAGCATCAGCGGTTCAGGCGGCTTCTCCACAATCTTCGTGTCGACCTTTTTGGCCTCTCTTTTCACCTCTTTCAAGGTAAATATCTTTGTTACGCTGATGCGGGTAAACATCTCGGTATGGGTGATCTTCACCTTGAATGCTACAGGCTCTTCAAGGTCCATCTGTTCGAGCTGGTCAAGCTTGTCCGAGAAGAGCATCACCTCGATATTGCCGTGGAAGTCCATCAGGTTGACGATGCCGAACTGGTTCCCTTTTTTCGAGATCTTCTTCGTGATCTCTTCGACTTTACCGATGAAGATCGCCATCGAACCGTCAGCAATGTTTTCGATGTCGGATGAGAGCGTATAGTTCAATCCTTCAATCTCTTCACGGTAGGAGTCAAGCGGGTGCCCCGATACATAAAAGCCAAGCGTCTCTTTTTCAAATTCCAAAATATCTTTTAGCTCATACTCCGGCTCATTTTTAAGAGCCAGATCAACCGTCGTCACCTCGATGTCATCCCCAAAGAGGCTAAACTCGGCATCCTTCCGTAGCTGGCTGGAACTCTTGACCGTATCGATAATCGGCTCCATCTGGTTTAGCAGTGCCTTGCGCGACCAGTTGAAACAGTCAAAGCCGCCGGCTTTGGTGATCGACTCCAGAACTTTCTTATTGACCTTCTGGGGTTCGATACGGTTGACAAAATCCCGCATATCGGCAAACTCGCCCTCTTTACGCACATCGAGGATCGACTCTACCGCCGCAGAGCCGACACCTTTGATCGCACCCAGTCCAAACAGGATGTAGTCACTGCCATCTTGTTTCGTTGGCGAGAACTCCATGTAAGACTTATTGATGTGGGGAGGTGCGAGTTCGATCTCCATCCGCTTGACCTCATCGATATACTTGACGACTTTGTCGGTGTTGTCCCTCTCTGAAGTCAGCAGTGCCGCCATAAACTCCTGAGGGTAGTATGTCTTGAGCCATGCTGTCTGGAAGGTGACCATCGCGTAGGCTGCCGAGTGAGATTTATTAAAACCGTAACCCGCAAACTTCTCGATCAGATTAAAGAGCTCACTGGCCTTTCTGTAATCATAACCCTGTTTCTGCGCCCCTTCTGAAAACTCGGCATTGTAGGTTGCCATATCTTTCTTTTTACCCATCGCACGACGGATAATGTCAGAGTACCCAAGCGAGAAACCACCGATGTTCTGAACGATCTGCATGACCTGTTCCTGGTATACGATGACCCCGTAGGTGGGTTTGAGGATCGGTTCCATACTGTCAAAGGTATACTCGATCACCTCACGGCCATGCTTACGCTCGATGAAGCTGTCAAGCATCCCCGACTCCATCGGACCCGGACGGTAGAGTGCCAGGACCGCGATCAGGTCTTCAAAGTTTGAAGGCTTCAGCCGTTTGTTCAGGTCCTGCATTCCCGAACTCTCTATCTGGAACATCCCCACCGTCGCACCGCTCTGGATCACGTCGTAAACCTGCTGGTCATCCACATCGATCTTGTGCCAGTCTACTGAGACATCATGGCGTGCTTTGACCAGTTTGAGCGCATTATCAATTACATCCAATGTTTTCAGACCAAGAAAGTCGAACTTGATCAGGTCGACATCTTCAAGGTAATTAAGCGAATACTGTGTGACAAAAGTATCTTCGCCCGATGGTTTGTAGATCGGTGTCTTGTACCAGAGCTCCTCATTCGAGATAACAACACCGGCGGCATGCATTCCGGCATTACGCTTGAGCCCTTCAAGTTTCTTACTGAACTCCCAGACCCGTGCAACACTCGGATCGGTCTCGATGAGCTCCTGGATTTTCGGCTCTTTCTGGAACGCACCCGGAACAAGTTCACCTTTTTTCATCTTGCCGTTAAGGGTAATCCCCAGTTCATCGGGAATCAGTTTTGCCATCTTGTCCGCCTGAGCCAGCGGCATATCCAAAACACGGGCGACATCACGGATAACCCCTTTTGCCAGCAGCGAACCGAAGGTGATGATCTGCGCCACCTGATCACGCCCGTACTTCTCGACGACATAGTCGATGATCTCACCCCGGCGTGCCTGCATAAAGTCCATATCGATATCGGGCATGCTTACCCGTTCAGGATTCAGGAAACGCTCAAAGAGCAGGTCGTACTTCATCGGATCGATATCGGTGATCTCCAGAGAGAAGGCGACCAGACTTCCCGCCGCCGACCCGCGCCCCGGTCCGACTGCGATCTCCATCTCTTTGGCAACCTTTACGAAATCCCATACGATCAGCATGTATCCCGGGAACTTCATGGAATTGATGATATCCATCTCGAATTCCAGCCGCTCACGATACTCCTCATGCTTCTCTTCAGGAACATATTTTAGACGCTCATCCAGCCCTACTTTACAGCGATAGATGAAATACTCGGCATCATTTTTGTCAGCTGCACTGAGCCACTTTTTCTTCTCATCAGACGTCGCATCTTCACTTATGGCGGCATCATCTTCATGATCAATGTTTAGCCCCTCTTCCTGAGCATACTCTTTGGTAAACTTGAAGTTCGGCGGTGTCGGGTCACCAAGATCGAGTTCCAACTGGCATTTGTCTACGATCTCCTGCGTATGGGCCAGTGCCTCTGGGATGTCCGCAAAGAGGCGCGCCATCTGCTCAGGTGACTTCAGGTAAAACTCATGGACGGAGTGGCGCATACGGTTGGGATCATCATAGAGTTTATTCATCCCGATACACATAAACGCCTCATGGTACTGCGCATCACCCGGATAGGTGTAGTGGGTATCGTTCGTCGCAACCAGCTTGATACCGGTCTCTTTGGCCAGCTTCAGCAGCGGCTCGTCAATGTAGAGCTGGTCGCCGATCCCGTGGCGCATAATCTCAAGGTAGAAGTCGTCACCGAATATCTCTTTGTACTCCTGTGCTACACGCTTCGCTCCTTCATACCCCTCTGCACCGTTTTTAACATTACGGTCATTGGCCAGATTGAGGTGCCAGTTTACCTCACCCTGAAGACAGGCCGAAGTACAGATGATCCCTTCTGAGTGTTCACGAAGCTCCTCTTTGTTGATACGCGGAAAGTAGTAGAAGCCGTCAATATACGCTTTTGACGAGAGGTACATCAGGTTCTCGTACCCCTTCTGGTTCTTCGCAAAAAGGCAGATGTGGAAACGCTGTTTCGTACTCTTGTCACCAAGCTCTTCACCATTGTGAATGTACCCTTCCATCCCGATCAACGGCTTGATCCCCGCCCCTTTCATCTGCTGGTAAAAATCGATGGCACCGAACATATTGCCATGGTCCGTCATAGCGACGGACGTCATCCCAAGCTCTTTCACACGTTCGACAAGGTTGCTGATCTTGTTGGCACCGTCGAGCAGGGAGTATTCGGTATGCAGATGCAGATGGGTGAAGGGCTGTACGCTCATTAGAAGCCTTTGTAAAAAGTATAAAAAACAGTGTTTTAAAAAGAGGTTTATTATAGTGGGAGGTCGTTGAAATACTGCTGTGGTTTTGCGGGCAATTTTCTCTCTTACAGTCTCAAGAAGATTATCTGAGGAGAAGGAGATGGGGAATATTTCATTGCATGAGCCGGCATAAACCTCTGTTCAACCCCATTTGATATAATATAGCTAAAGCCTGTAAGCAAGGGGAAGTTATGGAAGAGTCAGCAAAAAACAGAAAAGTGATTGATGTCGAGACGAACGTCAGTATTATGTATCTGCTGCGTGCTGTGCAGCAAAACCATCTTCAACTGACCATGATGGCCGACAGGAAAGCGAGCACGCTTTTAGCAGCGTGCTTCATTATAACCTCGCTGGTGGCCGGCTACACTATCGATAAAGGATTGACCCCGGTGGCGGTTGTTATCGCTCTGTTTACCGTGCTTTCCGCATTTTTTGGTCTGCTCGCCTCCATCCCCCGCCTTGTCAATGGGGAGAAGAGCGGCAAAGAACGCAATCTGCTCTTTTTCGGTGACTACGCCGGTATGGAGGTAGAGAGCTACTTGAAAGTCATGAATGAGAGTATCACTACCGATCAGCAGATTTACCAGATGATGATTGAAGACATCTACAGCATGGGCAAGGTCCTGACCAAAAAATACCGCTACATCCGACTGAGTTACCTGATGTTCATCGCCGGCATTATCGCACCGCTTGTCACCATCGTGGTGCTGGAGTTCCTTCCTTTCAGCTAAAATGCCTACCCCACTCTGCATAGTTATGCACGTAACCGTAGTCATTAGAAGCCGTGCATATATGCTAAAATGTTAATTAACCGGAATGTATCGAGGAATATATGAACATAGGATTATGGGCACCTCTAAAAACCCTGTATATCATCAGAGGGCAAAGAAGGTGTAAGATTTTGTTCTAAGGTTTCGTAGGACTACCAGTAGGTAAATGTGCGAAGCCTGCCCTTGGGTGCAAGAAACTTTAGGACGGAAGCTTGCGCCTTATTTGCCCTCCCAAAGGGCGTTACATACATTAAGCAACTTTACTCGATGAAAATATGCCACTGGCATATTTCTCATTCGAGATATCGTTAGAACCTTGCAACCGTAACCAGTTACGCTAGCAAGAACCTGCCTTGATCACAAAGTCGTATGCAACGCTGATGATACACAGGGTTTTTAGAGGTGCCCATAAAATAGCGCATGGCGTCATTCCTGCGAAGGCAGGAATCTAAGCCTCAAATACTCAAGATTCCTGCCTTCGCAGGAATGACTGAGCATACACCTTAAACAGAGGTAAGTTTTGAATTACCATGTGCACGTAACCATAGTCATTAGAAGCCGTGCATATATGCTAAAATATTAATTAACCGGAATGTATCGAGGAATATATGAACATAGGACTATTTGATTCTTTACCGATATCTGGTGTCTATATTGGCTTAACAGCAGGCATACTGCTCTCTTTTGAAGTTGGCTATCAAATCAGCAAATATACCAGTACGCGTTACGATAAAGAGGCACCTAACGCCATAAGTCCTATGGTAGGTGGTCTGTTGGGGATGCTGGCTTTTGTTCTCGCTTTTACCTTTGCCATGGCCGCTGCCCAGCATAATCTTAGAAAACAGAATGTTCTCGACGAAGCGAATGCAATCGGTACGGCATATCTGCGCGCAGATTTGGTTGATGAACCACACAGAACAAAAGTAAAGCACCTTTTACAGGAGTATGTGGATATTCGCTTGCAAGCCGTAGAGATGGGCATGAGCACAGACATACTGAAAACGGCAATAGCCAGATCTGTTGAGCTGCATGAGCTTCTTTGGGCCCAGGTATCATCAGCAGCAAAAAAAGAGCCCAATATAAATACCGGGTTGCTGCTTCAATCCATCAATAATGTAATTGATATGCACGAAAAACGACTGACTGCAGCCTTGCGCAATCGAATTCCCGGCAGTATCTGGCTGGCACTGTTAGCAATTTCCGCCCTTACGATGATAACGATGGGTGCTCAGGCCGGACTTTCAAAATCACGCAGACTGGTTGCGGTTATCCCATTGATCATGGCCTTCGCTGCACTCACAACAGTCGTCGTGGATCTCGATCGTCCTCAAAAAGGGCTGATAAAAGTAGGCCAACAGACTATGATCAACCTTCAAAGCAGTATGAGTCGACAAACAAAATAAGAGTTATGTTAAGTAGTCAACCCTGAAAAATCCAAATAAGCCCCTAGGGCAAGTCTATGCTGGAAAGAGCCTGCCTTGATCACACTTTTCTATGACTTGCTGGTACTAGACTTTCGCAAGAGGTCTACTGTTCTAAAGTTTTCCAACACCAAGATCAACTTACTTCCAGTTAGCTATTTAGGGTATACTTAATCATAGCAAAGGGAAGATATTATGAAAAAACATGATGAATTACCCGTAGAACATGATGATTCTTTAATCGCTTTTTTGCATAAGATGATAAAAGTAGCCGTTAAAGCATTGGCTATATTGATGGTGTTTGTTATCTTTTGGGGTGTTGGTGATGTTATCCATGTCCTCTATCAACGGCTGATGGCAGCACCCTTTATGCTGCTTGAGATCACAGATATTTTAAAAACTTTTGCCGCCTTTCTTGCTGTACTGATCGCTATAGAGATTTTTCAAAATATTGTCATGTATTTAAGTACAGATGTCATCCCGATAAAACTGGTTGTTGCAACAGCTTTGATGGCGATTGCCCGAAAAGTGATCATTATAGATTTTAAAGATATTACGCCAATGTATATTTTTGCAACCGCTGCGGTTGTTTTAGCGCTTGGTATTACCTACTATCTGGTAGGGAGACATCACAAAGAGAGAATGCTGGATGAAAGAAAGAGTCCTAAAGATATATACTGAAGAGGTGCTGCTATGCTTGAGTTGATAATCGTGATCTTGCTTCTGTATGTTTCCTACAAACTCTATAAACAAGATGCATTGATGCAGACCCAGAATGAACTGATCGAATCACTGCAGGAGATGCAGACACACTGCAGAGAACACGTTAAGAGGCTTGAGAAGCTGTATGGCTCTCAGTCAAAGGATGATGATAAGGAGTAAGATCACAGATCAACCAACAGCTATTTCGTTTTATTCCTGTATAATCTTACAAACCAAATAAAGGCTGACGCCATCTCTATCCAGACCCCTGCACTCTTAAAACAATTTCGCGCTTTCTACCTGAAAAACACCCCTGACAACTTCGAAGAAGCCATTGACTATTTTGCTGTTTTTGGCGGATTGGATGAAGCCATCGATACCAATGTACCGCGTATGGAGCTGATCGAAGAGATCATCTTAAAGAACTATACACACTTTCATGAGCAGCTTACAGAGGTAACGCTGAGCGATCCCATCTACCACTCTCTACTGACAGGTATTGCCATGGGTGACCGCCGCACACACTCTGCTTTTAAACGTGCTCGCATCTCTGAAGAGACAGGCAATCCGGCTCTTCGTTACCTTTGTCAGAACGATCTTATTGAGCGGGAAAGCCCCGTATTACAACCAAGCGGCAAAGAAGAGGTGGATGACAAACTGAACTTTTCCACTCCATTTCTACGTTTTTGGTTTGCTTTTATATCACCGCTTTTTAAAGGGATTCAAGCGGGTGACTATAGTGAGGTAGCAGAACGTTTTGAGAACAGGAAAGAGGGCTTTTCAGACCTGGTCTTCGAAAAGCTCTCCATCGAACTCTTAAAGAAGAGCTTTGAAAATGACCCGATCGTAGAGGTTGGAAGCTACTGGGATAAAGAGCTTGAAATCGATATCCTGGCTAAGACAGCATCCGGAAAAGTGATTGCAGGCGAGTGTAAATATGCCAATGCCAAGCTAAAGAAGAGCACCCTTTCAAACCTCAAGGAGAGATGCGGCAAGCTTGGACTCGATCCGGATATTTTTATACTCTTTTCCAAACGGGGTTTTTCAAGTGAACTCAGATCCTTAAAGGGAGAGAATCTGCGTCTTTTTAGCGCTAAAAATTTTAAAAAATTAATTGAAGACTAATGTCCGCCATGATCATCAGACAGACTTCGGCTGCTCATCTCAAACCGGATACCATTTCGTAAAAAACAGGTAAACATAAGTACGATAAAAATAAATGTTCCTAGACCGGTATTGGTAAGCTGAAAGATAAAAGCAAAGAGGAAGAGAACACTGCTAAGTATAAAACGGACACGGTTGGCACTATGTTCACGTAGAAGATCATAAGTCATTTAAAATCCTTATAACAAAAGTTACTTTTTATTATTTTATCTAAATCACTCTTCTGCTAAGATTATAGAGACAGATTGACGTACAGCATTACATTCCTGCTGTCAACAAGTAAAATGCCGCCCACTTATTTGGAGTAATTTATGATAGACAATGAAGAGA
Source organism: Campylobacterota bacterium (assembly GCA_034717975.1). Taxonomy (GTDB): domain Bacteria; phylum Campylobacterota; class Campylobacteria; order Campylobacterales; family Sulfurimonadaceae; genus BB26. The sequence goes on from JAYEMF010000015.1 coordinate 51,177, forward strand.
TCGATAAAAAACTGAACAAACGCGAGCGCTATAAAGCACAGCTGAAACCTTATGACTATTATGCTCAGTTTGAAACACTTGATTTTGAAAACCTTGGTGAAGGGGACAGGTTCTATCTTCAGGATTTCGGTATCTTTAACACTGATTTTTTAGAAGACGAATTTACACTGCGGATCCGTATCCCCGGGGGCAGAGTCACTGCCGAGCAGTTTCAAAGCATTGCCGACATCGTATCAGAGTACGATCTTACCATTATTTTGACTGCCAGAGCGGGTATTCAGCTGCACGACATTGAAGCGGAAGATATTTTAGATATCCATAAACGCATCAATGCACTGGACATTACAACCTGGCAAAGTTTTGGTGACAACATTAGGAACATCGTCACCGATGCCTATGACGGGGTTGGGGAACATGGCGAGATCGAAGTCTACCCTCTCATTATGCAGATGCAAGATTACATCATAGAAAATCCCCGCTATGTCGGAATGCTACCCCGTCGTGTCTCTATCGGCATTTCAGGAAACAGAGCAAATGTCACCTCTTTCTTTGCCAACGATATCTATTTTGCCCTGGCCCAAAAAGATGAGACCCTGGGTTTTAATGTCTATATGGGCGGTAAAAACACCGAAGTGGCCCAGGATGCCGATATCTTTTTAAGATCCGATGAAGTATTTGATTTTTTCAAAGCCTTTGTCGAAGCTTTTTATCTGCATGGCTCCCGCTTTTCCCGCTCAAAGACACGCCTGTTTTATCTCATAGAAGATATCGGCATGGATGGCTTAAAAGCTCACATTTTAAAAGAATATGGCAGAGCATTTGAAAGTGCGGGGAAACTGTTGCTTGAAAAAGCCGAGTTTTCATCTTTTGAGGAACTAAAAGATGGAAGTTACGCTTTTTGTTATCAGACAGACTACTCACGGTTGGATGCTGAAGAGATTAATCGCATTGCTTCATTCGCCACAGAAAATGGTGCAGAGATCCGCTTTGGAATCGATCAGAATATCTACTTGCTGGGTCTAAAAGAGAAAACTGCCCCGTTTGACGTACCTGCACAGAGTGCGACCATTCTGGCCTGTGCAGGCAACCTCTGTCCATATGCCGTCTGGAGCATTAAAGATGAGACTTCTTATCTTCCTCTTGAGAAGATCAATGAGCACCGCATCCAGGTCGGTTTTTCCGGCTGCGCCAAAGGGTGTGGACGACACCGGCATACGGACATCGGTCTGATAGGTCTGAAAACCAGTAATTTTGGTGATACGGATGGCGGTGCCAGAGTATTTATAGGGGCTGAACACTCCGATGGCTCATCTACGGGGAGAATGCTCTTTTCTATGGTTCCCTTTGTTCACCTCAATGACGTCTTAACACGTATCATTACCATTTTTGAGCAGAGTGGCTATGGCGATTTTGAAACCTATTCCCACGATGTTTTAAATAGATTTTCCGAAGAGTTTCTGGCCCTGTGGTATCTTGCAAACCTGCAAACAGGACAAACCCTTCAACTGCAGCCGGATGAAAACTTGCATGCAGACACAAATGAGAACTTTACGTATGAAAAGGGATTGCTGGAAAAACATTTTGCCGGATCGGACTTTTTAGAGCTTATTGTCGATGACAGTTTTCACGACACGGTAAGCATGATGAGCAAAAAACTCTGGACTATCGAAGGAAAAGATCCCCACTATAAACCGCCGATTGAACGCAATGCCGTCCGCTAGAGAATAAAGTTCCTCCTCTTTTGGGGACTACCCCTTTTGCATATACACTTTCATCTCTTGGGCAGACATCGGTTGAGCATAATAGTACCCCTGAATACTTTCACAACCATTATCCAGCAAAAATGCTTTTTGATCAGCCGTCTCCACACCTTCTCCAAGAAGATCAAGGTTAAGACTCTTTGCAAGGGCAATGATCGCTTTGACAATAGCGACATCTTCTTCATTATCGGGGATATCTCTTACAAACGATTGATCTATCTTTAGCTTATTGATAGGCAGACGTTTGAGATACGATAGCGAAGAATACCCTGTTCCAAAATCATCAATGGCTATCCCGATGCCAAGATCATTGATCTGCCTGAGGTTAACAATTGCCTCTTCAGGCTTTTGCATCACCTGCCCTTCCGTGACTTCCAGCTCCAGCCACTGCGGTTCAAAAGCTATAGCCTCCATACTGTTTTGAACGATATGAAGAAAATCATCACGCTCTAACTGTTTCATGGCCAGGTTTAGTGAAAGTACACCCGGTTTCAACCCCTCTTTATACCATGCACTGAACTCTTTCATAGCTGCTTTCATCACCCATCGGTCCAGCTCAACGATCAGGCCTGTCTCTTCTGCCAGAGGAATAAATTTCGCAGGCGAGACCAGTCCCATAGAAGGGTGCTGCCATCGCACCAGAGCTTCCACGCCTATGATCTTTTCGGTGGAGGCGTCTACCTGCGGCTGATAGCGGAGAACAAACTCCTCATTTTTGAGAGCCTGACGCAAACTGGCCTCCATTGCAACACGTTCAAATGCCCGTTCCGTCATCTCGGCGGAGTAGAACTGAAAATTGTTGCGTCCTTCATCTTTTGCCTTGTACATAGCGGCATCGGCATATTTTAAAAGATTGTGCGCACTCTCTCCATCTTCAGGATGGAGACTGATACCTATACTGCTTGAGACATAGAGTTCATTATCGTCTATTTGTATAGGCTCTGCCAAGGTCTCAAGGATCTTTTTGGCCAGCAGCGATGCATCCTGCGCCTTTGCAAGCTCTTCCATAATGACGGTAAACTCATCACCACCCAGACGGGCCAGGGTATCCTCTTTGCGTATCTTGGCTTTAAGCCGCTGGGTTACCGTTTTAAGGACCCTGTCACCGATCTCATGTCCTAAAGTGTCATTGATCTGTTTAAAGTGATCCAGATCAATAAAAAGAAGGGCCAGATTTGTCTTGTTCCGTTTGGCTTTCTCGATGCCTTGTTCTAAACGGTCATTGAAAAGAGCTCGGTTTGGCAGCTCTGTCAGGGTATCATGATGGGCCTGATGATTTAAAATATTTTTTTGCTCAAGCAGTTTCTCTTCAGCTTTTTTGCGTTCTGTAATATCCTGAGAGTAACCTACCATACCGATAGGTGCACCTTTTTCATTATTTAAGAGCGATAGCGACAGGTCTGCAAATATCACCTCCTTGGATTTTTTGACTAAACGTACTTCGGTATGGTACTCCCCTTTTTGCTTTAATCTATCAATATTTTTTTTGAGTGTTTCATAATCTTCTTCCAAATATATCTTTGTAACATGTTCCCCGATCATCTCATCAGCTTTATACCCTAAAAGCACCTCCGAACCTGTATTCCAGCTGGTTATCACACCCTCAAGATCAGTCGATATAACAGAGTCATGAATCTGCTCGATCATCTGTGCCTGTTGGGCATATTTAAACTGCATCTCTTTATCATCGGTTATGTCGGTATGGGTACCGATCATACGAACAGCTTTGCCATCCTCATCATATTGTGTTTTCCCTCTATCGAGGATCCAGACCCAATGCCCATCTTTATGTTTCAGGCGATGAACGCCTTCATAATACTCTGTTTCACCCTCTACATTTTTCCGGACACCGGCCCACGTCTCTTCCTGGTCATCGGGATGAATACGATCATCCCAGCTTGCCACCTCATTAGGGAGTTCATCGTCACTGTAGCCGATCATCTCTTTCCATCGGGGAGAAAAATAGACACTGTTGTCAAGGATATTCCAGTCCCATACACCATCATTGCTGCCCAGAAGCGCCAACTCAAGGCGATCCTTTACTGCTTTGAGTGCATCATCGGCTTTTTTCTTCTCTGAAACATCTCTCCAGACGACATGGATGACATCATGATTATGTAACGTGATCGGGGTGAGTACGACCTCTGCGAAAAAGTCCTCATCATTGGCTCTGGTATGTACCCATTCAAACTCATGAGCGCCGTTTTCTACGGCAAGGCGCATCATCTCTTCAGCTTTTTCATATGATTCGCGTCCGTCAGGCTGAAATTCGGGAGAGAGTTTGGAGGGGTGGAGATTCAGCAGTTCATCTTTGGAGCTGTAACCTAACATTTCAACGATCTTTTCATTACACTGAACGAACTTGCCATCCTCAATGATCAACACACCATCTGATGATTTTTCAAACAGCGTCTCAAAGGCGGTATGCTCATTTTCCAGCTCTGTTACATACACTTTACTCATCTCTTTTTCTATAAAGACCTGCTTAAAGTTCTGGGCAAAGCGACGAGCAGTAAAAAAATAGTAAAAAATCCCTATAACCGTCACGAAGGCTGTAAGCATATGCATTGTGTCACCCTGCAGGAGCATCCACACGGTACATATGCCAAGCATCGGCAGCATAAATGAGACATAGATAGATAAAATCACTCCAAGCGTAAGCAGTCCTGCAGCTGCCAAACCAATGACAACGGCATAGATAAAGAAGTGATACTCAGCAGAGAGGTCATAGAGAAAAAAGAATATAAGTCCCCATGCAAATCCTGTCAGGAATGCACCGGTTTTGTAAAAGCCAAGCCAGCGATTTATACTGTCTGATTCAGCGATACTCTCTTTGATTTTCATATATTCAAAAACTGAATAAGCCCGTCCCGCAAGGATGAGTATATGAGTCATAAAGCCCAGTATACTGATGGTTAAAGAGATTTTATCGATTAAAAGAAAGGAGATGATCAGAACCATCACAAAGTGACCGCCGATGCCAAACTTAGAGGTCATATAGATCTGATCGAGTGCTTCTTTCGTCGCTTGTTCTTCTAAAGTCAACTTTATTGCCAATCCTTTCTTTAAAGATAAGATTACATCATAAAAAAGATCAATATACTACGATACAAAAATAGCAATTAAAGTAAGATTAGTGCACCTCTTATGCTGATCCATAAATTTTTATAGTACACTTCCAAAAACAAAATCAAGGTTACAGATGAGCGAAACAGAAACACTATTGATCACAGTAGAGATCAAACCAAATGAGACAGAAGATGGCTGGTTTCTGGAAGTCATCAACTCCATTACCGGCAAGACATTCAACTGCAAGACACTTGAAGAGATGAATGAAAACATTGAAACACTCTATAGTCTCTACCCGGAGCATGAGTTACAAGTAATGTGGCTCCCTTCGCATGATGCCAAACCTGAACATGTTGAAGAGGTCCGTACCCTCATCGGTACCCTGCAGCAAAAGCTGGACGAGGCTAAAGAAGAAAACGGTCCTTTTAGTCACAATAAGTAGCTAAAAGTCCTTCACGCAGGCCGTTACAGGCCTCTTCACCAGAGAGTTTTTTAACAATCTGGAGTCCAAAACAGATTGCTGTTCCCGGACCGCGGGACGTCATTACATTGCCATCAGTGACAACCTGCTGTTTGTCACCCTGGTACCCTTCTAACCGAATCTTCTCTTCAACAGACGGATAGCAGGTGTAGTTTTGCTTCAGTACACCCGCAGCATTCAGCGCAAACGGCGCCGCACACATTGCACCAATATTTTTACCCTTGGCGTCCATCGCTTTAAGCAGATTCTGAACATTGTGATCTTCAGCCAGGACATCAGTACCGCCCCATCCGCCTGGAAGTACGATCATGTCGATATCATCTACACCGATACCTTCTACATGACGATCACATTTAAGGGTAATGCCATTTGCACCCGTTACCTCAAGATCATCTTTGACTGCAGCGACCAGAACTTCAATCTCTGCACGGCGCATCACATCGATCAATGCGACCGCCTCAAGCTCCTCAAAACCTTCTGCTATTGGGACTAATACTGTTGCCATGAAAATCCTTTGTTATTTGGAATAAAATTGAAATATTCAATAAT
>JAYEMF010000016.1:0-5516 GCA_034717975.1 Campylobacterota bacterium
AGATCCTGCCGGCTGATTACTCCAGCGGTAAACCGCTGAAGATGGCACTGTTGGGTTATGTGGAAAAAATTGCCAGAGATATTGTTCAGCGCACCGGGTAAGACGAAGAGATGAGACAGACTGTTCTGTCTGTTGTCATGGCAATGACCTCATTTGCCCTCCCGAAGGGCGTTACATACATGTCCGTGAGTCTGCGTTAGAACCTTGCCACCGTAGCCCTGCTACGCTGACAAGAACCTGCCTTGATCACGAAAATGTATGTAACGCTGATGATATCCAGGGTTTTTAGAGGTGCCCTCTAGTTAATCATCAGTTCAAGGTGGTTTTTTGCTATACTGCAATTATGTAAAGAAAAGGATGGATTTATATGCTTGACAATATGACAATAAATCAAAAACTGAAGGTTCTGGTGGCATTGATGGTCAGTGTACTGCTGATCTATGCCGTCAAACTCTCGATAGATGCGTACGGGGAGTATAGTGATGCGGCACAGACCGTTGAGTACGCAGAGCTCTCTACCAATATGAGCGCGGTTTTGCATGAGTTACAAAAAGAGCGGGGCGCCAGTGCTGGGTTTCTCACTTCCAAGGGGGAAAAATTCAGCGATGTTTTACCTGCACAGCGTCGCGGCACGGATGCAAAACTCCAACAGCTGAAAGAGAGTTATATAGCGATCAATGGTGTAATTGCCAAGCAGGCCCAACGCAATATCGATTTCTCAAAGCTCGAAAGTGTTCGTTCCGGGGTTACGTCACAGAGTCTCTCTACCAAGGAAGCCGTAGCCTACTATACGACGCTCAATGCATCGATTATCGATATGGTCGCTGCCTTTTCAACGACCATACAAAGTCCTGATGCCCGTAGTACTTTTAACTCCTTCCTCAATTTTATCAGTGCCAAAGAGCGTGCAGGGATTGAGCGTGCCGTTTTGTCGGCTACCTTTGCCAACGATGCTTTCAATTCGTTTTTACATACGAAATTTATATCGGTTCTGTCTCAGCAGGAGGCCCTGCTGCACCTGTTTGAGACGACGGCTGATGAAGCGCTGCTAAATCACTACAAAACGATGCAGAACGATCCGGCGTTTGCCGAAGTCGAGCGGATGCGCAATATCGCGCTGAGCAAACAGGAGGGCTTTGGCATTGATGCCACATACTGGTTCAAAACGATTACACAGAAGATCAACAAGCTCAAATGGATGGAAGACCAAATCACAGAGAAGGTCATAGCAGTCTCTAACAGTGCTGAAACGCATGCTATGACGATGTTGATCGCTGTTGTATTGTTTTCGGTGGCTGTAATGGTAATTACAATGCTTATTTCCCGCGGGATTGTCAACTCTATCAATAGTGCCATCAGACGGCTCAGCGACCTGATGGACAAGGTCAATGACGGAGATCTCTCCGTAATTATAGATCGCAGAGCGAGTACCCGTAACGAAATGGATGAAATTACAAAGATGCTTGCCCAGCTTGTGGATAAGATGAAGGTCCTTACCGAGCGTATCAATACCTCTGTAGCTCAGGCAGCGAAAGGTGACTTTTCGTATGACCTCAATGATGAAGGGCTAAAAGGCGATTTTTCCCGATCGATCGAGATGGTCACGCAGGGGATCCATGCCATGAAAGATGCCCATGAAAAGCAAAAACTGATCAATTTCGGCGCAAATGTCCGTTCCATCGGCGATGTAGGAGAGGGTCTCTCCCTTATGCGAAATGAGATACTTGCTGTTATCGATGATCTGAGTGGTGTACTTGAAACCACACAAAAAACCAGTGAACAGTCCACGCAAAGTATCGGTATCGTACAGGAGATCCTGGAAAAACTGCAAACTCTGACAGAGCGGATAGGAGACAACAACGTCTCTATCGAAAGTCTCAATGAGCGAAATAACGAGATCACATCGGTGGTGGATCTCATCAAAGATATTGCCGATCAGACCAACCTGCTGGCGCTCAATGCGGCAATCGAAGCAGCCAGGGCCGGTGAGCATGGACGAGGATTTGCCGTAGTTGCCGATGAGGTGAGAAAACTTGCCGAACGTACCCAGAAAGCGACAAGCGAGATCAGTGTTTCTATCAATACCATGAAGCAGGAATCAGGCTCCATTATGGAAAAATCCGAAGCGATGACTGCGCTTGCCGAGGATGTATCATCGTCTGTCGTTAATTTTGAGACCACCATGAACGAGCTCAACAGTGATGCAGCGATGATGGCAGATACCGTTGATGATACGGGATCGGAAGTCTTTATCGTCCTGGCAAAAATCGACCATATCATCTTCAAAGCCAATGCCTATGACGCAATAGTCGATGCCGATAACAGTGCAGCGTTTGGCAGCCATACGGAGTGCAGACTAGGAAAATGGTATGGTACTACCGGGAAAGAGCGTTTCGGAAAGACAACCAGCTACACCGCCATAGACAAACCGCATGCGACGGTCCACACGACTGTTCGTGAAAGTATGGGATTCTTTAAACAGGGTGATCACCGTCTTGAGAATGAAGCGAAAATCATTAACAACTTCAAAGTGATGGAAGAGGCCAGTAATGAACTGTTTGGACTGCTGGACAGGATGAAAGATGAAGCGATACATCAAAAAAAGGTTAAATGACTAAAGGAGTATTGATCGGCTTTCGGCATCTTCAACGATAAAGAGATGCTCATCGGCAAGGAGCGGTATAGTCTCTTTGGATGTGATGCGCTGCAAGCTTTTAGGGCAAAAAAGAGGGTTATTTTTTTGCAAAAGCATAGCTGTTCTTACCGCTTTTTTTAACAAGGTACATCGCTTTATCGGCTCTGCTAAGCATATTGTCCAGTGATTCGTCATACTCCATAAGTGCAATTCCTATACTCATGCCGATCATGACCTCTGCTGTTGTCAGTTTTATAGGCTGCTCACAACTCTCAACAAGGCGTTCTGCCAGATTAATCAGATCCTTATCGTGTTCAAATTCAGGGATGAAGATGACAAACTCATCACCGCCTAGTCGGGCTACGATCTCATTATGACGGGTCATTGTCTTTAGCCGGTCGCTGATAATGATCAGTATTTCGTCGCCCGCGGTATGCCCCAATGTATCGTTGATGGTTTTAAAGCCGTCGAGATCGATATAGAACAGTGCCATTTTCCGATGAAAACGTTTTGCACTCTGTTTGAAAATATTAAACCGTCCTGTAAGTCCGTTGCGGTTTAGCAGACCGGTCAGCGGATCGGTGACACTGAGATGCTCTAGCTTGATCTCCATCTCTTTACGACGATCGATATCAGTGAAAAAACCGATCACACGGTATGCATCTCCTGTCTTGTCAAACAGTACTTTGGCACGATTAAGGATCCATTTATAGTTCCCTTTTTCGGTCATGATTCGGTATTCACCTTCATAATACTCACTCTTGCCGTCAAGGTGTTTTTGCATGTTCTCTTCTGCCGCTTGGATATCATCAGGATGGATCAGTTTTTTCAGAGAATCGATGTCGGCTTTGAACGCTTTTTCATTATAGCCAAGCATTGCAATCAGTGTCGGTGAGCAGAAGAGTTGATCTGTTTTGAGATTCCAATCCCATAGTCCGTCCCGGGTACTCTCGATAGCCAGGTTAAATCGTTCTGTATATTCGCGAAGCTCCTGCTCTTTCTCTTTTTGATCTGTGATATCAACAATATAGCCAATGTAGTGCGTGATCTCTCCCTCTTCATTGTAGATGATTCGCGTGGTGTCGGCGATCCAGGCATAGGTATCGTCATGACGCCTGATACGGTAATCTTGATGCTGAAAAGATGCTACTTTATCATTCGAGTGGATTTGTACCTCTTCAAAGACCTGCTGAAGGTCATCTTTATGAATCAGTTGGGCATACTGCAGATCACCGTCAAGAAACACTTTCGGAGAGTAGCCAAAAACTGTTTCCAGACTTTCAGAGACATACTCTACCGGCCAGTTCTCACTGTTTTTCCATTTGAAGACGACAATATTGCCGCTGTTGAAAAGCGCATAGGCCTGTTCCAGCTCTCTCTTGATATAGGTTTGTTCATTGATCAGTTTATGCAGCTGGGTGAAGATGGGTCTGCGCAGCCAGGTATTGATACCAAAAAGGATGATAAAGAGGAGTACAAAGAGAGTGATGGTCGGAATAAGGTTTGAGAGCGTCTTAAGCCAGATCGTATACCTGCTGATAAACGTGATGAAATAGAAGGCATCCCCGCCGACTGCTGAAATTTTGCAATATTGATTGTCATGGTAAAAACCCTCTGTTTGGCGGTTCTTGACAATCTCACTTTTACTGAAGTCAAAAGGTATCGGTTTCAAACTTATGAATCTCTCCTCGCACATATATAGAAGGCGGGACTGATGGTCGTTTCTGCTTTGAAGCATGGAGATACTCTCGAGAATACTCTCTATCTTGAAAACAACAAAGTCCCATCCGATCAGCTTTTTATCTATCCGGATAGGACTATGCATAATGATGACGGGCCGGCCGTTTATCTTTTGAATACTGTGAAGGTGCACTTTTTCATTATAATGTTTAGCGAGATCACGCTGAAAGAGAGTCTGATCGATGGTCTCACCTATGGAAGTTACCAGATTGCCGTTTTTATCTTCGCGCCGGATATGTAGAACGATATCGCTTTTTGTCAGTGCCGGCGATATTAGCTGCGTTGTTTTAGAGTGGAGAAGCTTCTGCGTGACTTTGCCGTCGAGGTAGTCACGAAGATAGAGGTTTATGCGTGTGCGTGAAGAGATCTGAGATGAGACATCGGCAACTCTGGAGTAGTAGTCATTGACCCTTGAAGCGGCCAGTGAATGATACATACGCTGCTGCTGTATCAGCTCTTGTTGTGTGGTGTAGAGTTCAAGAGCGAACATGAGCAACGACACGATGATAAAAGAACCAAGATAATAGAGCCTGTTTTTTTGATCAAAAGTATGCAGCAGTTTTTCTGTCTTGTTCATCTCTGACAATACTCCTCTCTGCTTTTTTACAGCATAACAAAAAGTGGCTGAGTTTATTAACCGGATGTACTTTTGGTAATACCCTTGGCACTGAGTGTACTGAGATGGTTTCGGTGGAAGGTGATAGGGCTCTCCTCCGGCAGAGATCGGTAGAGCAGAGGGCTGTCCAGGTCCAGATAGCTGATGGTTTCGGGATAAACCATACTCAGGTGGGCCGCTGCGGCGATGGAGGTCGGGCCTTCGAGCATCGATCCCATCATGCACCTGATGCCATTGGCTTCGCAAAGTCTGATGATCTCAACAGCTTTGTAGATTCCGCCGCACTTCATCAGTTTGATATTGATCATATCGGCTGCTTTGGTCTCAATCACTTTTTTGGCATCTTCGAGGGTGAAAACCGATTCGTCGGCCAAAATAGGGATAGTGCTTTCTGCCGTGATATGCTGCATGCTTTCAAGCTCTTCGGCCGAAACGGGCTGCTCGATCAGGGTGATGTTCAGATCGCTGATGGCTTCAATGATCTCCAAGGTTTCCGCTTCGCTCCATGCCTGATTGGCATCAATC
>JAYEMF010000017.1:0-5504 GCA_034717975.1 Campylobacterota bacterium
TAGCTGATTATGTATAATTTCACCTAAATAAATCAATAAGACTTTCGTAAGAGGTCTAATAAGGAATGAGGATGAAAAGACCGGAACCGATAGATGAACAGATTGCCCTCGATCCAAAACGTTACATTGTCAGTAAAACAGACGCCAAAGGTGTAATAGAGTATGGAAATGACTATTTTGTAGAGATTTCAGGCTATCAGGAGGTTGAACTGATCGGGCAGCCTCACAGTATTATCCGTCATCCCGATATGCCGAAGATCGCCTTCAAACTGATGTGGGATCGCATTCAAAAAGGCGAAGGGTTTATGGCTATTGTCAAAAATCTTGCTAAAAGCGGAAAGTACTACTGGGTAGTCACTGAGTTTGAAGCAAAGCGCGATAAGCTTAGCAATGAGATCATCAGTTACACGGCATTTCGAAAAGCGGCGCCGCGCAAAGCTGTCGAAGCGATCATCCCGATTTATCAAAAACTGGTTGAGATTGAACAAGAAGGTGGTATGGAAGCTTCCGAAAAGTACCTGCTCGGTCTGTTGGAAGAGAAAGATATGACCTATGATGAGTTTGTCAATGAACTGGTCGGCAATAAAGGTATCTTCAAAATCTTCTTCGCCGCAATGAAAAAACTGTTTGGTTAACACTTAAAAATACTCTGAAAACCTCTATTAACATTCTTTTTGTTAAAATCTATTACCAAATAGAGGATGAGGGCAGATGCAGGTCAATCAGTTACAGATCAGACTGGGTTCCAAAGTCCTCGTCGATATCGGGTTCAGCATCAACACCTCACTCGCCCTTGTAGGGCAAAGCGGGAGCGGTAAAAGTCTGACGCTTAAAGCCCTGATGGGGATGCTGCCTGCTTCTATGCAGCTGGAGCTGGATATTGATGCCCCGTTTGAGCTCAAACGGGGTGAAAACATCGCTTTTGTGCCGCAAAATCCTTTTACGGCACTCTCACCGTTAACCAAGATAAAAGATCAGTTTTTTGTCCCGAGATCAAGGGTCGATGAGGTTCTTACCCTGGTAGATCTGGAGCTTGAACTGCTGGATCGCTTCCCTCCCGAGCTCTCCGGCGGTCAACTTCAGCGTGTCGTTATCGCGATGGCTCTGAGTTCGGACCCTAAACTGCTGCTGCTTGACGAGCCGACAACCGCGTTGGACCCGCATACCAGGGAGGTGGTCATCGCACTTTTGACCCGCTTGCAAGATGAGCTTGGATTCAAGATGCTCTTTGTGACACACGATATGCAGAGTGCCAAACTGCTGTGTGATGAGATCTGTGTGATCCGTGCAGGTAAAGTAGAAGAGCAGGGGATGATGGACGCGGTGTTACATCAGCCCAAAAGCAGTTATACAACGACACTTATCGAAGCAAATTTTGCCAACAGGAATTTCCGTTTATGAAAAAACTTTTGATTGCCATCTTTACTCTTATGGTACTTTCACCTGTGGGCGTAGTGATCTACTATGTGACACAGTACAGTTACGAGACAGAGAAGCTGGTAAACTACAAGCCATCCGTGACAACCCGTATCTACGATCGCAATGGCGAGAAGATCGCCAATATATTTAAGGGGCAGCATCGCTATTTCGCACCGTTTGAGGAGATCCCTCCAAGAGTGATCGAAGCACTGATCGCGATTGAAGATACCGTTTTTTTCGAACATCCGGGGATCAACATCGATGCCATTTTCCGCGCAATCATCAAAGATATCAAGGCCAGAAAACTGGTTGAAGGGGCGAGTACGCTTACCCAGCAGTTAGTGAAAAACACACTCTTGACCCGTGAGAAAAAGTTTTCCAGAAAGATCAAAGAGCTTATCTACTCACTCAAGATAGAACGTGAGTTGAGCAAAGAGCAGATTCTGGAGCGATATCTGAACGAAGTCTATCTTGGGCATGGGTACTACGGGGTCAAGACAGCTGCGGACGGCTATTTTCATAAAAAACTTTCAGACCTGACACTTAAAGAGATCGCGATTTTAGTCGGTCTGCCGAAGGCGCCGAGTTTCTACGCCCCGACAAAAAATTATGAACTCTCCATGGGGCGGGCCAATCGGGTCGTAACCCGGATGCATGATCTGGGCTGGGTCGATGACAAGACTTATCTGGCCGCGTTGAAAGAGCAGCCGAAGGTCTATGACGATACCTTGACACAGAACAAGGCGCCTTATATAGTCGATCAGGTGATCCGTCAGTCATCTTCGGAGTTCAAAGATATCCGAACGGGCGGTTACGAGGTCTATACGACGATCGATCTTGCCCTTCAGGAAGCCGGAAGAACAGCACTCAAATATGCTTATGACCTGGCGATTGAGCGTGCTGAAAGAGCAGGTGAAAATAATGAAACATTCATCGGTGAACTCAATGGTGCACTGGTCAGTATCGATCCGAAGACGGGGGATGTCCTGGCACTGGTCGGCGGCGTGGATTATAAGAAGAGTTCATACAATCGGGCGACTCAGGGACGTCGTCAGCCCGGTTCCGCCTTCAAGCCGTTTCTCTACCAGGTAGCTATCGATATGGGTTATTCCGGTGCGACTGAACTGGTCGATATTGCACGGACCTATGAGTATAAAAAAGATGGCGAAGAGATGAAGTGGCAGCCTAAAAACTATGAAAAAAATTATAAAGGTCTGATCCCGCTGCGTGAGGCACTGGTACATTCGCGAAACCTTGCTACCATCAACCTGGTGACCGATATCGGGCTTTATGGAATGCTCAAAAAACTGAAAGAGTATGGCATCGGAGACCTGCCGAATGACCTCTCTCTATCGCTCGGTTCGATCTCCCTTTCGCCGCTGGCACTGTCGCAATACTACTCCTCTTTTGCCAATAACGGTATTCAGACAGAGACGGCTTTGATCAGACGTATCGAGAATCGAGAGGGTGTGAAGCGCTATGAGAGCAAACAGCGCTTTATCACCTCACCGCAGCAGAGCTATTTGATGACAACGATTTTGCGTGATGTCGTTAACCGGGGAACGGGTCGACGTGCCCGTGTCAGCGGGATTGAACTGGCGGGCAAGACGGGTACGACGAACAAATCGGTTGATGCCTGGTTTACCGGCTACTCACCGACAGTAGAGACCATTATCTGGTTTGGAAACGATAACAACACACCGATGCGAAATAAAGAGACCGGCGGGAAAGTGGCTGGTCCGGCGTTTAGAAAATATTATCAGGAACTCATCAGGATTTATCCTCAGGTCAAACGTAAATTTGATGAGCCGGAAGGCATTATCGAGATAGTTGATGGCGGCAAGAAGGAGTACTTTACCGATATCTCCAAACCGCCAAATGTCAATACGGCCGCAGATCCGGATGAGGGGCTGATCTTTTAAGGGGGAAACAAAGATGAAAAAAATCTTTTTACTGTTGACACTGCTTTTTTCACTGCTGCAAGCCGATCTGTTTGTGCAGGGGAATAAAACAGTTGGTGTTTCACTGGGGAGTGGAAGTGTAGATTATGGCTGGCCAAGAGGCAGTGAATACTATACGATTCTTGGGGTGAGTGGTGACTATTTTATTGTCGATGACCTCTCTGTCGGTTTGGCCTATCGTCACTGGTTCGGTACGCCTTCCATCGATGAGGTGACCTTGCCGGTAACTTATTATCTACCGCTTGATGCAAATATGCGTCCTTATGCAGGCCTCTTCTATCGTCGTGTTTTTATGGGTAGTGGCTATGATGACGGAGATGTTTATGGCGGACGTGCCGGTGTAACAATAAAAGTTTCACCCCGAAGCTATCTGGGTGTCGGTTGGGTACAGGAGTATTGGGATGGATGTTCTGACCGAAGTGATTGCAGCTCGGGTTACCCCGAAGCTGTTTTTAGTTTTAGTTTTTAATCGTTTCTGCTCTATTTATCAAATGCCCGGTTAAGAGCACTGAAAAGTGCCTTTATAGGGGCATAGGAGATGTCAGTATCTGCCCCGACACCATAACTGGTATCTAAATCTTCTGTCTGTATCTGAATGTATGCCACCGCTTTGGCAGAAGATTTTTCGCCACAGGCGTGCTGTGTATAATCGGTCAGTGTAAATTTGTTGCTGTATCTCTTCTTCAGGGCATCCTTACAGGCATCGATTGGGCCGTTTCCATGCCCTTCCGCTCTGATCTCTTCGCCATTGAGTTTATAGGCCAACTCACAATTTACCAAATGATCTTTTGCCGTTTCAGAGTTGACTCCGAAATCAACTAGTTCAAGATGTGCTTTAGGCTCGAAATAGGTGTGCTTGAAAATCTCCAAAATCTCTTTTGGCTCAAGTTCTCGACCCTCTTTATCGGTAACAGCCTGTACAATACGGCCAATTTCAGGATGCATCTTTTTAGGAAGCTGATAGCCGAATTTATCTTCTAAAATATAGGCTACGCCCCCTTTGCCGGACTGGGAGTTGATACGAATGATACTTTCATAACTGCGTCCGACATCTTCCGGATCGATCGGCAGATAAGGGACTTCCCAGAAAGCGTCATGCTTGGTGCGCTGATAGGCCATCCCTTTGTTGATGGCATCCTGGTGCGAACCTGAAAAAGCGGTATAAACCAGCTCGCCGACATAAGGATGCCGTACATGCGTCTCAATATCGGTACAGCGCTCAACCACATCCAGAACCGTATTGATATTGCCGAAATTGAGTGTCGGATCAATACCCTGGGTATACATGTTCAAAGCCAAAGTAATGATATCGACATTACCGGTACGCTCACCGTTGGAGAGGAGGGTTCCTTCAACGCGATCAGCGCCAGCCAAAAGTGCCAGCTCCGTCGCAGCGACTGAAGTGCCACGGTCATTATGGGTGTGTGTCGAGATCAAAACATGCTCTCGGTTCTCAAGATGCCGGCTCATCCACTCGATCTGATCGGCATAGATATTTGGTGTGGCCATCTCTACCGTTGCCGGCAGGTTGATGACGACAGGGCGTTCTGCGCTGATGCCCCACTTAGCCGTTACGGCATTACAGATCTCTGCAGCAAATTCAAGCTCGGTTCCGGTAAAGGACTCCGGTGAATACTCCAGCATAATTTCACCGTCATGGCCGGCTTCATACTTTTTGACCAGATCGACACCCTCAAGTGCCAGTGCGATGATCTCCTCCTGCTCTTTGCCAAATACGATCTTTCGCTGGGCTACGGAGGTCGAGTTGTAGAGGTGGACAATCGCCTTTTTTACACCCTTAAGAGACTCAAAAGTCTTTGCAATCAGATGTTCACGTGCCTGAACCAATACCTGCACGGTGACATCATCGGGGACCATATTGTCATCGACCAGTTTACGTAAAAAGTCAAACTCCACTTTTGAAGCGGAGGGAAAACCCACTTCGATGGTTTTAAATCCGAGTTTGAGCAGGAGGTTAAAGAGTTCAAGTTTCTGATCCAGGTTCATTGGCGTAATAAGTGCCTGGTTGCCGTCACGAAGGTCAACACTGCACCAGATCGGTGCTTTGTCGATCGTGTTGTTTGGCCATTGTCTGTTTGGCAAATCTATCTGTGGATAGGGACG
>JAYEMF010000018.1:0-23131 GCA_034717975.1 Campylobacterota bacterium
ATAAATTCTTCAATCACATTGGAGTATTATTATTAGTAATGAGGAGTTTTTCATGTTAAGTAAACTGCTATTTCTGCTCACCGCTGTTGGCATTATTGTGCCAAATACCATTTCTGCAGAGAAACTGGAAAAAATAAGAGAGTCGACTATTGTCTATAAACTCAAAGAGGATGCCACGCCGGAGCAACTTAAAAGGTTTAATGCTTTAGTTAAAAAAGAGAACATCATCTCGAAAAAAGAGATAAAAGGTATCAAGATAGATGTTGTCAAGTTTAAAAACATTAAAGGTTTTGAAAAAGCATTTAGTGAAGAGTTGATGGCAACCGGTGCAGTCAAATTCGCTTTGCCTGATGCCAGTGTTCCACATGATGCAATTCCAAATGATTCACTGTATGACTCACAGTGGCATCATACCACAATAAATTCGCCTGAAGCCTGGGACAATATAACAGGCCCCAATGATTTGACTGCCGTTAGGGTCTGTGTATTGGACACAGGTGTTGATACAGATCATCCTGATTTGGTTGGAAATCTATTGTTGCCTGGATATAACTCATACCTTGAACAAGATGGTAATGTAGAAGCCATTCTTGCTCATGGTACTGAAACTATTGGTTTGGTTGGTGCCGTTGGAGACAATGGCCTGGGTGTAGCCGGAATGGCATGGAATATTCAAATCATTCCTGTAAAAATCAACTATGATGATGTGGATAGTTACGCAAACTATTCAGATATGGTTGTTGGTATCGAATGGTGTGCGGACCAAGGTGTAAAAGTAGCTAATCTTAGTTATGGAGGTGCACATCGTCCTGACATAGCAGACGCTGCACAATATCTGCGAGACAGAGGTGGCCTTCTCTTTATGTCGGCAGGTAATGACGGTACCTATAACAGTATAGATAATTATCCTGATTACACTTCATTTGTCGCCGTTGGAGCAACGGAAGATCCTCCGGACAATGTGGACCTTCTCACTGACTGGTCCGAGTATGGTCCATTTGTAGATATCGTTGCACCTGGAAGTCAGGTTTATACGACAGATATGTCAACAGATGGATATGGTGCTCATTCGGGTACATCATTTTCTTCCCCAATAACTGCAGGACTTGCTGCGTTGATATACTCTATCAATCCAGATTTTACACCAGAGCAAGTGGAAAATTTCATTTTTAATACGGCAGTTGACTTAGGTGTTACCGGCGATGATGATGTATACGGACATGGCAGGATTGATGCCGGTGCAGCCATCATGGCGGCTGGAGGCTTCAACACTCTTCCGGTTTCAGAGTTTATCGCCACACCTGTTTCAGGGGTAAAGCCTCTTGAGGTGAGTTTTGATGCATCTGGATCCTATGACAGTGATGGAGAGCTGGTTGAGTACAACTGGGATTTTGGTGACAATAGCACCGGAACAGGCGTGACAACAAGCCATATATATCAATCTAACGGCGACTTTACAGCAACACTTACTGTAATTGACAATGAAGGTGCCAGCAATAGCAGTACAACTTTGATTGAAGTGATCAATGAAGCTCCTACGGCAATTTTAGAGGCTACACCGCAAACAGGTCCTGTACCGCTCAATGTTAATTTCAACGCAGCGGCATCTTATGACAATGACGGAGAGATAGTTCAGTACAACTGGCTCTTCGGTGACGGAGAAACGGCAACAGGAGCGGCAGCAACCCATATATATCAGAGCAGCGGAGCGTTCACCGCCAAACTGACCGTTACGGATGATGGCGGGGCGACCGACGAAGCAACAGTTTTGATTACTGCTACCAATATAGCGCCGGAAGCAAGTTTCAGCGCCACTCCGACATCCGGCGATATCCCTCTGAGTGTAGAGGTCGACGCAGGGACATCCTCTGACCCTGATGGGAGCATAGAGCTTTATAACTGGGATTTTGGGGATGGCACTACCAGTGTGGAAGGTGTAACTGCTTCTCACACCTATACCACAGCCGGTGACTTTACCATTACCCTGACCGTTACTGACAACGGGGGAGAAACCGGCAGTGCTACTGCTGCGATCTCAGCCATTGACCCTAACAGTCTCAATGCTCCGACAGGGCTTGTCGCATCTGTTGATGGAAGCACCGTCAACCTGAGCTGGTCCGATAATTCCAGCAGTGAAGAGTTTTTCATCATTCAACGGGCCGAAAAAATAAGAGGTAAATATAATTTTGCAGATATTGAGTCTACCAATACCAATGTTTCCACATTCAGTAACAGCGGTCTGGAACTCGGCACATACAAATATCGCGTATATGCCAAGAAGGGAGAGATCACCTCTGAATACTCCAACGAAATCCTTGTCAAAGTTGAAGAGAGTGTAACACCACCTCCTCCGCCACCACCGCCAGGCGAATTAACTCCTCCTTCTGATCTTACAGCTGTGCTGAACGGTTTATCAGTGACGTTAAACTGGACGGACAACAGTTCTGATGAAGAAGGTTTTTATATTGAAAGAGCAGAGAAAATTCTAGGGAAATACACCTATATACGTATAGATACCCTGGGTATGAACACTATTACGTTTATCAATGAACTTACATCATCAGGCACTTTTAACTACAGGGTTCAAGCCTATAAAGGAAACGAAAGCTCTGACTACTCAAATACAGCGACTGTTCGGGTAAAATAACCGATCAACTCTTTACTACGGACCGTCTGCTTTGAAAGCAGACGGTTAGCTCCAGATACCCGGAATTTTCTCTCCGCAGAACTCGCAACACCCTTCTCTGTCAATGTGAATGTTTCCGCTTCCGAATCCAAAACGTTCAATCAGTCTTTCAGCACATTCAGGACAGTAGGTGGAGTGCTCCACCGGGACATTGCCGACATAGATGAAGTGCAGCCCTGCGGCCTCTCCAATCGCTTTGGCACGCTGCAGCGTTTCAATGGAAGTTGGCGGGGTGTCAAGCATCTTGTAGTCGGGATGGAAAGCTGAGAGATGCCAGGGGGTCTCGACACCTAGCTCTTCGGCAATAAAACGGGCCATCTTTCCAAGCTCTTCGTCAGAGTCGTTATCCCCCTCGATCACCAGTGTCGTCACCTCGACCCAGATACCGTTTGCTTTCATGCGCTTCATTGTCTGCAACACCCCCTCAAGGTCACCCTTGAGCTTTTTTTTGTAATAGACGGGGTCAAAAGATTTCAGGTCGATATTCGCGGCGACAATAAGCCCTCTCATATCATCAACCACTTCAGCGGACTCCAGGCCGTTGGAGACAAAGACGCTGCGGATGCCCGCCTTTTTTGCCGCCACGGCGATGTCGCGGGCATAGGGCCAGAAGATCGTCGGTTCGTTGTAGGTGTAGGCGATAGTCTCACACTCGTAGCGTTGGGCTAATTCGACTATATGATCGGGAGTCACGACCTCTGAGCTATCGATATCGTGCGTCTGGGAGATCTGCCAGTTCTGACAGAAGGGACATTTGAAATTACAGCCGACCGTCCCGAGCGAAAAGCTCTTCGATGCGGGAAGTACATGGTAAAGCGGTTTCTTTTCGATGGGGTCTACATGCAGCGCCGAGGGGTGACCGTAAACAAGGTTTTTCAGGCGGCCGTTTTCATTTGTATTGACACCGCATATCCCGGTTTTTCCGGGCTTTAAGGTGCAGTAGTGCTGACAAAGCTGGCAGATGATCGCATCGCTGCCCTCTTTTGGACGATAAAGATTAGTTGCATTCTCCATTTAACCACTCCACGGTTTCGCTTAGCATCTCCTGCACAAGCTGATTGAAGGCTTTGACTGCACCTTCTGCATCAGCCGTCTCGGTAGCTTTACGTTTTTCAACATAGTGCGTTGAGATCACTTTTCTCGTATCCTGATCGATCAATGTCAACTGTACCACCAGACGGACATAAGATGTTTTCCCCTCAAAATACTGCATAAAATCCATGATCTTGCTCTCCAGCAGCATATCGTTGTAAGCCTGGGAGTTATAGGTTATGACACTTTTAAAGGCCCCGTTTCTGGCAACTGTATCTTCAAGCAGATGGCGAAACTGCTTGCTTGGGCTCTCTATCCAGCGTGAACGGCTGTAGCTGTATTCACCATACGCTTCATCCACGTAATAGATCGACTGGTTCTGCATGAGATTCGAACTGTGTGTCAATGAGACACGCAGCGTTTTTTCCGCACATCCCTCTGCCGCTGATGCAGAACTTGTCATCAACGGTTTCAAGCGGTAGGATGTGGATGGTGACACACTCTGCTGTACAGAACATCCCCCTAACAAAATCAAGACAATAGCTATGGCGATCTGTTTCATCACTGCTCCCCCGGTCCAAGATGCGGCTCTTCATGTCTGAAAAACATATCTGAAGGGCTGTTTTCATATTTTTCAAGCATCATATTGAAGTTTGCCAAAGCCTCCTGCATCTCACGCATTGTCAGCTCAAACTGTTTCATCGGCGGCCCCACATGGTCTTTAACACTGTAGTGCCCGCTCTCATTCTTCTGCTGAAAGACGGCAAATGATTGTGCAATCCCCTGATAACTCTTCGTGATCGATCGGATCGATTCATCAAATACATTTTCAACGCGTACACTGTTATCGATCAATTCATCTACTTTCGGAAGCAAGGTGTCGATCTTCTGTGATGCTGAAGATGAGGAGGCCAGCAACTGATGCAAATCATCAATCGCCTGATCGCTGAAGACTTTTTCCATCTGCGCCATAGCTTTGGCTGAATTATCGAGCAGCAGGGCAAGACGTTCCTGGTTACCTTCATTGAGCAGTGCTTCGGTACGCTCAAGTGTTTTGGCAAGTCTGGACGTCAGCGTTCCCATAGAGTGGCTCATCCGTTCAAAAAATGAAGGTATGGAGACAATCACAGGGGTACCATCTTTTTTGACATCAATGAGTCTATCAGCATCTTTGCTACCCCGACTCAGGTCAATATAGCTAAGCCCCGTAATCCCGTGTGCTTCCAGCTTCGCAATCGTATCGACTTTGATCGGTGTTCCTTCACGCAGTAAAATATCGACCTGGATCTCTTCACTGTTTTTGGGATTGATCAAAATATCTTCTACTTTTCCGACACTGACCCCACGAAATTTTACAGCCGAATCAATATTGAGTCCGGAAACAGACTCTGTGAAAAAGATACGGTAAGGGTGCATCACATCCTCTCCACTCGGCTTCATCAACCAATAGATAAACGCCAGAATCAGTGCCGAACTGATCAGGACAAAGATACCAATAAAAGCATAATTTACACGGTTGTTCATCGTTTAATGTTTCCTATTATTAAAGAAAGTATCTATAAATGGGCTCTGAACGCTTAGCACATTCTCAATGGTTCCTTCTACTACAATCTTTTTATTATCGATCACAGCCATTCGGTCAAGTGTACCATAAATAGAGTCCAAATCGTGTGAAACCATCACAACAGTAAGCCCCATTATCTCCCGCATCTTTAAGATCAGCGCATCAAATTCCCTGGCAGAGATAGGATCAAGCCCGGATGCCGGTTCGTCAAGGAAAAGCAGCTTCGGATCAAGCACAAGGGCTCTGGCCAATGCCGCTTTTTTACGCATTCCCCCACTGATCTGCGAAGGGTAGAGGTCGGCATCAGAAGGCTTCAGACCAACCAGGTCGATCTTAAACCTGACGATCTCTTCGATCAGCTTTGCACTCAAGTTTGTATACTCTTCCAGCTGCACCGCAATATTTTGCCCCACAGTCAATGAGGAGTAGAGTGCACCGTACTGA
The DNA here is from genome assembly GCA_034717975.1 of Campylobacterota bacterium. GTDB lineage: Bacteria > Campylobacterota > Campylobacteria > Campylobacterales > Sulfurimonadaceae > BB26. The sequence continues at coordinate 5,727 of JAYEMF010000018.1, forward strand.
AACAGCACGCCCCAGGATTGACGCAACTGCTGAGCTGACTCATACTCTATAGATTTTAACTCATGACCAAAGATATGGATACTTCCGCTTTGAAACTGTTCCAAAAGTACCATCTCCCGCATCAGCGTAGTCTTGCCGCATCCGCTTGGTCCCAGCAGGCCGAAAATCTCACCGCTGTTCACCGATAGCGACACACCGTCATGCACCAGGTTCTCTTCAAAACGAGTAATGACATTCTCGACAACAATGGCAGGTTTCATCAGAGTCCCAAATTTGTCAGAATGATGGAGAAGAGCGCATCACAGATAATGACGGCAAAAATCGATTCGACAACACTTTTTGTAGTATTGAAACCGATACTTTGCGTGTCGTTCTTAACCTGCAGACCTCGGTATATCCCAATGAGTGCAATCAGGAGGGCGAAGAACGGTCCTTTCACCAGTCCAATCCAGAAGTGACGAAGATCTACCACATTGGCAAAACGTTCCAGAAAAAACACCGGGCTGAGTCCCAGTTCAATGTTTGAAACGAGCATCCCGCCGAGAACACCCATCATATCTGCAAAAAAGATCAGGATCGGCATCATCAGCATCAAGGCGATGATCCGCGGCAGCACCAGAAAGGCATAGGGGTCAAAACCCATTGTCCGCATGGCATCGAGCTCTTCGGTGATCTTCATCACCCCGATCTGCGCCGCATAAGCCGAACCGCTTCTGCCCGCCACGACAATAGCTGTGATCAGCGGTGCAAGTTCACGAAAAATTGAGATCCCAAGCATATCTACAATAAAAATATTGGCCCCGTAGAGTTTAAGCTGAACGGCCGACTGATAGGCAATCACCACACCGATCAGAAAGGTTGTCAAGGCGACGATACCTATCGCTTTGACTGCACTCTCGTTGATCTCAAAAAGAATCTCTTTGATGCGAATATTTTTAACATGGTGCAGATAGGTCAGGAAAATAGTGCTGATCGTCCCAAAAAACATAAACAGGTCAACAATCAGATGAAACTGAGTAAAACTTTTTTTACCTAGACGTTCCAGCCAATTCAACTCGACATTTATTTTATGTGGAGGGATCTGCCGTTGTCGTACTCTGACCATGTCAAGCAGCTTGATAAACTCAGGCTGTAAAAGATGGGTATATGTCTGTGTATCGTACGTCTCAATCTGCTTACCAAGTGTTAACACCATCAATGCGGCAGCAGTATCAAAATCTGTGACTTTTTCCATGTTCCAGATAATATTTCGATGAGATTTGACTAGTTTTGGAATCTCTTTGGTGAGGAAAGACTCTATCGGAGCCAGTGTAACAGCACGCAGGTCACCCGATATAAACATGGTGACACTCTCTTTATCTGTCTCGAGCCTGATAGAGGGTGCTCGATGTACAGATCTCATATTAAACTCTTAAAAGTCGCGTTTTAAAAGTTTATCTACTTTCAGGATGGTCAGGATCCTGTCATCTTGCTTGCCGACACCTTCAATAAGACTTTTGTCTTTCTCAATGGTCTCCGGTGCCGGTCCAATCGCAGATTTTGACAGACGGATCGCTTCGGTCAGACGGTCTATGACAAATCCGGCCGTTTCATCCTCATGTTTCATCACAATAAAACGGGTATCGTCCGTATGCTTTTGTACAGACAATCCAAACTTCTGGCGAAGATCAACAAGCGGGATAACCGAGCCGCGCAGGTTAAAGACACCAAGTACATACGTCGGGGTCTGTGGTACACGTGTCCATTCGATCGGTTTAATGATCTCCTGAATACTCAGGATCGGGACACTGTACTCTTCTTCACCGACAATAAAACCAACCAGTTGCACAACCTCTTCGAGCTGAGCGGCATCAGGACCTCTTTGCTGTTCGTTCTGTTTGTTAATAATACTTTGCAGTTTTTCACTCATCTGACTACTCCATCGTGAACTTGATGTTACGTTTGACAACGCTCATCAGATAATCCGGTGAATATGGTTTGGTGATATACTCTACCATACCAGACTCAACCCCGCGCATTCTATCGGATTTGCCACTTCTTGATGTGACAGCGATCAATGGAAGATTTTTATATTTGTTATACTTTTTAATCTCGCCGGCAAGGGTATAACCATCCATTCGAGGCATCTCAATATCGATCAGCATCGCATCAAAATGGTGATCACCCTGCTTCAGAATATTTAACGCCTCCTGGCCATCCGAGGCTTCAATCAAGGTAATACCCATATCTTCAAGTGATTTACGCATGATAAGACGATCGGTTTTTGAATCATCCACGATCATCACCTTATAGTCACTCGGTTGCGTCTTCTCGTGCAGTGCACCTTTACCCTCACTCGATGCACCGATAGTTGATTTGACACTTTTTGCCATCTGCATCAATGCTGCAACATCAACGATCAGTGTTACACCGCCATCACCACGGATGGTTGCACCGGCAATCCCTTCAATCCCGCTGATATATTCACCCAGCGACTTGATAACGATCTCTTCTTGTCCAACCAGAGTATCGACAATCAGACCGATCTTACTCTCTGCAAGTCCAAGGACAACAACATAAGCGTATTCGCTCTCATCAAACACACGTTCAACTTCAAAGATATCCCCGATATGCACCAGGGAGAGCACCTCTTCACGCAGACGCATAACCGACCGGCTCTCCACCGTATATATCTCTTCGGTAGAGATACGCACCGTCTCTAAAACCGAAGCAAGCGGAATAGCATAGTACTCTTCCTGCACACCGACAAGCAGTGCCTGGATGATAGCCAGCGTCAATGGGATCTTGAGCTTGATCGATGTCCCTTTGCCTATTTCTGAATCGATGTCGATAATACCGTTTAGTTTTTCAATATTGGTCTTGACAACGTCCATCCCGACACCACGGCCAGATACATTGGTAACCTGTGCTGCTGTAGAGAAGCCCGGTCTGAAGATCAGGGCAAATGCCTCTTTTTCACTTATTGTATCAGCCTCTTTTTCAGAGATGACGCCTTTGTCAAGTGCAATACCTTTGAGTATGTCTGTATCGAGTCCCTTACCGTCATCCGTAATCTGGATGACAATATGATTACCCTCATGGTAGGCCTTAAGCTGAACGATCCCTGTCTCAGATTTACCCGCGGCGATACGGTCTTCTGTCGACTCCACCCCATGGTCACATGAGTTACGAATGATGTGAACCAGCGGATCTCCGATCTCTTCAACGATCGACTTGTCAAGTTCGGTATCTTCACCTGAGATCTCAAGTTCGATTTTTTTGCCAAGGTCACGTGAAAGGTCACGGATCATACGCGGAAATTTGTTAAAGACCTTTCCAACAGGCAGCATACGTGTTTTCATAACAGCGATCTGAAGATCTGTGGTCACCAGTGAGACAATTGAGACGACCTGGTTGAGCTCTTCAAGGAACTCTTCACCCTCATAGCGCTCTTCAACATCATCATTGATCTTGATCAGACGGTTTTTACCCAGAACAAGTTCACCGATCAGGTTCATCAGGTGATCTAGCCGTTTGACATCGACACGGATCGTCTGCTCGACAGCAGCCGGTGCCCGTTTTTCAGGTGCAGCTTTCTTCTCGGCAGCCGGTTTTTTCTTACTTGGAGTCGTTACCGGTGCTGAAGCCGGTTTAGGTTCTGGCTTCGGTGCTGGCTCTGGTTCCGGCTCCGGTGCAGCCGGCTCCTCTTTCGGGGCAGGTTCAGGAGTCGGTTCAATTTTTGGCGCTTCCGGTACACTCTCCCCAGCCGCTATTTTTGCTTGGCGTTTTGCTTTGTCTGATGCCTGACGCTCAGCCAGAAGACGCTCGATCTCGTCTTCAACCTCCGCATCACTCATCGCGGCATAATCAGGCTCCTCTTCCTCCACCACCGGTTCTGGTTCTGCCACCGGCTCCGGTTCCGCTACTGCTTCGGCAGGAGCTTCACTGCTCTCTTCACCGCTGGCAGCAGCATCGAGGCGTTTGACACACTCTTCGACTTCGACACCCTGATCGGCGCCGGTATCTCGGATAGTAACGAGCAGTGTCTTCATCAGGTCGATCGATTCAAGGACAATATCCATGATATCAGGTGTGATCTTCAGATCACCGTGACGGGCCAGATTCAAAATGTTTTCCATATGGTGCGTCAAGTGGGTCAGAACATCAAAATTCAGGAACGAACTCGCCCCTTTGACCGTGTGGGCAACCCGGAAAATACGATTGAGCAGATCAAGGTCTTCCGGCGTAGATTCCAATTCAACCAGATCCTGATCAAGCTGTTCGATCAGTTCAAACGATTCAACCAAAAAATCCTGTAATATTTCTTCAAATTCATCCATATTCTTAAACCCCTACTGGATATTCGCACGTACAACGCGTGCGACTTCATCATAAAATGTGTTCGAATCAAATTTAACAAGGTAAGCTTCCCCGCCTGCCTCTTTCCCCCGGTTTTCACTGAAGTGATCACTGATCGATGAGTTAAAGACAATCGGAATATTGCCAAACCGTCCATCACTCTTCACATTGGCTGCAAAGTGAAAACCATCCATCAACGGCATCTCTACATCAGAAACAATCAGTTTAAGATGCTCACTGATCTGATCACTGTACATATCATACAGCTCATCAAGTTTGCTCAGTCCTTCTTGACCGTCATTGGCTTCAACAACCTGAAAGCCCATCTTTTCCAGTGCATCTTTTACAATTTTACGCGCGGTATGGCTATCGTCAAGCAGCAGTACCAAACCACTGAAACTTCCAAGTTCATGCGGGATATCTCCCTCATCCGGGCTATAAAGACCTAAGTCCTGTACCACCGTTTCAAGGTCCAGGATCAATAACACAGAATCATCTTCAATACGTGTTACCCCGGTGATCTTGCTCTTGTCGAGTGCACCGCCACCTGCCGCAAAGGAGGCCGGTTCAATATCTTTCCAGTTAATCCGTCGGATTCGCTTAGCCTCATGCACGATAAAGCCGATCAGGATATTGTTGAACTCGGTAATGATCACCCGTGCATTTTTATCGGCCTCTTCCGGTGACTCTACCCCCATCCATTTTGCCAGGTTTACAACAGGAATGACCACCCCACGAAGGTCAAAAATCCCCTCTATATATTCCGGTGTTCCCGGCAGTTCTGTCAATTTCGGTACACGAATAATCTCACGCACTTTTGAAACATTGACCCCGTATATGCCTTCATAGACACTTTCACCCTCATATTTGAGGATACGGAAATCAACCAGTTCCATCTCATTGGAACCGACTTTCAGGGCACTGCTGTCATTCATCCCTACTCCTTCCCAAAAACAACCTCTTTCAATAGAGGTTCATTATGTAGGGATTTTAACTCAAAATATCTTTGATTGCACGCAAAAGCGGCCAGATTGATATAGGTAGTTGCACCGACTTTGAAATGTCGGTTCTGGTGATAATGCCCCTCAATGAAATAATCAATCCCATCCAGATCAACACCCTCCAGATGACGGGTGATATAGGATTCAAATCCGGTAAAATCGTTACAGTCCTCTTTTTTTGAATTATGCACATCGACCCAATTACTAATACTGTGTCCGCTAAACTGATCAAACCAGCGAAGGACCCATAAAATCGATCTGTTTCGTATCAGCGCTGTATAGATACGATACCCGGCAGGACCATTGAAATCACCATGGGCCAACATCACTTCGGCACCTTGATAGCTGCATCTGACCGGTTGCTGTCCGATTGGGAAGATAGTTATATTGTCAAAGATAGAGGCCAGCTGGAAGTCATGATTGCCTTCAAGGTAGACAACCTCCATCTGCGAAGCGATCTGACGAATTGTTGCCACGGCTTCCTCATTGCATTTAATGGAATAGGGAACGCCTCCGAGAAGCTGATCGAACATATCACCCATCAGGATCAGTTGAGTGGTTTCAACTGTTCCGGTGGCAATGGCTTTTAAGAAATTCAGGAGTTCGGGGCGCTGATGTGAGTAGTGAGCATCCCCGATAAAAATAGCGCCTTCTTGAAGAGTAAAATAGTTATGGGACATAGGCGATCAGCGGCAATCCGGCCGCTTCATCCAACCCCATCATCAGGTTGGCATTTGCCACAGCCTGTGAACTGGCTCCCCGAAGCAGATTGTCGATCGCCGAGGTGATAAAGAGCATATCTCCCTTTCGCTTGGCATAAATATCGCAGAAGTTTGTCCCCGCAACACTCTTCATATCTGAGGGCTGGGTACGGATACGGACAAACGGTTCACCTTTGTAATACGCTTGAAGAAGCGTGATCGGATCAAAATCACCCTCCACCTGCATATAGACAGATGAGAGCATTCCGCGTGTCACAGGTAAAAGATGGGGTACAAAACTGACCTCTTCCTCTTCAACATTCAGCTTTTCGGCAATCTCGGGTCCATGTCGGTGGCCTAGAGGATTGTAGGCAAAAGCATTCTCATTGATACTTACATAGTGAGTATTATGGCTGCATTTCTTTCCTGCACCGCTCACACCGCTTTTGGCATCGACAATAAGCGGTGTGCCAGCAACACGATACTCCATAAACGGCAGTGCCCCAAGGATCGTGGCCGTCGGATAGCAGCCTGGATTGGCTACCAGATCGGCCGACATAATCGCACCACGGTTAAGTTCCGGCAATCCATAGACGGCATGCTCAAGATTGACCGGGTCAATATGCGGAACATAGTGCGCTTCGTAGGTCATACGTTTAAGACGATAGTCAGCCGAGAGGTCAACCACTTTAACGCTCTCTTTGATCAGTGCTTTAACAAACTCCATCGCCGTTTTATGAGGAAGTGCCAGGAAAGCGAGTTTGCATGACGCGGCCACAGCTTTTGGATCTGCTTTTTCTACATCGGCTTCAATGATCCCCTCAAGCGAAGGGTGTAACTGAGTAAGCGATATATCCCCTTCGCTTGTTGCGACATAAGCGATCTCGAATGCAGGGTGCTGGGAGAGCATTTTGATCAGTTCAAGTCCGGTATAACCGCTGGCACCAATAATGGCAACGGGGATTTTAGTGTGTTTCAAACACGATCTCCTGATATTTCACTTCAAGTACTTCAAACTCGCGTTCACCGCCCGGAAAGCGTGCTTTGAACTCATCGCCCTCCTCTTTTCCCAGCAGCTGTTTGGCCAAAGGAGAGCCAAAGGAGATCAGCCCCATATCCGGATTGCTCTCAATACCGCCAACAATCGTATAGGTCAGTTCATCATCATTGTCAAGGTCGCATACGACAACCGTCGAACCGAAACAGACACGGCTGTGCTGCAGTTCAGCCGGATCAACGATCTGTGCACATCCAAGCAGATCGCTGAGTTCATTCAAACGGTCGTCGATCTGTCCCTGACGCTCTTTGGCCGCATGGTATTCGGCATTCTCTTTAAGATCGCCCAGCTCAACCGCCTCTTCAATCGCTTTAACGATTTTCGGGCGTTCAACAGTTTTCAAATAGTTTAGTTCAGACGAAAGCTTCTCAAAGCCGAATTTCGTCATTGGTTCGGATTGCTGCAAAAAAATCTCCATATCATTTAATTTATACGCAACTTGAACAAAGTCCAAGCAGCTACGCTGGCCGCTGTGGCACTGAAGCCAGCCTCTTACGAGGCAGAAATTTATAAATTTAAGTATTATACCAAAGAAGTTACTTCTGTATGATTTTCATCACAGCCTGCGAACACATAGTCAGTCCAAAGGCTGCCGTAACACCCATGAAACTCCCCTTCTCTTTGGTCCGGGCCGGTTCGGAGCTGAAGATCACCGGATATTTTTTACTGAAACGACGCTTCTTCAGTTCATAGCGAATCTTTGCCCCGAAACGGTCGCCATGCGTCTTCCAGATTGTCGCGACTTCGATTTTCGTAGGGTCAAGCCGTTTGGCAGAACCGACCGCAGAGATCAGTTTGCTGTAGCACTTCTGTGCCAGTGCCAGTTTGGCGTGGATATCATCGATGGCATCGAGGATGAGATCGTAAGGTTCGAAATCAAAGTTCTCTATCCACTCCGCATCAATTTTCTGCTCGATTGCCGTGATGGTCGGATAGTGCTCTTTGAGTGAGAGGACCTTGGATTGATGCGGATGGAGTTCCGACCACATCTGGCGGTTCTGGTTGCTCTCGTCAAAAGTGTCGAAATCGACAATGGTAATCTGCTCGACACCGGAACGGATCAGGCAGTCCAGACAGAAGCTGCCGACACCGCCGACACCAAGCAGCAGGACCCTGGCCCCTTGCAGTGCAGCAAAGTCATCGCCAAAAAGCATACGGGAGCGTTCATGCCTCACAGCCACTGCTCCAAGCGTTCCAATGTATGATACGCACTCAAATCAAGGTGAATCGGCGTAATGGAGACACACCCCTGCTCTATCGCCTCAAAATCACACATATGCGCTCTGCTCTCACGCGGTTTGAACTCCAGAGGGTGAAGTCCCAGCCAGTAGTACTCTTCGGCTCTCGGGTTACGGTGCAGATGCGCATCATTGCCATAATGGCGGTAGCCCGCATAGGTCACTTTGAGTTCGGCTTCCTGGCATTCAGGCGGAATGTTTATATTTAAAAACTCCCTGTGAGGCAGAGGGAACTCACCCTCAAAAATCTTCTCGACAATGGTACGAATCGTCTTCTTTGCCAGCGTATAGTCATGTTTTGCCAGAGAAAAATCGACCACCTGTGAAATGGCAATAGCAGGGACTCCATGCAAAACCCCCTCCATTGCACCGGCAGCGGTTCCCGAGTAGGTGATATCCTCACCCATATTTGAACCGCGATTGATCCCGCTGATCACGAGATCCGGTTTCTCTTCGTCAAACATGGAGTGCAAAGCCAGATAGATACAATCGGTCGGTGTACCATCATCGAGTTTATAAAAATCGTCATCCACCCCAATAAACCGCAGCGGTCTTGTCAGTGTCAGCGAGTGTCCGCATGCCGATTTCTCCGTTGCCGGTGCGACAACCGTCAACTGGGCAATATCTTTCAGCGCGTCGATCAGGCTCAACAGCCCCTCTGCTTCATAACCATCATCATTTGTAATCAATATTCGTTTCATCAATGCATCTTTGTCAAGTGAGTTAATTATGACGAATTTTATCAGAAGGAGACTGCATAAATGGTATAAAAGATGCTAGGAACAGTTATGCGCATACTTTATGGACTCATATCATTTAGCTTATTGGCCCTGGTTGCCCTGTTGGTCACTATCAGCCTGACAGCTGAAAACAGTACCGATGTAGCTCTCGATCGCACAGCAGTTAAGCAGTTTGAGGCACACTACGACACCCTCAAGAGAATGGGTGACGCAACCGACCTCTCCCCGGAAGAGCGTATCACCCTCTTCTATCTCACCCAATCCACCCATGAGAAGATCGCATCGGCACTGGCCATCGATCCCAATGCCGCAGCACAGCTTCATAATTTAACACAAGTCACCTCGGCAAAAATCGCCGGCATGATCGAATCGCAGCAGAAGCTATCTCCTTCGCTCACGCGTCTTCAAAGCGAGTACCAGCAGATGAGTCAGATCGGGATGGAACTGCTTGAGCAGAAACGAGCATCCCAACCATCGACACGCCCTTTTAACAACACACTTCTCCAGACAGTTGTCGTACTTTTGATTATCATAACAGCTCTGATGCTATGGAAGGTTATTGTCATCCGGCGTCAGGAGAAAGAGAGACGGGGCGCTCTGCTTTCCGAAATAGAAGTTCCACTTGACTCTCCAACTCCGGAAAAAGCGATCATTGAGAAGTTCGCCACAGCAGAGAATAACGCTGAAGAGTTTCGCCATCAAACAGAAAATGAACTCGTTCAACTTCGCTCACAGCTTAATGAGGCTAAAGAAGCAGTGAGCAGAACCAGTCAACAGACAGAGGCACTCTCACAAAATCTGGAAAACGAGCAGGCGGACAGAGCGTGGGCAACGGAAGAGAATCGTCAGTTGAAAGAAACACTCGGAATAAAAGAGGAGATGATCAAAACGCTTGAGCAAGCGCGTGATGATGCCATCGCCCAGCAGGACAACCATCAGGTCGACACGGATGCCCTGGCCGAGATGATCATGCAACTGAGCAGCGAACTTGATAATGTATCGAGCGCAGTCAATCTTATCAACGAGATTGCCGACCAGACATCACTGCTGGCTCTCAACGCCGCCATTGAAGCGGCTCGTGCCGGTGAACATGGACGGGGATTTGCCGTTGTTGCCGATGAAGTGAGAAAACTGGCTGAACGTACTCAAAACAACCTGCAGCAGATCAAGACCACAACGTCAATCATCAATCAGACAACTGCCGACTTTGAAGCTTTAATCCAACAGTAATCTTTAAAGGGCATCTCTAAAACCAATAGCCTTCTAGCCTTTCATTTTGCTCAAACGGGCTTTTATCTGTATTTTATCCTCATACATTTTACTGTCTGCCGCTTCAATGACGGAGGTGACTTCTTCCTCTGTTTCAAAACTGGAGATACCATAAGAGAAACTGGTTTTAAAACGCTTATCTTCGACTTTCAACTGTTTTTTGATTACCGTTTCACGGATGATATGCATCTTTTGGCCAACACTCTCTACTGTAGCGTCACTCTCAAACATAATACAGAACTCGTCACCGCCATAGCGGATCACCTTTCCGCCGCTGCGTTGCAACTGCAGAGTGATAAAGGAGAGCACCTTGTCTCCGCTGACATGTCCGAAGTTGTCATTGATATATTTGAAATCATTCATATCGACAATTACGAAGACACCCTTACTTCTAAAGTGCGTCCCCTCACTCGTCATAAAATGGTCCTGCATCCATTTGCGATTGAAAGCACCCGTCAATGCATCTTCATAAACAGCACTGCGCAACGATGCTATCTCTTCACGAAGTTTCAATGTTTCATCGATCACTTCCTGGAGCGATGCACTATCGTTATTTTCCATTGCATCTACAGCTTTAGTCGCACTGTCACCCAACTGAGCAGCATGTTCAATCACTTTATCTTCAATAGACTCATTGCTAATAAACGTTTCCGCTCCAAGATCAACCTCCATCTCCTTGGCAATATCGGTAAACAGCATGCTATAGCGTGAAGGCAGGACAATATCCATCTCATCTATTTGCTTCTTGGCCTCTTCAGTTATTTTTTGATGTATCGACTCTTCGCGTAACACTATGTTCCTTTATCATCACACTATGACAGCATAAAATTATTTGATTATTTGATTTTGTGATTATATCAAAGTTTTCAATCCTAAAGACTTAAAGTTGACCCGATTATGCCCTTGTTTCATCATATAAAATCGACCCTGTTATATTTAGTGTCTCAAGGGTTCTGCAGCTCAGAGTTCACACAGCTGTCTGCGTCTATTTCTCTGGTACGAATATAAAACGGTTGATACCGTCACGATGCTCATATGCCAGCACCATACCGTGATGTTTTAAAATCGAATCCACCAGATAAAGTCCCAGTCCGAAACTGTTTTTCGATGGATGCTCTTTCGTGAACGGCTCGACATAATAGGCCAGCGGATGCGAAAGCGGTTCGCCGATGTTGTCAAACCAGATCTCTCCGCCATCGGTACCGATGGTGACTTTTTGATCCGGTGAATATTTCAGGGCGTTATCGATCAGGTTTTTTATCGCGGTGGCAAAGAGCTGATAGTCGGCATCCAGCTTATAGGCTGTATCGATCTGGATATCGACCGCATCATGTTCAATCATGGCCAGGTCGATTGCCCCGTCAATAAGATCAAGCAGCCGAAACTCTTTTCTCTCCAGATGTTCCGAGCCTGAAGTCACCTCTTCGATCAGGGCAAATTCGTTGATCAGAAACTCCATCCGCTCGAAGATCGTGTTAAACCGGGTTTTCTGCTTCTCGCTGTCGAGCATCTGTGAAGCGATACGCCCTTTGGCGATCGGGGTTTTGAGTTCATGCATGATATTTCGCAGGAAGAGCGTACGCGATTCAAGCAGGGTGCGGATCTTTTTACGGGTATCTTCCAGCTCGTTGGCGACGAGCGCGATCTCATCTTCACGCCCCTTAATGGCAAAAGAGACATCCAGGTTCCCCGCTCCAAAAGCGGCAATGCGCCTTCTAAGAAGGCGCAGCGGGCGAATCCGCTGAAGGATCAGCACAAACATGATCATCAGCATGGAGACAATACCAATGAAGGCAGAAAGCAGGTTCCAGTGTGTATAGGGCTTGAGCCTGGTATCTTTAAGCATCACTGCCCGACGAGGCGATTCGATGTAAAAATAGATCGTATGTCCAAGCTGAAGCATTGTGGCACGCATATCTTCCACTCTCTGTTGACGAAACATTTTTGAGCGATCAAAAAACTGAATTTCATTGACTGCCTTGAACCCTTCACGTTTAAGCACCTTGGCCTCTTTAAGGATCGACATTGCCGCTTCCTCTTGATGAATGAGGTCAAGATCATAAACAGCCAGGTTGGCTTCGAGCATCGCCAACGATGTACGCTCTTGAAAATGCTCACGAAATATCCGGGTAATTACCTCATACTTCATAAAAATATTGTTGATGTACTGAATCCGGTTAAGTTTGTAAAACTCCCAGAATGCAAAACCTACACTTAAAAAGGTGATGACAAATGCGAAAATAATGGTAAGAAGAACGGCATTGCGACGCATTTATTCTGCCCCTAGCGGGGAAGAGGAAAGCGGGAAGAGAAAAGAGAGAAGGGAAAAAAGCATTATAAACTATCTATTTTAAAAGCTTGTAGCCGATGCCACGGACAGACTCTATGAGTGACTTGTCACCCAGTTTGGAACGGATACGACCGACCATAACGTCAATACTTTTATTGGAAGAGTCTTCGTTGATGGCACTGACATTATGGATGATATCTTCGCGCGAGACGACCATCCCCTGCTTACTGATCATAAACCCCAAAATACCATACTCGGCACTGGTCAGATCGAGCGGATGTTTTTTATAGGAGATCTGTCTTGCCGATTCGTCTATCTTGAAGTCGCTAGGCATCTCTTCGTCTTCCTGAGAAACTTTTTCATACCGGCGCAAAACGGAGTGGATACGTGCCTCAAGCTCGCGTGGGTCATACGGCTTTGGCAGGTAATCATCCGCACCCAGTTCAAGCGCAGTAACCTTATCGGTCACGTCTGAACGTGCCGAAGAGATAATGATCGGGATATGCTGACGCTCCCTGATCGCTCCACACACCTCCAGGCCATCCATACCCGGCAGTGTCAGATCTAAAATCACCAGATCAAAGGGTTTGAGTTTTAAAATACTCAGGGCTTTAAACGGGTCATCTTCCGTCTCTACTTCAAAATCAAACTGCTCTAAAAATTCGGTCAGGATCTCTGCAAGTTCGAGATCATCTTCTATCATCAATATTTTAATCATGGAAAATTGTAGCCTATGTAGATTAATTAACGGCTAATACCCTTCACTCCGGCAGTGTCGGCAGTGGCTCGTCAATGTGGTAGCCTTGCGAATAGTCGATCCCCATCTGTTTTACTTTTGCCATCACGGTACTCGAATGGACAAACTCGGCAATTGTCTTGATCTTCATTTTCTGGGCAAAGCTGACAATCGTCTGGGTAATAATATAAGAGTTTGAACTACTGTCAATATCTTTGATCAAAGAACCGTCTATTTTAATGTAATCGACATCGATCTTGGTCAGGTAGGCAAAATTGGAAAAGCCGCTGCCAAAGTCATCGATGGCGACGCGGGCACCGTAACGCTTTACTTCAGTGATAAAGCGGGAGACCTTTTTATAATCCTCCACGGCTTCTGATTCAAGCAGCTCAAAGATGACCCGTTCACCCATCCCTGAATCCTGCAGTTTGGCGATAATAAAATCATAGATCTCCTGACTCATCACATCCTCGATGGAGAGATTGATCGAAAAGTCGTAGCTGTTGCTTGCAAATACTTCAAAAGATTTCTCAATAATCGTTTTGGTTACCTGATTGTAGACCTTGATCTTCTTGGCAATATCTATAAACATGGTTGGAGAGAGAATCAAACCATCTTCATCCAGCAGTCTTGATAAGCACTCAAACTTTTCTATCGCTCCGGTCTCATTATTCACAATTGGCTGAAAGTAGGGGATAATTCCGGATTTTTCGATTGCCTTACGCACTTTAAGGGCCGTTTTCAAATTATTTTCATACTGGTGTTCAAAGTGCATTCGATCTTCATATATCCAAAACGGAAGCTGCATCTCTTTGGCGTACTTGAGTGCCATACCTACTTTGGAAAAGATATCCTCATGGTTACGTCCCGCCGTTGATGCCATGGTAATATCGATATAGATCTGCGTATCATGAAAACGATAAAAACGGTGTTTGAAGTGTTCACTCAGTTCAAACAGATAAGCTTTCAGACTGTAAAAATCCATAGGGTTATCGATCAAAATGGCAAATTCGTCTGCTGACATACGGTAAACCTGCATCTCCTTGGCATACTCACTAATCGTGACAGAAAGCTGCTCAAGAATAAAATCACCGACGACGAAACCGTAAAAATCATTGATGAGTTTGAAGTTGTCAATATTGATCAATACAAACGAATAGTCTGAATTTTCCTGGAGATCGTGACGCAGTTTATAGAGATTTGGAAGATTGGTCAGGGTGTCGATGAAATAGCGCTTTACCAGCTGATGCTTCGCCTCGGCAACCTGTTCGGAAAGTCTGCTGCGCTGCATCTGTGAGTGAAACAGAAAGATATCTTGAGGCAGTGCAGCAGGTTCCTCTTTCAGCATGGTGTCATCATACGTATAGACGATGATCTCCGTTTTTGCATCACGCTCCGTATGCAGAGGGACTATCTCTACGCCTTCAAACTGCTTGGTCAGGCCATGTATAAGATTCTGGATCATGACGGTATTATGCAGATAGGTAGCAATATGTACCAGCAGATGCTCTCGTGCAATCTCGGCAACTGAAGCTATGAGATCATCAACTTCACCAGATGTGGCAAGTGAAAACTGATGGATTGAAAAACCTGTATTCATGAGCACTCCAGGAGAAGGAGACTTCAGGAATTCTCCTTCAAATACTCCATTATATCATATACGATACTGCTTTTAAGTAATTAGGAGTGTCACCCTGTATGCGATAAATGCCAGCAGATAAGCTACAATACTCGTAAAGAACAGGAGATAGAAAAAGTATTTTATCCCTCCTGCCTCACGGGTAAAGACGACCGATGCGGCAAGACACGGCAGATAGAGCATGATGACAACGATAAACGCTACTGCCGAGGCGAATGGGATGTTTTCAGAGATCGCATTCATAAGCGAATCACTCTCTTCATCAACATCAGCCCCCAATGAGTAGAGTACACCCAAAGTAGAGACGACCACCTCTTTCGCTGCCAAACCGGTCTGTAAAGCTACTGCCATCTTCCAGTCTGCACCGATGGGTGCGAATACCGGTTCGATAAATTTACCGATCTGTCCGAGATAGCTGCTTTCCAGCAACGCTTCAGCCATCTTGTTTTCCAGTCCTGCCGCGATCTCCGGCGATGCAGCTGCTTCTATGTTAACAGCAAAGGACTCTTCGATCTGTGTATTGTGCGGATAGTTGCTCAAAAACCAGACTAGCATCGAAGCTGCAGCGATGAAAGTACCGGCTTTTTTGAGATACATCCAGGTCTTTGTCATCACTGTGTGCCAGATCAGCTTCACCGAAGGCATACGATACTTTGGCATCTCCATGACAAATGGTTCGTCCGCTCCTTTAAAAGCGGTCATTTTTAACACTTTTGCCGCGATCAATCCGACCATCGCTCCGGAAATATAGATGAGGAAAAGAATATTACCTGCCATCTCAGTTGAAAAGAAAGCCCCGGCGAAGAGGACATAGACCGGCAGTCTCGCTCCACAGCTCATAAAGCCGATGATAAAGAGCGTCAACAAGCGGTCACGATCGTTTTTGAGGATACGTGCCGACATATATGCCGGGATAGAACACCCAAATCCGGTTACCAGCGGGATAAACGACTGGCCATGTAATCCAAATTTATGAAAAAAGCCATCCAGCAAAAAGGCAACCCGGGACATATATCCGGTCGATTCCAGCAGTGCTATCCCTATAAATAAAATAATGATATTTGGAACAAACAAGACCACAGCACCGACACCTGCGATAACCCCGTCAACAATGAGCGAACGTATATCGTCATGGGCGATCGTCGCACCAACGGTATCTCCAAACCATCCGAAAAAGGCATCGATCCACTCCATTGGGATTGAGCCGATCTCAAATGTCAGCTGAAAGAGCCCCCACATTAAAAACAGGAAGATAGGAATCCCGAAAAATGGGTGGATCAGCACATTATCGACCTTCTCTGTCAGTGTCTTCTGTTCAGCCTCTTTGCTCTTGGCAATTACCGTCTCGGCAATAATACCGCGGTTAAATGAGAAGTACTCTTCGGCAAAAGCCTCTTTCACATCTTCTGTACCGTGATGCAGTTCAATATGATGATTGGCTTCGATAAGAATCGGCTGAAGCTCTGTCCAGATCGGATTGTCATGTATCTTTGCATAGGTTTTTTTATTGTTCTTCAAAAGATTGATGGCAACATTGCGGTAGGAGTTGACGGCCTCATATTTATGACGGGCAAGGTAATCGACAATATTGCCGATCTCCTCTTCGACTGCTTCACTGAAGATCAGTTTGGACTCCTGATCGTGAAGTTCATGCACTTTCACTACCGTATCGATCAGCTCCTCAACACCCAGTTTCGTGACGGCAGAGACCTTAATAGCCGGAATACCCAACAGCTGAGAGAGGTACTTGGCATCGATCTCGATCCCCTCTTTTTCCGCTTCATCGGTCATATTGAGTGCCAAGACTATATTTTTACTCATGCTCATCAGTTCGGCAGTAAGTTGAAGATTTTTCTCCAGATTGGTCGAGTCGACGACATTGATGATCAGATCATAAGATTCCGCACAAAGGTAATCATGCGTCACACGCTCCTCAATGGAGTAGTCGGTAAATGCGTAGGTTCCCGGAAGATCGACAACTGTGAAGTGGTAATTTTTATAGTCAAAGAGGACTTCGGATTTCTCGACCGTCACCCCGGTAAAGTTACCGACATGCAGCCGTGCATTGCTGATGGAGTTGATCAGCATACTTTTGCCGACATTCGGCTGCCCGACAAGGGCAATTTTAATATGCTTGGCCGTTACCGGACAGCTTCTCTCTTCAACAGGCTTCATGCGACCACCTCGATGAGATCGGCTTCCTCTTTACGAAGTGCCAGCTGCATCTTTCCTACTTTAATCTCGACAGTGCTTTTAGCTGCCGTATAAGCCAATACAGAGATCTCCGCATGCTTCATAATACCCAACGAGATAAGACGCTGTTTCAACGCTCCACTGGCATGAAGTTTGGAAACAACCACCTTACTCCCTTTCGAACACTCTGTAAGTAATTTCAT
>JAYEMF010000019.1:0-13059 GCA_034717975.1 Campylobacterota bacterium
CTGATGCAGCAGACAAAGTCGATACGTCTTCTTTATGCCGAAGATAATGCCGAAGCTCGTGAAGAGACACTGGAAGTTTTACATATGTTTTTTGACGATATCTGTGTTGCACATAATGGAGCCATAGCTTTGGAGCATTACAGGGACAAACGATTTGACCTGATCATTACCGATATCAATATGCCGGTTTTAAATGGTCTTGATCTGATTGCCCGTATCAGAGAAACCGATCGGACTACTCCTATACTTATTGTCTCGGTACATAATGAACGCGAATATCTCAAAAGAGGCATAGGACTTGGCATAAGCGGCTATATTTTAAAACCGATGGAGCTGGTAACATTTCTTGAAACCATTGAATCGAGTGTTGAAAAAATCACATCCATGAAGAAACATGAGCTGGAGAGGGAGGACCTGGAGGAGAAAGTCAGCCTGCAGGAGCAGCAACTGAAAATGGAAGCAGAAGCGCGCGAAGTAGAGCGGCAGCAGCTTACATTACTCCAAAACATGATGGACCAGCAGCAAAATCTTATTATTGTAACCGATGGCCGTCAGATCATACAGGCAAATCAGGCTTTTCTTGACTTTTTTGATGTAGATATATTAAAAGAGTTTTTGCAAAAGCATTCATGCATATGTTACTATTTTCTGGAAAAAAATGGGTACTTTTATGTAGATAACATGCAGAACAAAGAAGAGATCTGGATCGACTCATTTATGCAAGAGAACGAGGAGTCAAGACTGGTCTGCATGCATGAACAAAAGAGTTGTAAAGAGCGGGTATTTACCGTACAGGTCAACCATCTTGAGAGTATGAGCGATTTTTTTATTGCAACCTTTACCGATATTACAAACATCCATAAAAAATCGCAGGAGAACTATTTTAATGCGACACACGACATATTGACAGGTATCTATAACCGTGCTTATTTCAACGATGAACTGCCAAAAATGATTTCACTGGCTAAACGTTACACTGCACCTCTCTCTCTGATACTTTTTGATATTGACCACTTCAAACAGATTAATGACATGTATGGACACCTGACCGGTGATGAAGTTTTGATACACTTGGTCTCTATTATCAGGCATACGCAGCGCGAAAGTGATCTTTTTGTGCGTTGGGGCGGCGAAGAGTTTGTAATCGCTCTGCCAAATACGGATCAGGAACAGGCGTGCAGCATGGCAGAGTCAATACGTAAAAGAGTTATCTCAAATGTGCCTAAACCGCTCGATGCTCTGACGGTCAGTTTCGGTGTCACCTCCTTTCGAAGCGATGATGATGAGCGGGAGTTGTTCCGTCGGGCTGATGAAGCGCTCTATCGTGCAAAAAGTGAAGGAAGAGATCGTGTGGTATGTCAATGATTAAACGCTTGAGTGTCTTTCTTTTACTGCTGCTTGGCACATTGCTGTATGCCCGTGAGGGGCTGGAAAACATCTCTCTTCAGCTGCAGTGGAAACATCAGTTCCAGTTTGCGGGCTACTATATGGCAAAAGAGAAAGGCTTCTATAAAGAAGCCGGTCTTGATGTGGAGATTAGAGAGATGAATGAGCTGCGCAGCGTTTCAGATGATGTTGTGCAAGGAAAAGCCACCTACGGTACCGGAAGAACCTCGCTTATAGTCGAGCGTTCTCAGGGAAAAAAATTAGTAATGCTTGCACCAATATTTCAATCCTCTCCCATTGTTCTCATTGCCAAAAAGAGTTCCGGCATCAAAAGTATCGAAGATTTTTTTGGCAAACGTTTTACCGGCGGAGCAGACATCGTCAATGATATTTCTCTTATCATGATGCTCAATAAACAGTCCCTTGAGCAGATAGGTACACTTGTCTCCAACGGCCGGAGTGATATTCAAAATCTTCTTGAAGACAAAGTTGATGCGATGGTCGCTTACCACTCTAATGAAAGTCATACCTTAAGAACATTGAATGCCAACATTGTAGTCTTCAATCCAAAAGATTACGGCTTTGATTTCTACAGCGATGTGCTTTTTACCAGTGAAGACGAAGCGGTAGGTCGGCGCCAAAGAACCATCAACTTCAAAAAGGCTTCACTAAAGGGGTGGGAGTATGCTTTTGACCATATTGAAGAGACAGTTGATCTGATACTTCACAAATACAATACACAGAACAAGAGCAGAGAAAGCCTGATGAATGAGGCAAGTGTTCTCAGGGAACTGGCTTTTTATAAAACCGATCAGATCGGAACTATTGACAGAGAAAAAGTATTTACCATTTATGACTATTGCAAGCAGGTAGGTTTGATCGATAAACCTGTTGATTTCAGTGCCTTTATTTTCAATGGAGATCCAAACAAAAAGACACCCTTTACCAATGAGGAACAGGAGTATCTGGCAGCCAAGAAAGAGATTGTCGTCTGCGGACATGCTGACTGGCTTCCCTATTGTGGGCGTGATGAAGCAGGTGGTTTCGGCATTCTTCACGACATCTTGAAAGAGCTTGAATCGAGTGTCGGTTTGCCCTTTAGATTTGTTGATGCAGAAAGTGCAGCTGAATGTGCCTTTATGGTTTTAAACGGAGAGGCTGATGTCATCTCCGCCATGGAGTCTTCCGCAAATACTTTTGAAGGGATCACCCCCTCAAGAAATATCTTCCAGGACAGTGTTGCACTGGTGACAAAACTTGATAAACCCTATATTGACAACATGTCAGACCACAATGCGCTATCTATCGGTGTTATCGGTAAATACAAAAATATCATTGCATACATTAAAAAAGAGTATCCACTGTTAAAGGTCAAAGAGGTCGCATCAACAGAAGATGGCATGAAACAGGTAGCTGACGGTGAACTTGACGGTTATATCGATATTTATCGGGTTGCAGCCTTTGCCATTAACAATGACTATACGGGTGAACTTAAAATCAATACAAAAATCAACCATCTTGTACTCAAAGGTGCCATGGGAATTTCAAGTAACGATATCACCCTGAGAGATATTCTCAATAAAGCGATTGCGTCACTCACATCAGAAAAAGTGACAAAAATTATTGGCAGCTGGATGAGAACGAGAAAAGTAAGTGAAACTGATTATCGTCCCATATTACAATTGATGAGTGTCACCTTGTTGATTATTTTGGGATTTCTTTATCGTCAGCGTTTTTTAAAACGTCACAATAAACTATTGCTGGAAGCAAACAGCCGTATCGTAATGCAACAGGAGAAAATAAAAGAGCAGAAAAAGATCTATGAGCTGATCTTTGAGAGTGCAATGGATGGTATTCTTATTTTAGATGATGGAAAGTTTACCGACTGTAATGATGCTATTGTAAAGATGCTTAAGTATAAAAGCAAAGAGGATATTTTAAATGTGAGTCCGGCAGCGCTATCTCCAGAGTTTCAGCCTGATGGCAGGCGTTCATCTGAAAAAGCTGATGAGATGATGACGTTAGCATATGAAAAAAGAGGGCACCGATTTGAGTGGCTACATACAAAAGCATCCGGTGAAGACTTTTGGGCAGAGATCACTTTAACGCCTTTACGTATAAATGATAAAGAGATCCTTCATGTTCTCTGGAGAGAGATATCCGAGCAAAAAGAGCTGGAACTTCAAAACAGTTATCTCAAAGAGCGTATGGAGTTGGCATTTGACGGAAGCCGTGACGGCCTTTGGGACTGGAACCTCATAGACAACAGCGTCTATTTCTCACCTCGCTGGAAAGAGATGCTGGGTTACAAGGATGATGAGCTTGAAAACAGTTTTGAAGCATGGAAATCCCGGGTTCACCCGGATGATCTGGAAGAGGCAATGGAAGATATTGAATTAAATCTCGATGCTACAAAAGATATTTATGAAAACAAACATCGCCTTCGTCATAAAGACGGTCACTGGGTATGGATCTACGATCGGGGAAAAGTACAGTTTGATGTAGATGGAAAACCAATTCGAATGATCGGTACCCATACGGATCTGACTACCGAGATCAATCTGGCCAACGAGCTTAGTGAACTGAACGAGCATCTTGAAGAGCGAATTGAACTTGCTTTGAGAAACCTGCATCAAAAAGATCAGATGCTTTTTCAGCAGTCACGACTTGCCCTGATGGGGGAGATGTTGAGCATGATCGCCCATCAGTGGCGCCAACCACTTGCCGCTATCAGTGCGGCTGCGGGAACACTCACACTTAAAAATACGCTCAACCGGTATGAAAAAGAGTTCTTTGACACAAAGCTAAAAAATATTACAGGCTATGCTCAACATCTCAGTGAGACGATCAATGACTTTAGAAATTTTTTCAAAGAGGAAAAAGTGATGCAGGTGACAACGGTTGAAGAGATCGTTAAAGGTGCATTAACGATTGTTGAACCTACGGTTGAGAGTAAAGGCATTGCATTGGACTATGACTATAAATGTAATAGCCACCATAAAATAAAGACCTATTCGAATGAATTCAAACAGGTCATTATCAATCTTCTTAAAAACTCGGAAGAGGCTTTAGGGGAAAAAGAGATCACTGATCCACGGATCATGATTAAGAGCTACCCTGGAAATCATATCTGTACTCTTGAGATAAGGGATAATGCCGGCGGTATACCAGAGAGTATCATCGATAAAATTTTTGATCCCTATTTTACGACAAAAAAGAGAGACGGTACGGGACTTGGTCTCTATATGAGCAAAATGATAATTGAAGAGCACTGTAAGGGCAAATTGAGTGTCCGTAATGAAGAGGAAGGTGCTCTGTTTACCATCGAGGTTCCACGTGAAATCTATTGAGACACTGATCAGCCAGACAAAGAGACTCTCTGTACTCTATGTTGAAGACAATGAACAGGCGCGTATGGAGACGGTTGAGATACTGCGTCTCTTTTTTGAACAGACCGTGACTGCTGTTGACGGCAAAGAGGGAGCAGAAAAATTTGCCGCGGGAGATTATGATCTGATCTTCACCGATATCAATATGCCAAAGCTGGACGGACTGGGTATGATCACAAAGATCAGAGAGGTCAATGATGATGTACCGATTGTCATTGTCTCTGCCTATGATGAGACGGATTATTTTATCAGCAGTATCAAACTGGGGGTCGAAGCCTATCTGTTAAAGCCATTTACCTTAGAAGACCTACTTGGTGTCATTGAGAAGGTGACAGAAAAGATTGTCATAAAACACGAACTGGCTCTCTGTAACAGCACCCTTGAAGAGAGAGTCAGGGAGCAGGTCGATCAGATAAGCAGACAAAATGAGTACATTGCCCAGCAGGCCAGGCTGGCGGGTATGGGAGAGATGATCAGCAATATCGCCCATCAATGGCGTCAGCCTCTCAACAGGATCAATTCCAATATCGCTGTCATTAGCACTATGCTTAAAACCGAGCATATTGATCGTGCAATACTTGAGTCCAAAATTAAAAATGTCAAACAAAATACCAAATATATGTCGGATACGATTGAAGATTTTGCCAACTTTTTCCACCCGGAAAAGAGAGAGACACGATTTTCGATTCTGGAATCTGTGAAAGGGTCGTTGAAACTGATTGAGTCCCGTCTTAGAGGGATTGACGTCAAGATTAAAGCTGATGAAGATATTACTGTTTTATCTTTTGAGAAAGAGTATCGACAGGTCATACTGGCCATTATGAACAACGCCATTGACAACTTTGAAGCCAAAGCGACAGAAAAACCGGAGATCGAGATCACTATTAAAGATCATACAGATACGGCTTACCTCTGTATTCACGATAATGGCGGCGGGATAGAAGCTGAAGATGCCAGCCGTGTATTTGAACCCTACTACACCACAAAGTTTGCCAATGAAGGGAGAGGCCTTGGATTATACATGGCGAAAATGCTTGTCGAGAGCAGTATGCGAGGTCAACTACAGGTGAGAAATATAAATGACGGTGCCTGTTTTGAGATTGAAATTTCCAAAAAGGCTGGTGATGAAGGGTAAAACACTTCTTTATGCCGAGGATGATCAGGAGACCAGAGAAAACTATACCTATGTGCTTAAAACACTTTTTGAGACGGTCTATACAGCTGCTGATGGCAATGAAGCGCTTAAAATCTATACAGATAAAGCGCCTGACATTCTTCTGTTCGATATAAGTATGCCAGGCCTGGATGGTCTTGAAGCTGTCAGAATGATTCGAGAAGACGACCAGAGTACCCCTATTGTTATGCTGAGTGCACACTCGGAAAGGGAGAGGCTGCTGAGCGCTGTAAACCTTAAACTCGAGGCCTATCTCCTAAAGCCCATCGATGATAATCTTCTGTTAGGTACTCTGAAAAAAATCATTGAACACATAAGCAGTGATAAAAGAGTGTACCTCGATCAAGGGTTGGCATGGGATGAAGCAAACCGTCTGCTTTTGGATGAAGAGACACCCGTCAAACTGACCAAAAAAGAGATCATGCTTATGGAACTGCTGGGAAGCAACCCGGGAAATTATGTTTCACGCCATAACATAGTCCTCTATGTCTGGAGTGATGAAGTGCCTGATGAAACACATGATCACAAAGTGACCCAGCTTGTTTATCGACTGAATGCGAAAATCGCTGCCAGGGGAGACCATAATGAACCGTTTATTGAAAACGGGTATGCACGTGGTTATCGGCTGAAAACAGTGTAACAATCAATGTTACATTTTACATATATTGTTCTTATAGAATTAGATGGTTTAACAAAAAAAACTGACTTCTTTAGATTGGGAGTATAGATGAGAAAAGATGTAATTTTGAATACACTGATTAGGCCAAAGCCTCTGTTTCGTTCCTACAAAGAACATGTGAAAAAAACTGCAGATATATTGACTCAGAGGATTCGGGTTACATCGGATGAAGAACGATTTCATCTTTATTGGAAATTCTCAGATGATACCGACTGCAAGAAAACACAATTTGTAAATGAGGTTGCAAAGAGGCTGTCCAGTCAGTTCACGTCGATCATTCCAACTATACACCATGATGAACCAATGAAAATTATTTTTAAGAAATAGAAACCTCTGGTTTTAAAAAAGCCAGCTTTCGCAAGAGCTCTAACAATAAAGGGCACCTCTAAAAATATTGAACTCAAAAACAGGGGCACTGTTTGCCATAAAACTGTCGTTGGATTCCAAGGAGAGAACATGAGCGAAGACAAGATTGAGCAACTGCTGAAGTTCAGCAACCCTTTAAAAGTACTCTATGTCGAAGACAATGAAGAGTCAAGAGTATCGACATCGGGGATGCTGGAGAATTTCTTTGGGCAGATCAGCGTAGCGATCGATGGACGCGACGGATGGGAAAAATTCCGGCAGGAGAACTTTGATCTGATAATAAGTGATATCAATATGCCGCAGATGAACGGAATAGAGATGGTCAATAAAATACGGGAACTCAACAGCGATATTCCTATTTTAATTCTCTCGGCCTATAACGAATCCGAATATTTTATGGATACGATCCGTATGGGCATAGATGGATACCTGCTCAAGCCCATCGAATTTGAACAGTTTGTTGAGAGCATCCGCAAAATAGTCGAAAAAATACGGCTTAAAAAAGAGAATGAAGATTATCAGGAGAACCTGAAATCAAGAGTGAAAGAGAAGACAGACGAACTGAAATATCTTTACTACCATGATGCATTGACCGGTTTGCAGAACCGGACTGCACTGCTCGAGAATATTGATCATTTCCAGGCGAGTGGATTGTCACTGATCGATCTAAACAGGTTCTCAGCCATCAATGATATTTATGGTGCAGAAATTGGTGATAAGATACTGGTCGGTGTAGCAAAGGTGTTAGCCGAGATTGCCGATGGCGAGTGTTCTGTACATCGAATTTCCGGTGATCAGTTTGTCTACCTCAATACCAAATGCTATGACCTGGCATTTTGCATACAAAAAGCCAACGAAGTTATAGAAACAATTAAATCAACGGCAATTAAAATAGATGTCAACGGTTCTGAGATCGAGGTTAACCTCTCCGTTACCATAGCCGTTGCAAACGACATGGAAGGCAGCAAGTTTCTGGGGTGTGCCGATATGGCACTCAATTATGCTAAAAAAACATATCAGCCTCTGGTGGTCTATTCGGAAGGTCTCGGTCTTGAAAAGCACTATGTAGATGATCTCAAAGCTGTAAGCGTGGTAAAAGAGGCACTGAAAGAAGATAGACTGGTACCATTTTTTCAGCCGATCATCAAAGAGGACGGCATAACCTATGAGTGCCTGGCCCGTATTCTTGATGATGGGAAGGTCATATCACCGTTTTTCTTCATCGATTCCATTAAAAACACACCTTATTATCATGAACTGACAAAAATGATGATCAGAAAATCGATCGATGTTTTCAGAGACAGGCCGGAATCTTTTTCGCTAAACCTCTCGTTTGAAGATATATCAAACAAGAAGATCGTCATGTTTATAAAAGAGCAGTTGGCGGCCACAGACATTGCCAAGCGCCTGATTCTTGAAATTCTCGAAACCGAGGATATAGAGGACTTTAGCGTTGTAAGAGATTTTATTGTACAGATGAAAGCATTGGGGGTGAAGGTCGCTCTCGATGATTTTGGAAGCGGTTATTCAAACTTCTCACACCTCATTGAGCTAAAACCGGATTATATAAAAATCGACGGTTCACTTATTAAAAATATAGACAAAGACATAAATTCTCATATCCTTTCAAAAGCTATTGTGAACTTTTCAAAAGAGATGGGCATCAAGGTGATCGCAGAGTATGTGCACAGCGAAAGTGTTTATGAAAAAGTAAAAGAGCTTGATGTATACGGCTGTCAAGGTTACTTTTTTAGTGAACCACTGGATGTACTTGAACCTGTGCAATACAAAAAAGAGGAACTGTGCGGAGGGAGAGAACCTGCTCTTATTGAGACATGAAAAAAATTCAAAATGTTATAGTTGTCATATATTTGGTTGGTATTATGTTCTAAATAAGGATGCATAATAAATGTTGACAACAGAGAAAAGAGTGAAGCGCTTAATGGTGATAAATTAAAGTGAAAAAGATTTTAACTTTAATTGCTGCTGTCGTTGCTCTTGCCGGTGGTTATATGGCTTATAAAGAGGCTTCTAAAGTGTTGCCGTTCTACGAACAGTTGACGCAGGAGCATGTGGGTACAGAGGTTGATCTGCAATCAGACGAACAAAAGGATGCGCATTTCGTCGGAGCTGCCAAGTGTCTGGAGTGTCATGAAGATAATCATAAAGCCTGGAGCCACTCCCGTCATCCTAAAATGATACAAGATCCGCACATTGACCCCTCTGTCGTAGTGGCAGACTTCTCACAACTTCCTTCCGATGCTGATTTTGCCCTGAAAGATGCGGTCTACACGGTTGGCGGAAAGTTCAAACAGCGGTTTATGATGCGAAAAGATCATAATGGCAGTGAAGATTATGTCCTTGGCAATTACCAATGGAATGTTCAGACTCAGAAGTGGCAGGGGTTCAAACCGTGGAAGTATTGGTACAAAGATGCATACCCGCATGATAATGGGCAGTTGCCGACTTCAAGGGCCTGTGATGGCTGTCACTTTACAGGGTTTATGTCACAAGAGAAGCGAGTCGATAATGGCATAGCCTGTGAATCATGTCATGGACCGGCATCTGAACATGTGAAAAAGCCGAAGTCAAAAGTCCACCTGGCTTCACTCAGCGATCCTGTTCGACAAAATGAGGTCTGCCTGCAGTGCCATATGAGAAATAGAGACAGTCGCCTTAAAGAGCACAATATGAGTGAGATCTATGGTGATGCCAGAGACTACCCTTTTGGTTATGAAGCGGGTAGAGCTTTGAGTGAGTATAAGCTGGTAGCTCCTTTTGTCCTGGGAGAGGAGACTAAAGAGTTCTATGCCAATGGTATGGGTAAGAAAAACCGTATGCAGGGCAATGAGTTTGTTCACTCCATCAAAGGCAAGCACGGCATAACCTGTATAAACTGCCATGATCCGCATACCCTTGAACCGACAGCAGAAAAGAACAGCGGAAATGACCTATGTATGAAGTGTCACGGTTTCGGCTCAGTTATAGGACCGCACCAGGAGAGCCTGGAAAAGCATACTCACCATAAAGCCACTTCAAAAGGCTCGCTCTGTGTTGAGTGTCACATGCCTAAAGTCGGGAAACATACCGGTAAGTCTCCTATTACTGTAAGAACCCATATGTTTGGATTTACAACACCGAAAGAGACCCTGGAGTATAAAATGCCCAAAGAGACAAATGCCTGTTATGCCTGTCATGAAAAAGACAGAGATATGAAAACACTTCAGCAGGACCTGGAAGCATGGGGCATGCTCGGTTGGGATAAAAGGTAAATAGAAATGATGAGTAAACCAGTAGGGAAAATAGCATTTTACTTTACCCTGTTGTATGCAATACTGATCGGCTCTATATTTAATTTCTACACAGATATATTGTCTGGTTACAACAAGAATCTTGCCTCAACACAAAATAAAATAACCGGTGTCAAATACTTAAAGTTGTTGCACAAACTTAGTGCCGATACCATCAATATGCAAGGTCACGGTATACTAAAGCAGTCAATGCAAGCAAATATAAAAGCGATCTACACCTTTCAAAGAATCCATCCTGAGTTTCACAATAGCACTTTAAATAAACACTTGGAATCCATAGATAAGCTTCATGAAAATCATAAGGATGCTCATTATTATGATTTTTTTGATTATATGAATCATGAAAATTACATTGTGGGAAACAAGGCTGAAATACTCTTTTCTCAAGACAAAGAGCAATATTTTCTAGGTACGCTTATGACACACTACCTGCCTGAGTTTTTAATCTCGCTTGGTATTTCGCATAATATTTTAGAAGATTTTGTGGAGAGTAGGGATATGGATGCAACTAAAAAGAGCATTTACATAGAGCAAAACAAACTGGTGTATTTAAGTTCGGAAGAGCTGCATAACATCATCAGCCTGCTTCGTGAGTATGTTGATACAAAGAACTTACAAAATATAATAGAGAAGGTTCATAAGACTCTAGAGCAGTTAAAGGCAAGCAAAGGTGGTCTTGTCATTTTAAACGATAATGGGAAAAGTTTTGAGTCAAGGCTGAAAACAACACATAAGTTAGTTGATTTAGCAGAAGAGTTAAACTATCAGAACACAAAGTTATTAGAAAAGTTGTTAGCCAATGACGAGAAATATTTCAGTGACAAGATCATCTATTACAGATATCTTCTGATCTTTATGCTCATCTTGGTTACAGCAATATTCATATACTCTTTCCGCATTGTCAACTCCAATATCAAAAAAGACAAGGAGTTGGAAGAGTTAAATGAGTCTTTACTGCGAAGAGTAAATGAAGAAGTGTCACAAAACAGGAAAAAAGATAAGCAAATGATGCAGCAAAGCCGACTGGCCCAGATGGGTGAGATGATAGGTATGATAGCGCATCAATGGCGACAGCCTCTTTCTGCCATTAGCGCTACAACTGCAAGTATGCATCTAAAAGCAAAAGTAAATAAACTTGATAAAGATACGGCACTGGAACTCTCAGAACGAATATCGGACTATTCCCAACATCTAAGTTCTACTATAGATGACTTTAGAGATTTTTTTAAACCCAATAAAGAGAAGAGGGAGACCTCTTATAACGAACTAGTACAAAGTGTTTTAGGGATCATAGAAGTTTCAATTATAAATAAAAATATAGAATTAATACAAGAGTTGGAGTCTGAAAATACTTTTAATACCTATCCGAATGAGATAAAGCAAGTCATATTGAATTTAATCAAAAATGCAGAAGAGGTCCTGATAGAAAAAAAGATAATAAATCCAAAAATCACTATAAAAACCTCTGGCACTATATTGACGGTAAGTGATAATGGCGGTGGAGTCTCAGAAGAGATTATAGATAATGTTTTCGACCCGTATTTTTCAACAAAAGTAAAAAAAGATGGGACCGGACTGGGACTTTATATGTCAAAAATCATTATTGAAGAACATTGCGGCGGCAAGCTGAGTGTATACAATGATAAGGATGGTGCTGCTTTTAAAATAATATTGGGAGCAGACAGTGACTAACATAGAAAATGTAATAAAACACTCACAGCCCCTCAGGCTTTTATATGTAGAAGACAATGAAGAAGCCAGAGTCTCAATGCAGGGACTTTTAGGAGAATTTTTTAATGAGATAACCGTTGGGGTGGATGGTGAAGATGGTTTTGAAAAGTTTAAAAATCATCCCATAGACCTAATTATCACCGATATCAATATGCCTCGCCTGAATGGCCTGGAGATGACAAAAAAATAAGACAAATCAACAAAAATGCACCCATCCTGGTGCTCTCGGCCTATAATGAAACAGATTTTTTTATGGACAGTATCAAGCTGGGTATTGAGGGATACCTGCTAAAGCCTATTAGAATGGATCAGTTCTTACAGGCTTTATCCAAATGCATTGAAAATCTAAATCTAAAAAAAGAAAACCTTGCATATAAAAACTCTTTAGAACAGAAAGTACACTTGCAGGTAGAAGAGTTAATGCACAAAGACAAGCTCCTGATACAACAGTCAAAAATGGCAGCAATGGGTGAGATGATAGATGCTATTGCCCATCAATGGAAACAGCCGCTGAATGCAATAGCTCTGAAAAGTGAATTTATAAGTGCCTTGGCCAATGAAGACGGGGCAATAGATAAAGAACATATAGATAAATGCAGAACAGATATAAAAAAACAGATAGATCATTTAATAGATACAATTGATGAATTCAGGAAATTTTTTAGACCAAATAATAATATAACACCTATAAATATAAACTCTCTTCTGAATACAATCACTCTTCTGCTGAAAGATGAACTGATCAAGCATACCGTTAGCGTTAATATACTGTGTGACGAAACTATAGTTATAAATGCAAATGAAAATGAGATAAAACATCTTTTTATCAACCTTGTAAATAATGCAAAAGATGAGATGGTGAAAAGCGGTATAAAAAATGAAGAGAGGATAATCGCTATAGAGTGCAGTGAAAAAAATGAAGAGGTGATGTTTTCAGTAAAGGACAACGGCCGAGGGATACCGGAAAATGTAATAGAAGAGATCTTTAAACCACATTTTACTACCAAGCAAGATGATGGCGGT
>JAYEMF010000019.1:13159-23086 GCA_034717975.1 Campylobacterota bacterium
TGATGATGGCATCGGGAATCCCGCCGGCATTATCGCTGATCTCAATTATCACACTCTCCTCATCTTACTTTGGTCAGTTTCTGCATCTGTTGAAGTCCGGAAGGAAGTTTATCTGTGCCAGTATACCTTTGGCTTAATTGAAATGTCAATGGCCAGAAGTGCCCTGAATTCCGGGTAGATTACCTTGTGCTCATTTTGCTACTATCTTTTAACACGTTATTTCTCTATAATAGTGTCAAAAATCATAGGTAGTAATAACCATGCACCAAACATCATTATCTAAGATACGGTTACTCTATATAGAGGATGATCAGAATATCCGCCCGGAACTTGCTGAACTTCTTAAAGATGAATGCCGGGAGCTGATCGTTGCAACAAACGGTGAAGAGGGGCTTCAGCACTATCGTGAGGCTCATCCGGATGTTATCTTGACCGACATCCGTATGCCGAAGATGGATGGGATCACGATGGTCAAAGCTATCCGGGAAGAGAATCCTCATATCCCGATCATAGTCTCATCTGCCTTCAGTGATACGGACTACCTTCTTGAAGCGATTCGTATAGGCATACACTACTACCTCCTTAAACCGGTTAATCTCAAGCAGCTTTTTGATACTTTGGAAGAGGTGGCTGCCAAAATTATTGAGACCAAGCGTTTGAAAGAGCAGGAGCAGATACTGGCGCAATATAAAGAGGTGGTAGACGAGAGTTCCATCGTCTCGAAAGCGAGTCCGAAAGGGATTATTACCTACGTCAATGACGCTTTTATCAAGATGAGTGGCTACTCCAAAGAGGAGCTGGTCGGTCAAAAACACAATATTGTCCGTCATCCGGATATGCGGGCATCGACGTTTAAAGAGATGTGGGAAACCATATTGGCAAAGAAGAAATGGACCGGAGTTGTCAAAAACAGAACCAAAAGCGGCGAGAGCTACTATGTAGATTCGACGATCACCCCGATCCTTGGAATTAATGATGAGATAGTCGAGTTCATCTCCATCCGTAAAGATATTACCGAGCGTGAACTCCAGCGCGAAAAGTTGGAAAACAAGCTCTACTCAAGTGCCAAGACGCTAGATGAGAAAATCGCCTTTATTGATGAGTTTGAGAAGGCGATTAAGAGCAGTACGCTCTTTTGCCGGACAACGAGTGATGGTACCATAACCATGGCAAGCGAAGCGTTTGACAAGTTGTTTGGCTACAAAGAGGGTGAGCTTGGTGGCATGGATTACATGACATTGATCAAGCCCGAGGATCGTCAAAAACTGAAAAAAAAGATTGGCGGCACGACTCAAAGCGGTACGCAGTGGCAGGGACTGGTTGAGCATTGTGATATAGAGGGTAAAGCTATCTATCTGGAGAGCTCTTTCATCCCCATAGTAGGAATGTACGGCGAGATTCTGGAGGTTTTCTGTTTCTATGTCGATTTGACAGAGAGTGTCCACCTGAATGAGGAGATCGTTGCTACGCAGCGTGAGGTTATCTCGACCATGGGTGCAATCGGCGAGACACGTTCGAAAGAGACCGGGGCGCATGTCAGACGTGTAGCGGAGTACTCCAGACTTTTAGCACTGAAGGTCGGTCTCAGCCTGGAAGAGGCAGAAGAGCTGAAGATGGCTTCACCGATGCACGACATCGGTAAAGTGGGTATTCCCGATTCCATTTTGAACAAACCAGGAAAACTGACCGAGGATGAGTTTGAGACGATGAAGACGCACGCTTCACTCGGTTATGAGATGCTTCGTCACTCCAGGCAGAAACTTTTGCGTTCAGCAGCGATCGTAGCCAGGGAACATCATGAGAGGTGGGATGGCAACGGTTATCCAAATGGAACTTCCGGTAAAGCGATCCATATTTATGGGCGTATTACGGCTGTCGCCGATGTCTTTGATGCCCTCGGCCATGACAGAGTCTATAAAAAGGCCTGGCCGCTGGAAAAGATTCTTGCTCTCTTCCGGGAAGAGCGGGCCAGGCAGTTCGATCCGGAACTGATTGATCTTTTTTTGGATAACCTCGATGAGTTTCTTGCCATCAAGGCACAGTTTGATGATGAGAGTGAGTAATGGCAAGGTCTGGATTAACGCATCACTTGACGAATACGATTTCAAGAGTGATCATTGAAAACCACCACTAAAAGTACACACGAAGGACAACAATGACTATAGATAAACTCCATTTTGAAAAGAGTAGCTGGATTTTGGAAGATAAGGGCGAATGCCGGGCCGATGCGGTAGATATAGTCTTTGTATTTGGCGATATCGATGTGCTGCAGGCATATAATCATTCAGCCTTGCTGAAGCAGAAATATCCAAATGCGCATATAGTCGGTGCATCCACAGCCGGAAACATTCTCGATAATACTCTTAGCGAATACGGAGCAGTGGCAACGGCTGTCAGTTTTGACAAAGGCCATATTTCGGTCAACAGTGTGCATGCCCTGAGGGGTGAATCTCTCATTGAAAGCTCCAAAGCCCTGGTGGAAGGTCTGCCTCAAGATGGTCTTCGTCATATATTTGTCTTGGCAGATAGCCTGAAGACAAATGGTTCAGAGCTTACAAAAGGAGTGAACAGTATTTCAGAAGTCAGTGTCACCGGCGGCTTGGCCGGTGATGATATGAGGTTTGATCATACGCTTGTCTTTATCGACGGGCCGGCTGAGGAGATGGCGGCTGTAGCCATCGGATTTTACGGCGAATCACTTCATGTGCGTATCGGATGTAAAGCGGGATGGGATGAGTTCGGGGCAGAGCGTGTAGTGACAAAGTCAGAGGGAAATATTGTCTACGAAATTGATGACAAGCCGGCACTTGAACTCTATGAAAACTATCTGGGTGAGTATATTAAAGATCTGCCGGCAAGCGGATTACTCTTCCCGCTCAATATAAAAGAGCATGACAGTGATAATGAGGTGATCCGTGTCATGATGGGTATCAATGAAGACAGGTCGATCGTCTTTGCCGGAGATATTCCGCAAAGATCTATTGTACGTCTGATGAGGACAAATATAGAGAACCTGATCGATGGTGCTTCCCTTGCAGCCAATGCGATCACTCCCCATAATACGAAGCGTTCCCTGGCTCTGACGGTAAGCTGCAGCGGACGGCGAAGTGTATTGAAGCAATTGGTCGATGAAGAGATAGAGGTTATACAGGAGATACTCGGTGATCAAACACAGCTTGTCGGATTTTACTCTTATGGCGAGATCGCTCCCTTCAGTGATGATCTCTTAGATTGCAAACTGCACAATCAGACCATGACACTGACAGTGATCTACGAGGATTGAGATGCATCGTTTATTGAAGGTACAGCTCAAAAAGGTGTATGGAAAAGCATTCAATATTGATGATTCGCCTGAGGAGTTTAAAAAGTTTTTGGAGCTTGTCGAACAGTCTTATAAGGACTTTTCTGTTGAGCGGGAGCTACTTGATCATACTCTTGAGGTCAGTTCCCTGGAACTTACCCGGGCAAATCGTGACATCGTAAAAAACAATGAACTGCTGCAAAGTGTCACCGAATCACTTGGCGATGCCATTTTTTACAAGGACCTTGAGTTTAAGTACATCGGATGTAACTGGCATTTTGCTGAGTTGGCAGGTATCTCTTCTACAGATGAAGTTATAGGGAAAGATGATTATGAACTCTTTTTAAAAGAGGAGGCTGATCATTTCCGGAGTATTGACACTGCGATGCTTGAAGCTGGAGGACCACAGGTTATAAAAGAGTGGGTGACGGATGCCGAGGGGAATAAGCTCTGTTTTTCAACGGCCAAGTCTCCTCTTCTGAATGCCAAAGGAGAGACCATCGGTATTGTTGGAATTGCCCGTGATATCACGAAAGAACATATGATGGAAAAAGAGCTTGAGTCAAAACGGCTTCTTCTGGTACAGCAGGGAAGGCTTGCTTCCATGGGTGAGATGATCGGCAATATCGCCCATCAATGGCGTCAGCCTCTGAATGCACTCGGCCTAATTGTACAGAAGATAAGGTTTTATAATGATCGGGAGATGCTCGATAGAGAGAATCTTAATCAGAGTGTAGATAAAAGCATGGAGTTGATTGATGGGATGTCAAATACGATTGATGATTTCCGTGAGTTTTTTAATCCCAACAAGCGAAAAGAGCGCTTTTTAGCAAGTGAAGCCATAGAGCAGGCATATGCTATCGTAGAATCGACTTTTACCTACAACGACATAGAGTATGAACTTCTGATTGATGCTGATGTGTCGATAGAAGGGTTCAAAAATGAGTTCTCCCAGGTTGTTGTCAATCTGCTGAACAATGCAAAAGACATCCTTCTCGAAAGAGAAAAATCTCCGGCTAAAATCACTCTTACTGTAAAGAATGATAAAGAGCGGACTCAGGTTAGTGTTTGTGATAATGGGGGAGGTGTCCCAGCAGAAATAATGCCTAAACTCTTTGACCCCTATTTTTCAACCAAAGAGGAGGGGAAGGGAACCGGCATAGGATTGTATATGTGTAAAATAATTGTAGAAGATCATATGGGTGGAAAGTTGAGTGCCTGTAACACTGATGAAGGCGCCTGTTTTACAATAGAGGTCTAAGCGGAGACTTGAAAGTAAAAGAGTGGTTTGACTGCTTATTGATGGGTTTGAAGGTAGAAAAAGGCTTGTCCTCCTTTTTCCACTAGCTATTATTTTATTTTATAGTATAATTTGCTGAAAATTAACACGGAGGTAATGACAGATGTCACGAGAGTATGTACTGAAAGATGACGATTTCCTGGTCTCACAGACTGATAAAAGCGGAAGGATTCTGTTTGCGAATGAAGACTTTTGCCGGGTCGCCGGGTATACGATTGATGAACTGGTTGGAAAAGCGCACAGTATCGTTCGTCACCTGGATATGCCGGCTGCTGCTTTTAAAGAGCTGTGGGATACGGTCAGAACCGGCAAAGTGTGGACCGGTTATGTCAAGAACAGCATTAGCGGCGGGGGATACTACTGGGTCTATGCCACGGTATATCCTTTTAAGGGTTGCGGCAGTGAAGAGGGCTATATGTCGTGCCGGCGAAAAGCATCCAAAGATGAGATCGCTGCGGCTGAAGCTCTCTATAAAACATTACGCTAGGAATCAGAATGAACAACTTCTCTATGACTATTAAAATATCTATTTTGGGAGTACTTTTCCTCCTTTCGTCACTCCTGCTCTTTATGCTGGAAAACAGCTGGTCTGCTTTCGGTGGCTTTACCATTACATTCGGTGCTGCTCTTTTCATGTTGAGGGGAGGTACTACTGCTGCAAATGGCGAACTTGTTGATGTTGCGGATGAACTGATCGATTTTATTGATTTCAAACGTAATCGGATCACAAAACAGGAGTTCGCTCAGGGCTCTGTAGGTGCAAAACTGATGCAGGCTGCAGAAAAATATGAACAGCTTGTGATCAAAGATACCGAAGTGGCCGGAGAAACGGTACTGGTCGCTGACCGGGTAAAGCAAGGGAATTTCGATACCCGTATCTGTAGCGATGCCCATAGCCCTCATATTCAGATGATCAAGAAAACAGCCAACAATATGCTTGACAGCACGTCAGAAAATCTTGATATTACGATCCATACACTGCAAAAGCTCGCCAAAGGCGATTTTTCGGCCCGTGCAGAGATCAAAGTCGAGGGCAAGATGGCGGAACTGCTTGAAAATGCCAATCTTCTGGGTGAAGCGCTTGAAAAGATGGATGACGAAAACAGGGCCGCTCAGGGACAGTTGGCAGAAAATACCCGCAACCTTGAGAAGACACTGAGTGATCTTCAGGAAAATACCATCTCGGAGTTCAGCGATATGATCTCCACGGCGATCTCTCAGATCCATACAGTAGCCGATAAAGAGAACGAGATGACAGGAAACCTGAAAGAACTTGTGGGCAGTGCCCAGGAGACCAAAGAGATCCTGACAACGATCGGTGATATTGCCGAGCAGACCAATCTGCTTGCTTTGAATGCAGCGATTGAAGCTGCCCGTGCCGGAGAACATGGTCGCGGCTTTGCCGTCGTTGCCGATGAAGTCCGCAAACTGGCAGAACGGACGCAAAAAAGTCTTGCCGAGACCGGAGCGACCATCAATGTGCTTATCCAGTCTATTAATGACAGCAGTGATGCCCTGGGGCAAAATGCGAACAGCATGAACGAATTGACGGAGTATGTTGCCGGCGTAGAAGGTAAGATGGATGAGATCGTCGATACGATGAACCGATTGACAAATTAAGAGATCCGGCGTATCAGCATGAATGAGGAGAAGTGTTTGACGCCCTTTGAAAGCATCTACCACCACTCGGCAGACACTGTTTTACTCCTTAAGGAGGGTCTCTTTGTAGATTGCAATCTATCGGCAGTAGAGATGCTCCATGCCGACAGTAAAGAAGCGATCTTAGATACCCACCCATCAATGTTGTCACCTGAGATTCAGCCTGATGGCAGAGCCTCATATGAGAAAGCGGAAGAGATGATGAAACTCTGCCTTGAAAAAGGGAGTCATCGTTTTCAGTGGATGCATAAGCGGCTTGACGGTGAGGACTTCTGGGCGGAAGTGGTACTCACAAGTCTTGTGTTGGAGGGAGAGACTGCCATTCATGCCTCCTTGAGAGATATTAACGCACAGAAAAAACGTGCAGCGTTGATCGCCTCTTATCATGAACTGCTGCTGGAACAGGCGGAATCCAAATCGTACAGTTTTCAAGACTCCATTCAGCGGGCAACAGAGATATCCGCACAGGCATTAAATATAGAACGTTCCGGTATCTGGCTCTTTAAGCCCGAAGATCACAGACTTGACTGCCAGGATAACTACTCACTGAGCATGAAGGTGCACTCCCATGATATACGTATCACTGAAGCGATGTGTCCACTTTACTTTAAATCGTTAAGAGATGGCAAGCCGTTAATCGTCAATGATGCAAGGACGGACCCTCTTATGAGTGAGCTGCAAGAGCAGTTTATCCGTCCTTATGATATCTACTCGGTGATGGATATCCCGATCGTCCAGAAGGGCAGTGTCGTTGGTGTTGTCTGTTTTGGAGCGGTTGGTTCTATAAAAGAGTGGACAGGGGAGGAACAGGAGTTCGCATTTTCCATCGCTCAGATGCTCTCGCACTCTTTTAGTATGGCTGAGCGCGTAGAAGCAGAACAGAGAATCAACCGGATCAGCAATCTTCTCGATAACAGCCAGACCATCGTCTTTTGCTGGAAAGCGGAAGCTTCCTGGCCGGTAGAGTATGTCTCGGAGAACATCACCCTGTTTGGATACACTACAGACGAGTTCTACTCAGGAGAGATCAAATATGCGGACATCATCCATCCTGACGATATCAGACAGGTAGTTGAAGAGGTGATGGCGTATTCGGAAAACGGGACAAAGAACTTTACCCAGATCTATCGTATCTTAACGGCTTCAGGCGAGATACGCTGGATCGATGACCGTACTGTAGTAGAACGGGATGAAGAGGGCAAGGTTATATACTATCTCGGAACGATCATCGATATCACACCGCAAAAAGAGGCGGAACTTTTAAGCACGAAAAGATTTGAAGAGAATCTGGAGCAAACCAGGATGCTGGCACAGCAGACAAAACTTGCTTCGATGGGCGAAATGATCTCGAACATTGCCCACCAATGGAGACAGCCGCTCAATGTACTCTCTTTGCTGTTCCAGAAGTTGGAGATCCTTGACAATGCCGATAGGCTCAGCACTGAACAGCTGCATCAAACCGTTGCCAAAGGGGTGGGCGTCGTTAATAAAATGTCATCTACCATTGATGATTTCAGGTACTTTTTTCAGCCCAATAAAGCAAAACAGCCCTTTAGCGTACTGGAGTCTGTTAAAGAGACAGAGAACCTGCTCAGCTCCACGCTTTCGGGTTATGGAATTACGATAGATATGGATGTGCAGAGCAAGCTTCAGATCGACGGATATAAAAGCGAGTTCTCACAGGTGCTCTTAAATATTATGGGCAACGCGAGAGATGCGTGTATGGAACGTACGGTCGTAGATGCGAAGATAGACATCAGTGCGGCTGAAGAGAATGACAATGTCGTACTCACTATCAGCAACAACGGCGGCTCAATACCCGAGGCGAGTATGATCAAGATATTTGAACCTTACTTTACGACGAAAGAGGAGGGGAAAGGGACAGGTATCGGTCTCTATATGTCCAAAATAATCATCCAGGAACATATGGACGGCACACTGGAGGTTGAAAACATTGAAGATGGCGTATGCTTTACAATAACTGTACCGTCTGCCCAAGCCCGAGGATGACGTGGCACTGATGTAGAACTTAAACTTGAATTACCATGGGTAGTTGCAGAATGATGTCATATTACATCAACTCTTTGCTACAATTGCAAAATATTATTTTGCAATTCACCTGGACGACTGATGACAACCAATCAACCTTACTCTTCTTTATCGATTCTTATTGTCGAAGATATGGAGAGTGTTAGAAATGACCTGCAGGAGATCCTGACACACTACTTCGGTTTTGTTCATAGTGCCAAGGATGGCTGTGAAGGGTTGAGTGCTATTGAAAAATATCATCCGGATATTATTATATCTGATATTGATATGCCGTGTCTAAATGGTTTGGAGATGATCTCTGAAGCCAAAAAAATCAACTCACACACTATCATCATCTGTACCACAGCGTTTAAGGACACCGATTATATGCTCGATGCCATTGACCTTAAAATAGATGGCTATCTGATCAAGCCTGTCAAAGTTGATGAATTGCTGGTAAAAATAGAGGATAACCTGAAACATCGGGTTGTTGAGAAGGATGGAGAGACGACACTGCTCTCCAGTGCCCAGCTTCATCGTGAACTGTCGCAACGCGAATATGAAATTTTCATGGATCTGGCAAAAGGGATTAAACCGCAACATATTGCTGAGAAATATGGTATAAAACCAAAAACGATCAGTACTTACCGTATCCGTATCTTTGAAAAGATGCATATGCACAGTAATGCAGAACTGACTCGCTACGCAGTAGAAAACAATCTTCTTTAAGGCTGCTCTTAAAGTGCAGAAACTGCTACAAGGGCAGGAAGAAGTCACAGGGGTCTGGTGATACCTATACCTTTTATAGCATAATTGCATCTTAATGCAATATCATCAATATGCTATAATTACCATATATCTTAAAAAGGATTGCCAATGAGTGTACGCACTACAGTTTCACTTGATGATGAGATCTTAAAACTGTTAAAACTCAAAGCCGTTGAAACATCAAACAGTGTTTCTCAGCTTCTAAACAGCATTGTTCAGGATGCCTTTCGTGAGGATCGTGCCGACCTCAAAGCATTTGAAGAACGCGAAGATGAAGGAACTATCTCTTTTGAATCATTTTTAAAACAGCTTGATGACGATGGCAAATTATAATATTGAGATCAAAAAATCTGCTGCAAAAGAGATAAGTAAGCTTCCAAAACAGGAGCTTAAGAGAGTTGTTGAAAAAATCAAACTTTTAGCCGAAAACCCCAGACCTGATGGTTGTAAAAAACTTAGCGGAGATGAAAAGTACCGCCTTCGGGTCGGTAATTACAGGGTTTTGTATCGTATTGAAGATGATCGTTTGATCATCTATGTGGTTAAAGTAGGCCATCGTAAAGAGATCTATAAAATGCTCTAAGATCTGCCACTTACTTACCCTCTTTAATGGACTTCATAGCGGCTTTTCCGGTCTGCGCGGACGTTTGCGCTGCATCGTAGGTTTCTCTTTTAACTCAGGACTGTATCACTAATTTTTGCGACCATTCCGCCGATAACAATGAACTGCATCATTGTGGCATCGAAACTCAATTCGTCATGATAAAAGTCATCTTCATTATTAAATTTTTCACTATAGCGTTCAATTTTGTCTATAGCATCTAAAATCGCTAAAAGAGAGGTACGTGGGTCAGACATAGATAGCATCTTT
>JAYEMF010000020.1:0-5420 GCA_034717975.1 Campylobacterota bacterium
GAGGTGCCCTTTATTGAAATAGATGGCCAGGGAGAGCCGGTTGTGGATATTGAGTTTTTCGTAGATATGGCTTAGATGCGATTTAACGGTACGTTCGGTAATGTCCATCTCCTCTGCGATCTCACTGTTACTCATACCAAGGGCGATCATTTTCGCCAACTCGTGTTCACGTTCGGAGAGCGATGCCAGCTTGTTCTCCATAGGCTGGATCATGGAGATACTCTTTATCATGGTATGGATGAATGCCGGATTGAGCCAGATATTGCCGCTTTGCACCGTTGCGATGGCCTGCAGCAGATTCTCGGCCGTCAGGTAGGTGTTGGCATAGGCTTTGGCACCGCGGGCAAGCATATTCATTCCTTCTTCAAAACTTGGTTTTCCGTTGAATGCCATTACGTTCACATCCGGACATTCGGATTTGACATAGGCAAGAAGCTCTTCAAGAAGCTCTGGATGAGCATTGTAGTCATAAAGTATCGTGGTGTGGTGAGACGCTTCCGGGAGTGCTCTGTAGAGCCGGTTACAGGAGTGAAAAGAGCTGACAGTGAAAGAAGAAGCATCCAAAACAGATCTCCAGCGATCGATGACGGATGGTTTGTTGGAGTAGAGCAGCAGCCGATCCATCACTTCTCCCTCAAAGCATTGTATTTGGCACGAAGAATCGGTTTCAGGAGATAATCCATAATGCTTTTTTTCCCGGTGATGATGTCGGTCTGAACAACCATTCCGACAATAAGTTTCAACGCACTCTCATCGGAACCGAGAAAGTTCTTCTCGGTTTTGATCTGTACCAGATAGTAGGTTTTCCCGTCGGGATCGGTAATGGAGTCAGGGCTGATGTGGGTCACTTCTCCTTCAAGACCGCCGTAGATGGTGAAATCATAAGCACTGATTTTGACGATGGCTTTTTGTCCCGGGTACAAAAATGCGATGTCACGCGGGTGAATCTTTGCTTCGACCAGCAGCATATCTTCATCCGGGACGATCTCGATCAGATCCATACCCGGTTTGACAACTCCTGAAACCGTATTGACAAAAAGCTTTTTTACGGTTCCGTTGACCGGAGAGCGGACGAGGGTGCGTTTGACCTGGTCTTGCAGCGCCGCCTGGGACTCCAGCAGACGTGACATTTCGGCCTGAACCTGATTCCACTCTTTTTTGGCCCGGTTTTGATAGATCAGCTCCTCCTCTTTTTGCATCTGTTTGATTTCGGCAATTTTGGATTTCAGTCTCGGAATGGAGTGCTTGACAGAGTTCATCTCTCCCTTGAGGGTATTGGCCTCACGTTTTAGTTTCAGGTAATCCACTTCAGAGACCACACGCTTTTGCACAAGCGGTTTGTTGATCTCTATCTCTTCATTGATCAGGGCATAGGCCTCTTGTAGCTGCAGATGCTTCTCCTCTGCGTCCAGAAGCTGATTTTTAGTCTGCTTGAGCTGTTCGTCAAGAATGTTCAGACTGCTTTTAAGCTGCTGTTCATTGGTCTGGAAGAGACTCTCTTCGTAGGTGATCAGGTCGGGTATCATCTGTCGGATCTTATCATCCGGTCGGCAGGGCTTTCTATGTGCCTGGGCATCCAGACGGATCGATTTGGCAAGCAGTTCGTTATAGCGCAGCTGGCTCTGTTCGTAAGAGCTTGAGAAACCGATATCCTGAATTTTCAGAAGCGGCTGCTCCTTTTTGATCTTGTCACCCTCTCTGACCATAATATCGAGGACAATACCCCCTTCAAGGTTCTGGATGACCTGTACTTTGTGTGAGGGGATTATTTTTCCGCCGCCCCTGACGATCTCATCGATCTGCGTCGTACTGGTCCAGAAAAGCAGCCAGAGTACGCTCAGTGCACCCAGCCAGAGAATGATCCTGGATCTGACGGTGCTCTTTTGCAAAACGGCGGCACTGAGACTTCCCATGTAGGCGATCTCCTGTTCATCGACTTTCTCATCAGCATCACT
Organism: Campylobacterota bacterium; assembly: GCA_034717975.1. Taxonomy (GTDB): domain Bacteria; phylum Campylobacterota; class Campylobacteria; order Campylobacterales; family Sulfurimonadaceae; genus BB26. The sequence goes on from JAYEMF010000020.1 coordinate 1,956, forward strand.
GGCTTTTGTCAGCTTATGGTCGGGTAACTCTTTGTACAGTTTTTTTTCTAACATAACGGCTACGTCCTAACTTCATTAAGCTGCTGCAACACTTCATCTTTTGGCCCATCGAGCAGGATCTCTCCATTGCCGAGGACAATGATGCGATCGACGAGCTGGAGCAGTGAACGTTTATGGGTAACAAGCAGCATCGTTGTGTTTTTTGTTCTCTCCATCAGTGACTGCATGACACGCAGTTCAGTCGCATTGTCCATATCGTTTGTCGGTTCATCGAGCAGGGAAATGGAGAAATCCGTGAGAAATGCCCTGGCGATGGCGATACTCTGTCGCTGCCCGCCGGAGAGATTTTCGCCTTTTTCGCGAATATTCATATTCAATCCTCTCGGATCATCGTTTACATAACTCATTACGTCGCTCATTTTGGCGGCATCGATGATCTGCTGATCGCTGATGCCGGGTTCTTTCATAGCGATATTCTCTTTAATCGTGCCCTGAAACAGAAGGACATCCTGTGGTACATAGGCGATGTGTTTGCGCAGTTCAACCGGATCGTACTGCTGCAGTTCGACATCATCGATAAGAATAGAGCCGCTGCCGTGGTCGTAGAGCCCCATTAAAAGTTTATGAATTGTCGATTTTCCCGAACCCATCTTACCGATGATACCGACATGCTCACCCGGCTCAATTGTGAAAGAGAGGTTGTTGAGCGCAACCTTTGCTTCACCGGGGTATGTGAATGTGATCTCTTTGAACTCGATTTTTCCGCGGATCTGTTCGGGGGTGATAAAACTCTTCTCTTTGGGATGTTCTACCGGCAGTTTCATGATCTCGTCTATCTGCTTATAGGCATGCTTGGCTTCGGCAAAATTGGTAATAAGGGCTGCGACACGGCCCATCGGAGCTACTGCCCTTGAGGAGAGGATCATCGTGGCGATCAGCCCGCCCAGACTCAGGAGGCCGATCTTGATCAGGTAGACGCCGTAGATAATGACGGCCACCGTTTTAAGGTGGATCAAAAAGGTGCTGACAGTGCCGACAGAACTGGTGATCATTCTTGATTTGAGGCTTTTGGCAGCGATGTCGCCGGTCGCTTCCTCCCATTTCCACTGGGTTCTGCCGGCAGCATTAAGCGTTTTAATGGTTTCATGTGCATTGAGGCTTTCTATCAGGATGGAGTTTTTGGCGGAGGCGGCCATATTGGCAAGTTCCGTACTGTGTTTGATGGGTTCTTTCAGCATCAGGGCATAGATTAAAATAAGAAAGATGACAATAAGCGGTATGATCACGATCTTGCCTGCAAGCATATAGACAACAATGAGAAAGATGATACTGAAGGGGAGGTCGATCAAAGCGGTGACGATGGCTGATGATGTAAAATTTCTCAAATGGTCATACTGTTTCAGATGGCTGGCAAACTGTCCGATGGAACCGGTCTGCGCAGCAAGTTTGGTGTCCATCACTTTTTCGAAGATCAGCGATGAGATGATGATATCGTTTTTTTTGGAGATGAGCTCGATAAAATAGGAGCGGAGAAATTTAAAGATGATATCAAAAAGAAAGATGACGACAACACCCAGTGAGAGCACCCATAGTGTCTCTTCGGCATTGTTCGGGATGACCCTGTCGTAGACATTCAATACAAAAATAGGGGTGGTCAGCACAAAAAGATTGATCAGCAGCGAGGCAACAATGATATCGCCATAGGTTTTCCATGAGTATGCCAATGTTCCCCAGAACCAGTGGTTTTCATCTGTGCCGACCAGTCTCTCCTGATTTTCCATATCAAAGTGAAGACGCTTCTTGAGCAAAAAGGTAAACCCCGTATACTCTTTTTCGAGATCTTTGACACTTATCCACCCCTCACCCTCTTCGATATCGGGCAGAACGATCTTGGCATACTCTTTATTCTCATCGAAATCAAGCAGTACGCAAGCTTTTTGCCCTTTAAGCATCAGAATGGAAGGAAGCAGAAACAGGGAGATGTCGGTAAGCTTTTTCTTCGTCAACCTGGATGTAAAACCGGCTTTGGCAGCGGCCCGGCTAAAGATGGATTTGGCTTTTTTCGGATCGGGATTGAAGAGTTGTGCTGTGGAGTCATGCAGAGGCAGGCCTGCCATCAATGTTTCGGCTGTAGTAGGCTGGTTATAGAGTCTTGCAATGATAAGCAGGGACTCCATTAGCGGATCGGCTTCTCTTGGCCCGGTCTTCTCACTCATCCTCTTCTCCGTCATACAGTTGTTTGTCGATATAGTACCCTTGAAAAAAGGATACTCCGTTTGCCTTAAGTCTCTCCAGCAACTCTTCTGAATCAATACCCAGCGCAATGATGGCGATATCAAGCATCGATGCGATGGTATAGAGCGACCGGTTGGTCAGACCGCCGCCCTGACTTTCCAAAATGGTTAAAAGATAATCGGCATCGATTTTCAGATAGTCCGGTTTTATTGCTCGCAGGTAGGTGAGATCTGCCTTGCCAAGCATAAAATGGTCAAGTCCGATACCGCACTCAAGGGAGCGGACGATTTTAATAAACTCCAGACAGGCGCCTTGATCCTGCAGCAAAGAGCTGTTTGAGATCTCAAAACAGATATTGGGCCGGTTTGGCATGCGTTGCAAGGTCTCTTTCAACCAGTGCAGCATACTGCTTTGGCGGATAAAGTCCAGAGAGATGTTGATGGAGAGGGGTTGATAGTCCTCCCTGTGCGTGATTATTTTCTCAATCACATACTGATCGATCTTGCTCATCCAGCCGAGGTTCATGATGACGGGCATGAAGTGGTGTGCGCTGAGCTGTTCGCTGCCTTTGACAAGACGAAGCAGAAGTTCCTGGCGAACGATGCGGTTATGCACATCGACCGTTGGCTGCAGCCGTTCGACAAAGCGCTTTTCATCGAGTCCTGCCTGGATCTCTCTGGCCCAGGCATCGTGGCCGATCGGCATCTCCTGTTCAGCTTCATCCTCCGCATAGAAAGTGATCCCCGATGCTTCTTTGGAGATAGAGACATTCAAGGCATAATCGGCCCTTGAGAGGATGGTTTCGACACTCTCGCGGTAATGGTAGGGGGTGAGTGTAATGTTGATCTTCTCAAACTGCTCCTGTTGCAGTGATGCATAGAGCGTATCGGCTTTGGAACGGGCATCCTCTTTCGAATAACTTGGCAGGATCAGTGCGAATTCACTCTTACGTGAATGGCACGTTACCGTGTATGGTTCATCTTGGGTGACGTCTTCAATGGCTCTGGCTGCCGCTTGAAGTCGTTGGGTGTAGTCGTCATGGCTGCGTTCTGTCTGAGACGAACCGCCTGTTTCGAGCAGCATAATAAAACCATTTGAAAAACGGTTGTCCGAATGCAGATAGCTTTTAAGTGAGAGGGAGAAGAATTTTCTGTTTTTCAGATTTGTCAGCGGATCGGTGTAGAGCAGACGGTGGTACTTCTCAATGGCTTCAGCCTCGTTGCGATAGAC
>JAYEMF010000021.1:0-22508 GCA_034717975.1 Campylobacterota bacterium
GTTCGGATGCACAGTATGCATTGGGAAATATCTACTTTAAAGGGCCTGAACTTTTCAAAGAAGCGGAAAACTTTTTCTACAGCTATAAAGACAATAACAGAGGTTCATACTGGTATGATCAGGCGGCAATGCAAGGCGATGAACGTGCAATGTGCAAGCTGGTTCGTTTGTATGCCGATTCGGAAGAAGTGGAACAATATCTCGACATCAGTGCTTACTGGGCATATATGCTTCGTCAGAAGGAGAATGATTGTACCGATGACCTTTGGAACAGCATGGAGTTACATCAGTATCTGAACTTTGACAATGATGGCAATCCGTCCAAGCCTGATACCCTCGATAAAATACTGAAAGATGCTGAATATTGGAATAGCTTGGGAGCACCTGATATAGACTATGACATGCCGCCACCAATAGATGATTCCTTGGGTGATGATGTACAGATAGAAAATGCGTTCAAAACAGAGGGTATTGTCAAGTTCGGCGACCGGGTCAGGGTCATATCAACCGAACTGACGGATCAAAAGGATTTGTCCGGCCTTGAGGGTGATGTTACCGGTATTTCCACACCGTCAATGTTTCCCGATGATTACTACGGCGAAGTCGTCGGAGAACCCGAAAACGATGAGTTGGTAAGTGTCTTTTTCAATGAATCAAACAAGACGTTCTGGTTTGCACCGCATCTGCTTGTACGAATAGAATCCGATGGTGATATGCAGATAAGTGTAGAGAGTACCGGTATGACTTTTCAGCAAGATGCGGAAGGGAACTGGACAGAACGGACTTCTGACAAACCCTGGTGGAAGTTCTGGTGATCATATGGTGCTAACTCAACTTTCGCACATAAAAAACGGCTGTCATTCCGGGCTTGACCCGGAATCTAGTGGTTTTTATGTTTAAGACCTTGCAGCTGTGGACCCCGGATCACAACCCAGGTTGTCCCTCTTGACCTTGAAGTCCGGGGTGACGGCATGTGCGAAAGTTGAGTTACCCTTTTCTCTTTTCTTTCAGGAGAATCTTCCATGTACATGTCTAAAAAACGGCCGATAAAAGCCGTTTAAAGAAGATATGAAAAAGCAGGAAGTTACCGGTCCATGCCTATATGTACTTTGAAATTCCCTTCAAGATCTGCTGATTTCTCATTTATACTAAGATGAAGATAGCCACTTTGACGTGTTGGAATTCTTGATTTTTTTCCGATATAAAAAGGCTCTGAAGGGTTAATATTGCTTTTTATAGGGTATATTTTTCCAATCAATGCCCCTTTAGGTGCATTTGGCATAGGGTATCCTTTGCCGGCTTTTTCTGTGCTGTCTCCACTGGCGCTCGTGACCTGTGTTTTATCGTTACGGGTAAAGTATCCGCCTGTCTGCACTACCCATACGCCATCCCCCTGAAAGACATATACATTTGTCTGCTGCCAGTTTTCTTTACTGGCGTCAACCCAAAATTCACGGCTCCCATTTCCTTTCCACTCTGCGAACACCTGAGCTGAAAAGAACATTAATGCTATTGCCAGAATAAATCTAGAAACTTTCATTTACTTCCCCTTGATTTTTTTAAAGATACATATGCGTTTCTCACTAAGAGTCTAAATTGTATGACATAAACCTCATACCCAGGTTCTTTCATATGCAGCTTTAAACCATTATAAAATAAAGATTCTTATTTAAATATTAGTTATAATATATTTTTAAGCAATAAAAAGCATTATCACATCATAAACAAATGGAGAAGCAAAATGAAAAAAGTCCTATATATGATCCTTGTTTTTCTACTGCCCATCCTGCTTCAGGCTGAACTGTTTCCGACACTGCAAAGCGAAGATGAAGCAGTTGAAAAAAATCTTCAACAGCTTGATGATGACATATCGGTTGTATGGGAATACCCGTTTACAAAAAAGGTGAAGATACAAGAAGACGGTACGCCACAGCGGGTCTTCAGCAGCAGTATTGGGAGCAGAACGATGATCTGGATAAGTATAGTTAAAAACAGAAATCGCTCCGAAGTAAAAAATATTGTAACAGAGTGTGTCAATTCTGGTGTAGAAGTGGCCGATCCGAAAGATATAAAAATTGAATATGGCACTTATGAAAACAGTGTCAGTGCTACAGGTAGTTTTGATTTCATTTTGAACGGTGCAGCGTTTAACGGAACCATTCAGTGTGCTCTTCCGAATAATCAGCTGTTGATGACACTCGTGTTAAGTGATCAAAACAGTTTTTATCTGCATCATAAACTGCTTAAGAACCTGCGCCTGAATCATTGAAGTAAAAATGGTCCGTATAGCGCCACAGCTCCGCACTATCCCAAAGAGCATCCGCACAACCGTTTCCGAGCAACCTTGCCTGCTGTGCCCAATGCGCGCACGCTTTCAGGTTCTGTGGCACCATTTTGCTTTCATAATAGATCCTTGTCAGATAACAGGCAGACTGGTCATCGCCCCCGTTTGCCGCATGCTGATACCAGAAAAGCGCATTTTCGATCTCTTTAGGCAGGTGCTCACCATTGTAATGAAGAGTTGCAAGCGTTCTTTGTGCCATCCAGTCACCAAGTTCTGCACCTTGCTGCAACCAGTACACCCCTTTATCTGCATCGACTTCGACACCGTCACCGTTGAAATAGATCAAACTGAGGTAGTAGGGGGCATTCGGGACCTTGCTTTCTGCGGCACTGTGCAGCAACGGGATGGCTTTGGCAACATCTTTTTCGACATCTTGTCCCAGATAGTAGATCACTCCGAGAACGTACTTTGAAAGGGGGAAGTTCAGTTCTGCAGCTCGTTGATACCAGTAAAATGCCTTATTGAAGTCTCTTTCGACGAGCTCGCCTTCATAATAGAACCGTGCAAGCTGATCCTGTGAATATGAATCGTTTTGCTCGGCAGCCTTTTCAAACCAGTAAATGCTTTGCTGCATGTCCTGCTCGACGCCTTTGCCATTGGCATATAGCAGGCCCAAATAGTATTGTGCTTCAAGAATATGCTGATCAGACTCCTTGCCTTGTGCAATCGGCAGGAATAACTCGATACATTTTTCATACTCATCGTTCTTGTAAGCAGTCATCGCCGTTGTAAAGTTTTTCTCGGTTTCCATGATGTCTCCTTTTTACTTTAATCCCAACTGTGACATGGGAAAGGTTTGACATTAGCAGAAGGATTTTCCAGTAGTTTATTTGCGTCTGTATGTCCTCCATTAGCCGCTCTTTTAAGCCAGTATTGTGCCAGTTCTTCGTCTTTGTAGGCCTCATTGGTATACATGCATGCAAGTTCAAATTGTGCCTGATGTCCACCATGCTCCGCAGCCTTTTTCAGCCAGTAGATCTCCATATTTATGTCTTTATACTCCCCACGTGCATAAAAAACTGAAAGATCGTGTTCTCCAAGTCCTATCTTTGCAGCTTGTTTGAAGTATTCGAATGACTTTTTCCGGTTGACCATTCTGCCGATTTTATAAAAATTTGCCAGTGCGTACAGTGCCCAGGCATTTCCCTGTTCAGCCGCTTTTTCAAGCCATTTCACTCCTTCATCCTCATCTCTTTGGATGTGCCGACCCCACAATAACCAAATTCCAATAATATACTGTGATCTGGAAAACCCCTGTTCGGCAGCTTTGAGGTACCATTTCAGTGCTTCAGCATGGTTTGCTTGTTCTTCATGCATGACTGCCAGGTAGTGCTGTGCCTTCATATCGCCTGTCACTGCATAGGCTTTGAGAATTTGGAAAGCGGTATCGTCTTGAGGGTGTCCGTTTAAATAGAATTGGTAGGCAATGTTTATCTGGTATTTTCTCTGTTCATGATTTGCATAACGTGCGGCTTGTTGGTAAAGGCTGACGCTTTTGTGATGATTTCTGCATACATAATTACCCAAAGTGTACATTCTTGCGTGCGCAAAATACCCACGACTGTCATCATTTTTTATCAATGACAGGCCGGTATAAAATTGAGCTTCAGGATTGGGTTTTACTTCTTCCCAGATCATAGATAGGTAGAATTCGGCTTTTTGATGGCCCTGCTCGGATGCTTTGCCAAACCAGTAACCGGCTTTGTCCATATCGCCCTTGATAAAAATCCCCCTGTAATACATGTAGCCAAGTTGGTACTGGGCTTCGGGGTCACCAAGCGTTGCCGCGTCGAGGTAAGCCTGAAAAACTTTGGAAAGATTCTTGTCGTTGTGTGGGTTGTAGTCGTATATGATTTTCCCCAGATAGTAGTATGCCCGGGCATGTCTCTGTCTTGCAGCTTTTTTAAACCAGTTAAGCGCCTGTTTTATATCTTGATCTTTGCCAAGACCAAGGTAATAGATCCGTCCCAGATGGAACTGTGCATCAGCTTCGTTATTATCAGCAGCTTTGCTCAACCATTCATGGCCTTCTGTATATTTTTTTTGTTGCATATAAATCATACCGATATTGTATTGAGCGGCTGTATTGCCTTTATTAGCTAGGGTTTTGAAGATTTGCAGAGCTTGTTCCATCTCTCCTTTACCCCATGCTTCTTCGGCAGACTTGAAATCATCCATTGTCAAATCCTTATTCTTCTTGCAGCCTTTCCATGGCATCTTCGATGTAGAGTTTGTTGTAAGGAGTGCGCTTCATCTCTTTACGATAAAAAGCCATTACCTCTTTTTTTTTGCTTTTAAAGGTAGTCAGAACATTCATGATCTGGTGCTGTATGTAGTTTTGATTTTTATCAAAATCTTTTATTAGCGTATCGTATGCACCAGGACCTATCATGATGAATGTCTGGCTGATCTCATTATGTAAACCTTTGCTGGAAGGGTAGGTGGCATGTAGTATCTCCCATGCTTTTTGATCAGTCGTACGGATATTGCCCAATGTCGCGATAAGTGCTTTCATTGTTGTGTAATCACCATCTTTCAAACGCATTTTACGCAGTTTTTTGATTATTGCCTGTTCGGCAGGTTTGGCCCGTTCACCCATCAGTGAAAGGTATTTGGCATGGAGTTGCCTTTCGTGCCAGTGGTCGTCAAAAAGTTTTTCGCCACACTCTTTGGCTGTCGGGACCATGGATGAAGCGATGTTGTGTTTGATGAGAAACTCTATACGGTCGATGCGCTGGGAACGGATGGTAGTGAGAGGAAAAACTTCGGCTGTCTTTTTGGATGTTTTTTTGATAAGTTCGTCAAGATCTGTTTTGCTGGCTTTGCCTTTTCCCACATCAAAGCTCATTTTTCTGATGAAACTCCAAAGTGTTTCGTTCAGTTTCTCAGAAGGTTCGAAACTGTTTACAGAAACGATCAGCTGATTGAAACGGGATTCGGTCGGCTCCTTATAGTAACGTGACAGTAGTATTTCAAAAAGTTCATATTGTGATTTTTCATCAAATTTATGGATTGTTTTTTTGTAAAGTTTTTCAAAATCATCGCTTTTATGCAGTTTTAGTGATTGAAAGATATTAAAGGCGACTTCCGCAAAACTAAATTTTGTCGGCAGCCCTATTTCTCCTTTTTTTGCGCTCTTCAGAATAGCGTCTTGATATTGTCTGAAGTTTGGGTTGTTTTCATCAAGAATAAGGTGGTTAAAGCTTCTGGTAGTACCCCTGTCTGATTGTTTGTAAAGTTTAAAAATGACAGGCCACTCCTCTTGACGGATGCCGCCGTGTCGTTTTAGGTGACGTATGATGGAATAAGCGAGGTCATGGCTGGTTGGATAGACACTCTCTTTTGGAGGGAACTCAATTTTTTTCAATGTTTCAAACAAGAAAGTACGGTAGGTTTCAGAGTCGATTTTCAGGCGATACAATGTGCGCATGACTGTCTCATGAAAGTCAAAACAGTTTACGGTAAAAGGGTGCTTGACAGCTTCAGTGACTACGGCATCTACCTTCTTCTTTGTAGAGAGGTCTTTCAACAGTATTTCTATCTTCTCAATCTTTCGCTCACATACGTTTTTAGGGTTCTTTTTTTCGGAAATCAGTTCATCAAAGCTCTCTCCAACGGCATCGGGATCGACATCGACTTCAGCCTTGATGTAGAAACTCTCTCCATTCCACTTCTCTTCCAGAATTTTTGTTTTGGCAATCGCCTGAGAGAAGCTTTCAAACTTGTCACGGATCACTTTGTTGGCCTCTTCGCCATCGAGGCTCTGCTCTTTAAAGTAAGACGATCGTACCTGTACACCCACCTCTTCGATCAGCAGCAGTTTTAATTGTGACAGAGCGGCTTTCCTGGCACTCACTTTCGAGTCGTTTTCACTGGCGTTGTAGGTATATTCACGGACATAGTTTTTCGCATCTAAAAGCAGTGAAAGCGCAATTATAAACAGAATTACCCTCATGTTCTTCCTTCTTATTTTTTAGGATAATGAAGTTCTTTATGGATTATTACACCATTTTCAAACTTTAGCCACAGCTCTTTTTCATATGTAGGATTGTAGCCATTGAAAAATTCAATGATCTCTCCTTCTGGAATAAGCAAATCTCCACTGTACCATGTGGCTTTAATTGGTCCTTCTTGTGATGGAAACAGTTTGGATAATGGGATTTCCGGGGGCTTTGGAACACATTCACCATTACGAAGAGCAACCAGAAAAAGTGTGTCATCTATGATCTTCCATTTGGCAACGTAACCTCGCCATACCGCGGTGCATTGAACGGGGAAGAGGTCTCTGTGCCTGATCCCTTTTTTATAGACGTAACTGTCGAGCGGAAAGTGATAAAGGGGGTACTCTTTGTCCTGATAAATAATGGTATCGTGTACCTGAACCGTCGCAAAGAGTGCAGTTGAGAAAAAAAGTATGAAAAAGAGGAATCGCATAATTCTCATTTTGATGCCTTTGATATGTAGTATACAAAAAATATTCTCAAAGTTATAATCTTGAGTAAATAGGTCAGGATGCTTGACAATAAATCAAAATAGCTATAAACTCGCCGGATATATAAATAAACATAATAAACAAGGATCTGAAATGGCAGCTGCCTGCCCTTTGAATTATAAACAGCTTGACAGTACATTAGTTAGAATCGGATCATTCTACGTTATCGTCATGCTCACCGCCTTTTTAATCACTTCCAACGTTGCCGTGCTCTATCTTTTAGGGATCGATGCACTTTTTAGGGTGTATGGCCAGAAACAGTTCAGTTTTATCTATCAACTGGCGTCAGGAACCAAGCACCTGCTTCGTCTTCCGACAAAAATGGCCGATGCCGGTGCAAAGCGTCTGGCCGGTCAGTTTGCTCTCTTGTTCGTTTTGATGCTTATTGTCGGACATCATCTTGAGGTTTCTCTCTTTATCCAAGTGGTAGCAGGGATATTTTTGCTCTGCTCATTGATGGAGCTGCTGTTCGATTTTTGTGTCGGCTGTAAAGTTTACTACATTGTCAAATACTTTTTCCCCGGTTTCCATTCGTGAACAGTATTAGCTCAAGAGGAGTCTATGGACTTGCCGCGATGCATGTCCTCTCCCGCTCACGCGATCAAAAACCGATGCAGGTCAAAGAGATAGCGGCGATGACAAGTATCTCTCACAGCTATCTTGAACAGATCCTCGCTTCACTGCGTAAAGCAGGGCTTGTCCAGAGTATCCGTGGAGCGCATGGCGGTTATCGTCTTTCACGTCCTGCACATGAAGTCAGCGTTCTTGTGATCATTGAAGCGCTTGAGGGAACCTTGTGGAAGATCGAAGGCAATGTCGGCTCAAGCGTGATTCTGGAGTATTTCTGGCAGGATGTTCATGAAAAGATGCGAAAGTTGCTAACCCTCAAACTCTCCGAGCTTGATCAGGCGTTCCAGCCCTACCACTATCAGATCTGACAGCAATATAGACAGTTGCAAAATTCAGCACCAGGCCAATGACCCCGGCATGAATGCCAAACGGTTTTGATGGCAGGGGTGTCAGCAAGAAGAGCAGGGTGATGCCGACACCGGCGAGCAGTCCGGCCATAATCGCTCTGCTGCTTACCTGTTTGAACCAGACACCAAGCATAATGGCCGGGGCGATCTGGCAGAGGATCTCCAGCTTGATCTGGATCAGCCACCAGATGGTCGATGGCAGTGATATGGCCAGGTAGACCATAAAGGCCATCATCCCCCAGGAGAAAACCTTGCCAACATAGGTGAGTTCACGCTGTGAAGCTTGCGGTTTGCGGCGGTGGTAGATATCCTGGGTGAAGAGCGAGGCAATGGCCAGAAGGGCGGAGTCGACAGTGGACATAATGGCGGCAATGGCTGCAGCCACAAAGAGGGTCAGGACAATCTGCATCCCGGCAATTCCACTCAGTTCATTGAGCATGATCAGGATGATCTGTTCTGACTCCAGTTTATCAAGACCCGGAAAGTGGGCAGCGCCGATGACGGCAATAGCGATGAGTGGCAGGGTTGTGAGAAAGGGCATAACGATCATCAGCTGCAAAGAGCGTCTGAGCGTTCGCTCATCTCTGGCTGCATAGATACGCTGGATCGCCTGCGGATAGACGGAGATACCGAAAAAGATGAGGATCAGCACACTGACCCATTTAATCTGCTGAAGAGGGGTCGGGTCGGCAAAGAAATCGGCACGGAGCTGCATTAAAATGGCAGTGTTGGTTTCGAGGGAGCCGTAATGGACCCAGACAACGGCAAAGATGATGATCACGCCCACGAAAAGCAGGACTCCCTGAATGGCATCGGTCCAGGCAACCGAACGCATCCCGCCAAGGGTCTCATAGATGACCATGATGAAGGCCATAGCGATGATCCCTTCGGTGAAACCGACCATTCCGCCTGTTACCGTTTCGAGAATGTAACCAATGGCCTTGAGATTGGTCAGCATATAGTTGGATAGGGCAAATATACCGATGGCGACGATGATGTAGGTGAGCAGCTGATGGTTATAGCGGTGCTGGATGTAGTCGCCTATAGTGATAAACCCATGTTTTCTGGCCAGCGGATAGAGCCGCGGAGCATAGAGCAGATAACCGCCGACAATGGCGATCATAAAGGTGACAGCGACAAGAAAGAACCAGCCGCTGCGGTAGGAACTTCCGGCAAACCCGATGAGCGAGTTCCCGCTGTACTGGGTAGCATACATGGTCAAAAAGAGGATCGTCACACCAAAACCTGCACCGCCGAGGTAGAAGTCCTTCATGGAGCTCTCTTTGCTGGCGAGTTTGCCGGCGACACCGACGAGGATCATCGATGCCAGATAGCCAAGAAGAAAATAGATTCCGGTCGTTGAGAGCATGGCACTACTCATGCTCATGCTCTGTGTATCTGTCCCATCTCTTTTCAATAGCATAGATAAGTGTAATGGCATAGATCACTGTTCCGGCAAGCGAACCCCATCCCCAAAGCGGAAGGCCTGCATAGGGTTCGCCACTTAAAAACGGGATAGTCAAAATCAGTAAAAATGGTGAAAGCTTTATCATGGTCGGTATCATAGCTGATTTGCCGGGTGTATGCAATTTAAGCACGCATTAAAACAGTAAAACATAGTCTGAAACCATGCTGTTTATATTGTTGAGAATATCGGTATCATAGAGAGAGATATATAAACTAATTTAATAAAGAAAGTCCTGTTTAGGCTAATTTTTATTAGTATATACCTAATGAAAATATTTGAGACAGACTATTCGTTTGAAAATGATGAACTGGCAGCAACAAGAACAAAACTGCTTATTGCTCTACTGCTTTTCTTTATCTTTAATCTGAGCGTATTTGCCATTATCCGTTTTAGCAGTGGAAATATTCTCGGTGGTGTAGCTGATCTTGTTGGACTTCTGATTGTCAGCTGGCTGCTGAACCGTCTTAAAACCCGTAGTGACTATTATGTTTTTACCTCCAGATTACTTTTAGCCGTCACCTTGATTGTTATCTTTACCACGACCTATCTTGAGCATGCGTTTTCCAGAGGTATAGCGTGGTCGCTTGCCGCGATTATTTTTGCTTTTTATCTGCGTGACCGTAAAGAGGGCCTGATCTGGTCGCTGCTGATGCTGGCTATTGTCACTGTCAGTTATTTTACGGTGGTGAAGAAGATTGTTCTTTTTGACTACCTCTCTTTCCTCTTCAGTATTTTGACGGTTTCGATGGTTATTTATGCCTATGAACACATTAAGGAGAAGGCACAGAAAAGCAGAATAAAGCAGGAGGAACAGGAGTTTTTAAAGAATGTTATTGATAGTGCTGTTGATCCAATCATGGTGATCGACCGGGATTATAATGTCACAATGCATAATGATGCGGTTGAAAAACAGATTGACTGGAGCTGTATCGCTGACAGAGAGAACCTTAAATGTTATGAGATATCGCATCATCGTTCTACTCCGTGCGATGGAACTGATCACCCCTGTCCTCTGCGTGAAGTTTTGGAAACGCAAGAACATGCCAGCGCCCTGCATATTCACCAGGACAAACGAGGTGTATCTCAGTATGTGGAACTAAGCGCGTCACCGCACAGGGATGGAAAGGGTGATATTGTAGGAATTATCGAAATCGCCAGAGATATTACCGACCGTATCGAGGTGGAAAATCAGCTTGAGGTCGAGCAGGTCAAACTGACCCACCTGGCTAACCATGATCCACTGACCAATCTGCCCAACCGTCTTCTCTTCCATGATCGTGTGGAGCAGGCAATCAAAAGATCCCAGCGTAACTTTAGCCAGTTTGTAGTTTTCTTTATCAATCTTGACCGTTTTAAAGCGATCAATGACTCTTTAGGGCATATCGTGGGTGATAAAGTACTTCAGGAAGTGACTGCCAGACTGAAGTACAATATGCGTGAAGCCGATACCATCGCCCGTCTTGGCGGGGATGAATTTGCCCTGATCATCGAGTCGACGCAACACCTTGAAGACGTGAGAAATTTGGCAGAGAAAGTGCAAAGTGTTCTGAGTGAATCAATGGTGATTGCAGGTCATGAGCTCTATGTGACAAGCAGTATCGGCATCAGTCTCTTCCCCAATGACGGTGATGCTCCGGAAATGCTTTTCCGTCATGCCGATACGGCTGTTCACCGTGCCAAAGAGGAGGGGAAAAACAACTACTGTTTCTATACCTCCGATATGACGGAACAGGCCTTTGAACGCGTCTTGATGGAGAGCAGTCTGCGTCGGGCTCTGGAAAACGATGAGTTCAGGGTCTTTTATCAGCCACAGATCGATGCGGCGACGCAAAAGCTTATCGGTAAGGAAGCACTGGTTCGATGGGAGCATCCTGAGCTTGGTCTTGTCGGACCGGACAAGTTTCTTACGATTGCTGAAGAGTCGGGTCTGATTACGGAAATCGATCACTGGGTTATGCTGCATGCCTGTCGCCAGCAAAACGAGTGGCATAAGCGGGGGATCAATCCGGGTAATCTTGCATTGAACCTTTCAATGAAACAGCTGCATCAAGAAGATTTACTGGCCCATATTCAAAAATTGATCACTGAAAGCGGTTGTGTTTCCCATCATCTGGAGATGGAGATCACCGAGAGTCAGATTATGCATAAACCCGAGCAGGTGATTCGGGTTCTGAATCAGATCAGTGATCTTGGCATCTCTGTAGCGGTAGATGACTTTGGTACAGGTTACTCTTCGTTGGCTTATCTCAAACGTCTGCCGGTCAATAAACTGAAGATTGATCAGTCGTTTGTCCGTGATCTGCCCGATGATGAAGAGGACATAGCCATTACCAGGGCGATTGTTGCGCTTGCAAAAAGTCTGAAACTCAAGGTTATAGCCGAAGGGGTAGAGAATGAGGAACAAAAAGAGTTTTTACTGCGTGAAGGGTGCAGTAATATTCAAGGTTACCTTTATGGAAAACCTATGCCTGCTGATGAGTTTGAAGGCTATCTAAAACAGCAAGAAGAGTAGACTACAGTCCTTCGATCAAAACATACCAGAGCCGGTCAACTTCTTTGTCGCTTAAAAAGAGTGTTGAACCATTGCTGAAGAGCTCATCGATTCCCTCATGGGAGATGCTAAGCGTATGTGAACACTCCGGATGGGTCGGCAGGTAGGCGCGTATGAGTGAGACATCACCATCAATGTGCTGATCGCAGAAGAAGCAGATAAGTTCACTATGCAAACGCCCTTCATGTTCGAGCAGTTTTACATACGCTTCGATGGCGATACGTTTGGGATTTTGTTTATGCCATTGATGGGCGGCATAGTCGATGAGCCCAAAGTAAAAAGAGCCAGTCTCTTCAGATTGTGAAAGGTGAGGGTAGAAGAGGGCGATGAACTGCTGCCAGAGACGAAGCCGGTTATAGTCGGTGATCCATGGGAAGCCGATGTGGATCACATCACGCAGCCGGGCGATACTGCTTTTAAGGGAACTCTCCCGCTCGAAATCAACCTTGAAACCAAGGTTGATCATCCCATGCCGAGCTCCATAAAAGCGGTAAAGGGTTTCTAAGTTTTCCTGCGATAAAATACTTACTACAACATCTTCATCGCGTGCACGGTTCATGTTTAAGATATAGCCTTGCATTACTGCTTCTTTTTCACACTTTTTTTAATTTTCTTTTTCAGAATTATAGCTTTCAAATCAAAGTTTAAACTTTTTAATCGTATACTAATAACAATTTGCGATTTTTCTAAATATAGTAAGTTTGATTAAAAACAACTTAAATCGCATAAAATTTGCTAGAAATTAACAAATTTTCTTCAAAAATCTAAATATGAAGGCAAATAAATGGTAGAACATCACGATTTACTACGATCATTTAAAGATAACTGCGGGTTTGGTCTGATCGCCAATATTAAAAACCGGGCATCACACGAAACCCTTGAAAATGCCATCACAGCGCTTGAGCGTATGATGCACCGCGGTGCGGTTGCGGCTGACGGCAAAACCGGTGACGGAAGCGGTCTGCTCCTTTCGATGCCGACGAAGTTCATGCGTGCTGCAGCCAAGGCTGAAAATATAGAACTGCCGAAGCTCTTCGCTGTCGCAACGGTATTCACCAAAGACAAAGCCCATCTGGATGTTCTGGAGCAGGTCTGTACAGCCAATGATCTGAAAATTGTCCTGAAGCGTGATGTCCCGCTTGATACAGAAGCCCTTGGAAAACAGGCGCTTGAGACACTTCCTCACATTGTCCATGCTTTTATCATCCCGAATTCCATCATGGCCGATCAGCGTTTTGATGCACTCCTTTACCTGAGCCGCAAAGAGACGGAACATAAACTGGTAAGTGATTCAGATTTCTATATCGCTTCGATGTCTGCACGTGTTATCTCTTACAAAGGGCTCGTGATGCCGACACACATCAAAGAGTTCTACAAAGATCTCCAGGATGAAAGCTTCAAAATCTCTTTCTCGCTTTTCCACCAGCGTTTTTCTACCAACACCTTGCCGCAGTGGCGTCTGGCTCAGCCATTCCGTGCCGTAGCGCACAATGGTGAGATCAATTCAGTCGAAGGGAACCGTTTTAACGTAGCTATCAAATCGGAATCGATCAAGAGTGATGTCTTTACGGACGATGAGATAAAACGTCTTCTCCCGATCCTTCAACCGGGTTCCTCTGACAGTGCCAGTGCTGACAACTTCTTTGAGTTCCTGATCGCCAACGGGATGGATTTCTTCAAAGCGGCGCGCGGTGTCATTCCCGCCCCATGGCAAAATGCACCGCATATGGATCCGGAACTTCGTGCATTTTACGAGTACCACTCAACGGTATTTGAAGCATGGGACGGTCCGGCAGCTTTTTCACTGACAGACGGCCGCTATATCGGTTGTGTTCTGGACAGAAACGGCCTTCGTCCATCGAAATATATCATCACCAAAGATGATACGCTCCTGATTACAAGCGAATATGGTGTCAATGACATCCCTGAAAGTGAGATCAAAGAGCGCGGTAGACTTCAATCGGGTGAGATGATCGGACTTGATCTGAAATTCGGCAAGGTCCTGAAAGACAGAGAGATCAATGATTATCTCAAATCATCCAACACCTATATGAAATGGCTCAACGAGCATATGGTCTATCTGCAAGAGCATATTGATACGAACTATGGTGAACCTGCCCCTTTTGAGTCAGATGAGCTTGTCAGACGCCAGCGTTATTGCAATATTACCCAGGAGATTATCGAGCAGGTGATCGAACCAATGATCAAAGATGGCAAAGAGGCCGTCGGTTCTATGGGTGATGATACACCTCTTGCTGCTTTCAGTGAAAAACAGCGAAACTTCAGCGACTACTTCAAACAGAAGTTTGCTCAGGTAACCAACCCGCCGATTGATCCGATCCGCGAAAAAGTGGTGATGAGTCTTAACACCGGATTTGGTGAGATACACAACATCCTCGATGAGATTCCTACGCATGCTCAGCGCCTTAAGGCGATCTCTCCGATTATTACGCGGGAAAAGTTTGAAGTCCTTAAATCATTCGGTGATAAAAAATCACCGCGTTACCAGGCGTTTTACTACAATAAGACCTTTTCAACAGCCTATACCGGTTCGTTAAAACCTGCACTGCATAACTTGGTTGATACAGTGGTGCATGCGGTGAAAGAAGATGGCGTGCGTATTGTCATCCTTGATGATGCAGGATTTGATGCTGAACATATCACTATGCCAATGCTTATGGCGGTAGGCCGTATCAATCAGGCCCTCTTGAAAGAGAAAGTGCGTCATCTGGTCTCGATCATTGCGGTCACCGGTGAAGTCTATGACTCGCATGGTGCAGCCTCACTGATCGGTTATGGCGCCAGCGCAGTCTATCCAAACCTCTTTTTCTCTAGCGTTGCAAAAATAGTTGAGAACTCAACAGTCTGTGAAATGACATGTGGTGAAGCGCTGAAAAATGTCCATGCTGCTCTCAATGGCGGTCTGTTGAAAATTATGTCTAAAATGGGTATCGCTACCATTGCATCCTATCGTAACTCCGGTCTTTTTGATGTGATTGGCTTGAGCAGAGAGATGGCTGAGGACTGTTTTGGAGACTCACACGTTCTTATTCCGGGACTGGGGTATGAAGATATTGATGAGCGTCTTAAAACTGCCCATAAAGCTGCCTTTGAAGAGAGTGGCTTCAACCGTATTTTCCCACTCAATATAGGAGGATTCTACAAGTTCTATTCGGGACAGGAGTACCACGATTTCGGACCGGCTGTCATCCATGCCATCCATGCAACGGTCAAATCAGGCAAGAAAAAAGATTTTGACCACCTCAAATCACTGGTCAATGGTCGCGGTCTGAAGTTTATCCGTGACTTCTTCGATATCAAGTCAGACAGAAAACCGATCGATATTAGCGAAGTAGAGCCGAAAGAGGCGGTCTTCAAGCGTTTCGCATCGGCAGCGATGAGTCTTGGTTCGATCTCCCCGGAAGCGCACGAAGCGATCGCTGAAGCGATGAACCGCATCGGCGCGCAGTCAAACTCCGGTGAGGGTGGTGAAGATGCCGAACGATTCGAGAGTTCACGAAACTCGAAGATCAAGCAGGTGGCATCAGGCCGTTTCGGGGTAACACCGGCTTACCTGCGAAGTGCCGAAGAGATCCAGATCAAAGTAGCACAAGGGGCTAAACCGGGCGAGGGTGGTCAGCTTCCTGGTCATAAAGTAACCGGCCTGATCGCACGCCTTCGCCATACGGTACCCGGCGTGACACTGATCTCGCCTCCGCCGCACCACGATATCTACTCTATCGAAGATCTGGCACAGCTTATTTATGACCTCAAACAGGTCAACCCGAAAGCTACCATTACAGTGAAGCTGGTTTCAACAGCTGGCGTAGGAACGATTGCAGCCGGTGTAGCCAAAGCGTATGCCGACAAGATCATCATCTCAGGTGGTGACGGCGGTACGGGCGCTGCACCGCTTACGTCGATCAAGTTTGCGGGTAACCCGTGGGAACTTGGCCTTTCGGAAGCACACAATGCCCTTAAAGCCAACCATCTGCGTGAAATGGTGGAACTTCAGACGGACGGTGGTCTCAAGACCGGTCTGGATGTAATTAAAGCGGCCCTGCTTGGTTCAGAGAGCTATGCCTTCGGTACGGGCGTCCTGACTATTGTCGGATGTAAGATGCTGCGTATCTGTCATGTCAACCGCTGTTCAGTCGGTGTTGCGACACAAAACGAGGAGCTTCGTAAAGAGCACTTCACCGGTAATGTCGATCAGGTTGTCAACTACTTTACCCTGATGGCTGAAGATGTTCGTGGCATTATGGCGGAACTCGGGTTTGCGACGATGGAAGAGATGATCGGCCGCAGTGACCTGCTGAATGTTGTTGAAGATAAGTTCGCTGAGAAATTTGACTTTAGTGCTCTCCTTCATCAGGAAGAGGGTGTCAATACCTGTCAGGTTGCATCCAATGACCCTTTTGATCCGAATGAGTTTGAAAAAGATGTCCTTGATGAAGCGATGACAGCGATCAAGCATCCGGAACACCCTATCCGTATCAAGCGTGAGATCTGCAACCTGAACCGTAGTTTCGGTGCACGTATCAGTGGTGAGATTGCACAGTTTTACGGCGACACAGGTCTTAAAGAAGATACGATCGCAATCGATCTTGAAGGGATAGCCGGACAGGCACTCGGCGCATTCTTGATCAACGGTATCTCTATCCGTCTCAAAGGGTATGCAAACGACTACATCGGTAAGGGTATGCATGGCGGTAAGATCATTATCACTGCCGAGCATGAAGGCCAGGAGTTCAGTTCCGGCGGTAATACCTGTCTGTATGGTGCAACGGGCGGTAAGCTCTATATCAATGGCTCAGTCGGCGAGCGATTTGCGGTTCGCAACTCAGGTGCCCTGGCCATTGTCGAAGGAACGGGTGACAATGCCTGTGAATATATGACCGGCGGTATCGTTGCCATCCTCGGGTCAACGGGTAACAACTTCGGCGCGGGTATGACCGGTGGTATTGCCTTTGTTTATGATGAAGATCATACCTTCGTTGAAAATGTCAACCATGAACTGGTTGAAGCCGTTCGTATAGACACGGATGATGGTGACGAAGCACGTCACTATCTTAAACGCCTGCTGAAAAACTATGTGGTCGAGACAGGCAGTGAGAAAGCAAAAGAGCTGCTTGACAACTTCCGTGTCGAGATCAGAAATTTCTGGCTCGTCAGACCGAAAAACCTGAAGAAACTTCCGTTAAATACCGAGAAAGGGGATTAAGATGAGAGAATTTATCAATACAGGACGCATCGACCCTTCCAAACGTCTGGTCGTCGAACGTACAAAAGATTTTAATGAGATTTATGACCTCTTTGGCAAACATGATGCCGCCTCGCAGAGTGAACGCTGTATTCAGTGCGGTGACCCTTTCTGTCTGAATAAATGTCCACTGCAGAACTATATCCCGCAGTGGCTCAAAGCAGTGGCTGAGAAAAATCTTGAATTTGCTTTCAAACTTTCGAATGAGCCATCACCGTTTCCTGAAGTTATGGGACGCGTCTGTCCGCATGACAGACTCTGTGAAGGGGACTGTACGCTCAATGACGGCCATGGTGCGATCACGATCGGGTCGGTTGAGACCTTCATCAGTGAAGAGGGCTTCAAACAGGGGCTTAAGCCTGAATTTCCGGGTATAACAAGTGATAAAAAAGTCGCTATCATCGGTTCGGGACCGGCGGGTATGTCAGCGGCTACCTACCTGCTTCGTTCAGGCGTCGGTGTGACGATGTATGAGCGTGCTGACCGAGCGGGTGGTCTGTTGACCTATGGTATACCGAACTTCAAACTCGATAAAAAGATTGTTGAACGCCGTATCAACCTGCTGCTTGAAGCAGGAATGGAGCTGGTACTTGAGTGTGAGGTCGGTAAAGATATTACCTTTGAAGAGATCGCGGACAATCATGATGCCATCTTCCTGGGTGTAGGTGCAACCAAGGCAAAAGGGGCACGTCTTACCGGCGAAAATGCTCCGAATGTTTATGCTTCTATGGAGTATCTGACGGCTATCCAGCGTAAAAATTTCAACCTTGACTATGACAAACAGTTTGACTTTAAAGATCATGATGTTGTAGTTATTGGTGGTGGGGATACGGCAATGGACTGTGTCCGTACTGCCAAACGTGAAGGGGCCAAAAGTGTAAACTGTCTCTATCGCCGTGATGCCCACAATATGCCAGGTTCACAAAAAGAGTACAAAAATGCGATGGAAGAGGGTGTAGACTTTACGTTCTATGTAGCTCCGAAAGAGATTGTACTTGCTGAAGATGGCAGAGCCATTTCCGTCAAGATGATCAAGACGATTCTCGGTGCCAAAGATGAGAGCGGCCGTCAGCGTATGGAAGAGGTTAAAGGGAGTGAGTTCACTGTACAGGCAGATGTTATTATTCTCGCTCTCGGTTTTGATCCGGAGGTACCATCTTTCCTTGCAGAGAACGGGATCGAGACGAATGAGTGGGGTGGTGTTACAATCAACGAGAACCATGAGACGACAACAGCCGGTATCTATGCCGGCGGAGACTGTTACCGTGGTGCAGACCTGGTCGTAACAGCTGCCTATGACGGGCGCGAAGCAGCCCGTTCTATCGTTAAGTCCATTTTAGCTTAACGCCTATGTATCAGCCGTTTGTCGATGCAGCGCTTCTCGCCTGCAAGAAGGTGGCTGAATCAATTGACTCCAACAAAGAACTCTCAGCCTACCTGCCTCAGGAGATTGGTGCCGGAGGCGATATAAGCATCGGCTTCGATATGATGGCTGAAGCGATCTTTATTGAACATCTGTCATCGTTTGGAACGATCTCATCCGAAGAGAGCGGTCTTATCGGATCTTCTTCCGATTGTCTTATTATTCTCGATCCTGTTGACGGCAGTGATAATCTCAAATCGAAATTTCCCTATTACGGTGCTTCCATTGCTCTGCAGGAAGCCGGTGTGACGGTTGTCGGTATAGTCTGCAACTTTGCCAATGGCGACTGTTTTGTGCGTAATCAGAATGAATATTACAAGAGCTCGATTTTCGATACGGCAAGCCATGAAACTGTTAAGTCTCATACCTACGGCAGGGTCGGTCTGTTTGAAAAAGCACATGAGCATCCGGATATGATTCAGGTATTGATGGAACATGGCCTTAAATTCAGGTCACCGGGTGCTGTGGCACTCTCTTTGGCCTATGCACATTATGTTAAATATGTGCTATTTTTCGGTACAATGCGCTCATATGATTTGGAAGCGGGACTCTTTTTGTGTCAAGAGCTTTATTGCTATCAGGATGATGAAATCCTGATCATTTCCAAAGAAGAAGAGACTTATCAATTATTATTAACATTATTTCAAAGGGGCAGAAGTGAGCATTCTAGATATATTTAGTGGTTCAGGCAGGAAAGAGACAAAGAGTGAGCCATCTGCGCACTGGGTGAAATGTAAATCGTGCGATGCTCTGATGTACTATAAAGAGATCGAAAATCAGCACTATGTCTGTCCTAAATGCGGTTTTCACTTGCGTATAGGTGTAAAAGAACGTCTCTCTATTATGACAGATCCGGGCAGTTTTGTTGAGTATGATGCAACACTGAAACCGGTCGACCCACTGAAGTTTGTCGATAAGAAAAGCTATGTCAAACGTGTGGAAGAAGGGGTTGCAAAGACGGGACGAAGCTCTTCTGTTGTCAGCGGTGAGTGTACGATCGACGGTGTTCCGGCGCAGCTTGTGATTTTTGACTTCTCTTTTATGGGCGGATCGCTTGGTTCGGTTGAAGGTGAAAAGATCGTCAGAGCGATTACCCGTGCGATCGAAAAACGACAGGGTGTCATTATTGCCAGTGCCAGTGGTGGTGCACGTATGCAGGAGAGTACCTTTTCACTGCTTCAGATGAGTAAAACATCTGCAGCCCTTGCGAGACTTGCTGAGGAGAAGCTCCCCTATATCTCACTGCTTACCGATCCGACCATGGGTGGGGTTAGTGCCTCATTTGCGACACTGGGTGATATCATAATCGCGGAACCGGGAGCCCTGATCGGATTTGCCGGAGCACGCGTTATTGAGCAGACTATCGGTTCGGCACTTCCCGATGGCTTTCAGCGTGCCGAATTTTTACTTGAAAAAGGTTCCATCGATATGATCGTCAGTCGTAGTGAACTGAAGCATACGATTGGTGATCTTCTACGGGTATTTTTAAATCTTGAAAGACAGTCACCTCACCGGCGTATAGAAGATCAGCTTACGGACTCTTCGCCGCAAAGCCATTCGCTTTACTAAGTCTTGCCAATGAGACTCTATGCTTTGTGCGACG
Source organism: Campylobacterota bacterium (assembly GCA_034717975.1). Classification (GTDB taxonomy): domain Bacteria; phylum Campylobacterota; class Campylobacteria; order Campylobacterales; family Sulfurimonadaceae; genus BB26. Next base: position 20,122 of record JAYEMF010000021.1, read on the forward strand.
AAGAGACTCTCGTCCGCAAAAACAGTTCACTTGAAACCTTTGTCAATCTCTGCCGCTCTAAAAATGCCGAGATTATCCAATACCGCAGTAAAAACGGTGATACCGCTTCCATTAAATCTTCATTGATCCAGCTTAGAAAACTGTGGGATGGCTTTTTAATCGTCAATGACCGGTATGAACTTACCCCTTATTGTGACGGTGTCCATATTGGTCAGGAAGATCTGCTTGCCATTGATGCCGATCCTGCTAAAGCAGTTGAGACTGTACGTTCTGTTATCGGTACAGACAAGATTATCGGTATTTCAACGCACAATGCCGAAGAGATCAGCAAGACTAATGAACTAGATATCAATTACATCGGTTTAGGTGCATACCGACCAACGACGACCAAAGATGTTTCTACGGTCCTAGAGAATAAGCTTGATGCACTTGCTGCCAAATCTGAACATCCTGTTGCCGCCATCGGCGGTGTTCGTTTTGATGATACGTTCGAGCATGTGACTTATCATGTGATCGGGAGTGCCCTTTATGAAAATTGAGCTGTTCTCGATCGCAAAAAAAGAGCGTACTATCTATGATCCGCTCTATAAAGAGCTTCAAAAGATGAGTTCACGCTTTGCAAAAATCGAAGATATCGAACTCTTTCCCAAGGATGTTACAAAAGCACACACCATTGGTCCGGAAGCCTCCCAAACAGCTTATACAACCGTTTTAACACCTTATATTAACAGCGGATATACAATTGCGTTACATCCTGATGGAAAATTAATCGATAGTTTTGAGTTTAGTAAGCTTTTAAGTGATAAACTATCGGTGAAATTTTTCATAGGCGGCGCATACGGCTTTGAAGATGGCTTTTTAAAACAGTGCGATAAGGTGATCAGCCTTGGCAGATTGACGATGAGTCATAAAATTGCCAAGGCTGTTTTGCTCGAACAGATCTATCGCGGTTTCGCTATCTTGAGCAATCACCCCTACCACAAATAAGGATACCTCGGTGAGAGAAAACGAATTGCAATATTTTGGAGAGATCCTTCAAGATCGTAAAGTACAGATTTTAAAGAACATTTCCGGTGTTGAACAAGAGCTCAATGCCCTTCGCGAGCTAGAACTCAATGATGAGGGCGATTTCGCTTCTGTCAGTAACGATAACATGGTAGAAACTGCCATCGGTACACAGCAGGAGATGGAACTCGTTGAGATCGAGATAGCACTTCAGAAGATCAGAGATGGTTTGTATAATGTCTGTGAAATGTGTGAAGAGCAGATCGGTATCCAACGACTGAAAGTCAAACCACATGCAAAATACTGCATCGATTGCCGGGAAATAGCAGAAAAACAACAATAACCAAGGAGTTGACATGCATATAAGACAATATACAATAGCCACGATCATCTTTATGATCATAATGGGCTGGTACACTTTTGCGTTTATCACTCAAGAGAGTGCAACGATTGATCTTTTTATCCTGCATCTGACCCTTCCTGTCGCTTTTTGGGTAGTAGTACCGGTACTGCTTTTCTACTTTGCAAGCGTTTTTCATATGCTTTACTACTGGATTGTACTTCGTTTGAGACTGCGCCAGTTTAAAAGTGATTTTGCAAAGTTGACTGAAGCGATCAGCGATGCTTACCTTGGGAAAGCCAATCGCAACACTCTCTATAAAACAGAGCGCTACAAACTGCTTGGCAAACTGATTGACAGATCTATAATGATTCCTTCCGACACGCTTCTCGAAGTGGGTGAAGAGAAGATCGACAGTACACTTTCTCTTCTCAACGCAGTCAGAAATGGTGAAAGCATAGAGTTGAAAAAAGTTCAGCTTGATAAGAACAACCCTATCGTTGTTAACAATCTGATCAACCGTATTGAAAACGGAGATATGAAAGCGGCAAATATATTGAGTAAGTCAGATGCCTACAGTGAAGAGGTATGTGCCAAGGCTTTTGATCTGATGGTGCCCGATCAGCCGCTCTATGAGCTGGAAAAATATAAAAGCCATATGAGTAAAGCAACACTGTTCAATCTGATGAAACATATCGGTGTCGATAAGAACAAACTTGAAGTATCCAACGAATCAATGATCACCATGATCAGCGAACATACTCTTGATGAAGATGAATTTGTTGCGCTTTCAAAAATTCTTTCAAAATCGCTCTTGCCAGATCAGCGTATCAAGATTTTCGAGATGCTCTATGACAAAAATGATGAAGCCACGGCTGCCTACCTCTATACACTTTTTGATCTTGAGATGATTGAACTGGCTGATGAAGTGCTAAATCAGGTCAGACCGGATGAATATATGGCTTTCAGAGCCTATCGTGACCTTAAGGCGGTCAATAAACATTACGTCATCGATCTCTTCGTAAAATAAGATTAAACTCAA
>JAYEMF010000022.1:0-5195 GCA_034717975.1 Campylobacterota bacterium
AAAGCACGGTTTATCTGTGCGTGAGCCTGCTGCTTAAGCTAACTTAGCGTTAGCGTAGTCTAATGGGCTTTGCTCATTAGACGTACCTGAATAGTTGCAAATTCGCAAAAAAGTTATAACTATGCACAAAGTCGAACTCCTCTCACCTGCTGGCAACCTCGAAAAACTGAAAATCGCACTTGATTATGGTGCGGATGCCGTTTATGGCGGTGTCAGCCACTTCTCTCTCAGAATCCGTTCCGGTAAAGAGTTCAGCTTTGAAGAGTTTGAAGAGGGGGTTGCCTATGCCCATGCACGCGGGAAAAAAGTGTATGCGACCATTAACGGCTTTCCTTTCAACTCACAGCTTGATCTGCTGAAAAAACATATTTTGAAAATGGCATCACTTAAACCGGATGCAATTATTGTGGCAACACCGGGTGTACTTGCCTTGGTGCATGAACTTGTGCCGGAGATACCGATTCACCTCTCTACACAGGCCAATGTGATGAATGTCCTGGATGCGCAGGTCTACTACAATATGGGGGCCCGACGAATTATTGCCGCACGTGAGATCTCACTCAGAGATCTCAAAGAGATCAAAAAAGCTCTGCCAGGCCTTGAGATAGAGGTCTTTGTCCACGGATCGATGTGTTTTGCCTACAGCGGGCGCTGTCTGATCTCGACCTTGCAAAGCGGTCGCGTTCCGAATCGGGGAAGCTGTGCCAATGACTGCCGTTTCCCCTATGAACTCTATGCCGCCAACCCGGAAACAGGAACACTTTTCAGACTTGAAGAGCAGTCGGAGGTCGGTACCTATATCATGAACGCCAAAGATCTCAATCTCGCTTCGCACATGAAAGAGATTATTGACGAAGGGTGCATCGATTCGGTAAAAATAGAGGGACGTACCAAAACCACCTACTATGCGGCAATTACGGCAAAGAGCTACCGCTGGGCGATTGATGACTATTATGCAGGCAAAGAGGATATAGAGGGGTATCAGCGTGAGCTCGGAACGATGCAGAACCGCGGATTTACCGATGCCTATCTGGTCAACCGGCCATTTGAAAGGCATGATACGCAAAGCCTTGATTTTACCATGCAGATGGGCACGCATCAGGTCAGCGGTATGGTGAATGAGCAGGGGACCCATTTTATGTGCAAATACAAGACGCTTCCGGGGGACAGAGTGGAGATCGTCGCGCCTGCGGGAAGTATTATAGAAACGGTGGATAACGAGATCGGGACGATTATGCTCGAAGATGGCCGTTACTACATCATCTTCAAAAAACTGCTGGCGGAGAATGGTAAAGAGTGGGAGTCGGTACATAGCGGAAATCTCAATCCGATCACACTGCCCGCACCACTGCCGGCTTATACTTTTTTACGTATTCCCGCAACGGATGATATGAATTTGATTCCCAAAGTATAAATAACGATTCTATTTAGTATAATTCCATAAATCAAAAAAACAACAAAGGTAAAACATGAAATTTGTTTCTATTGTAATGGGTAGTAAAAGTGATTATGAAGTAATGCGCTCTTGTGCAGATACGCTTGAAGCGTTTGGAGTTGATTATGAGTTGATCATCTCTTCGGCTCACCGTTCACCGGATCGTACAAAAGAGTACATCACAAAAGCGGAAGCCAAAGGGGCGCAGGTCTTTATTGCAGCGGCCGGTATGGCAGCTCACCTGGCGGGTGTTTTGTCATCAAAAACTGTCAAACCGATCATCGGTGTTCCGATGAGCGCTTCGGCTCTCAGCGGGATCGATGCTCTGCTCTCAACGGTTCAGATGCCGGCTGGAATGCCAGTTGCTACAGTTGCGATAGGTAAAGCCGGTGCGATCAATTCTGCTTATCTCGCGATGCAGATCCTTGCACTGGAAAATAACGATCTTGCTACCAAACTTCGTGAAGATCGTATTGCCAAAGCGAAAAAAGTCGAGATGGACTCTCTGGAGATCGAGACAATTATCGAACTGTAAGGACAACTATGGAGTGGATGAGTATTGATGCCTATGCCAAACTGACAGGTCTGGAAACAGATGCTATCAACGATCTGATCGACCGTGAAAAACTGACGATCAAAGTGGAAAACGGCGAGGTCTATATTGATCCCTCTAAAGGTACACAGTCTGTTGTCCCCGCACAGGTAAAAGGTTTATCTGCTAATGGGCAGGGTGATATTCTTGTCGGTGAAAAGTTTGTTGAGAAGACGATCGGTACCATTATCAACCTTCATGAAAAGGTACTCGATGCAAAAGAAGAGACCATTGATTCGATCAAAAATGAAAATGGTTTTCTGAAAGAGGCATTGGCATCCCTGCAGGAACTCTACGAAGAGGATCGTCGTACGATCGACACGCTCACGGAACAGCTCAAGTTCTCTCAGCAGGAGGTCGAATTTATGCGACGTAAATATAAGCTGATGTGGGGCCGGGTCATTGAAGAGTATGCGGATTCCACCGATGGTGGAGGGAAGGGGAAAGAGTGAAGGGGGAAGAGGAGTTTTCTATTCTCTGTCTCTTCCCGCTTTCCCCTTGCCCCTTTCCCAAAAAAACGGAGTTTTTTTAAATGACCATCGATCAAGCTTGCGTGGAGTGCATTATCAACCAAAGTCGTCGGGTGGCCGATGCTATTCATGCTGACAGCAGACTGAGTGCCAAACTTACCGACACGGTGATGAAGATGGCACCTGACTTCTCCTTTCAGCAATCTCCCCCTGAAGTGGCTGCTGACGTCTATGAGATGATGGCCGAGATCGCTGCAAAAAGTGATCTGTATGATGAGGTCAAAGCCCACTCAACGGAAAAAGCAAAACAGTTTTTACCGCTTCTTCGTGAGACCATTGAAACATCACCTGCACCGTTGTTGACAGGGACAAAGATCGCTGTCGCCGGGAATGTGATTGACCTGGCTGCAGAAGTGACATTTGATCTTCATGAAGAGATCGATAAGATCTTTGAAACCGAGTTTGCACATAATGATTTTGACAAACTTCGTACCTCACTTGAGTCAGCTAAAACCCTGCTTTACATCGGCGACAATGTCGGTGAACATATCTTTGACTATCTCTACATCGAAACCCTGCAAAAGCTCTACCCTGATCTTGAGATCACCTATATGGTCCGCGGTAATGCGATCATCAACGATGTTACGATGAAAGAGGCCAAAGAGGCAGGGTTTGATACGTTATGCAATCTGATCGACAGCGGCGTCAATACTCCCGGTTTTGTGTATGACCGTGCCAACGAAGCAAGTCAACAGCTGTTTGATGAAGCCGACCTCGTTATAACGAAAGGGATGGGGAATTATGAGTGTCTCAGTCCGACGCATCGTGAAAACCTCTGTTATCTGCTGAAGGTCAAATGCAATGTTGTAGCTTCGTCACTTGGCAAAGAGGTCGGTGATATTATCTGTAAAATGATCTAATGTTTTCGCTTTTTGGCGGCTTTCTTTCGTTCCTCCTGCCACAGCTTACGTAACTGATCTTTTGTAATTTTTGGATGTAGTGGTGCTGCTTTATCCATCTTGTCTAATGGATGGTATTGCTCACCGGAGTGCATCAGCTTTTTCTCTTTGATGATGGCATATTCAAATCTCTTTTGCTTCTTGTTAAAGCGTAAAATATCGCCATCTTCTGTCTCGATCCAGTTAAGGTACTCATCACCTTGCTGTCTGCCAGTGAAGGTTGTACCATCAGGCTGTTGAAATTGTCGTTTGACATTGAGTGCCGGGGCGGACCAGAGTGAGGTGAGTGTCAAGAGTAAAATCAGTGTCCATTTCATTGTCGGTTCCTAGTTGGTTACAGTCGCACTCATCGTTGCGCCTCTTTCTGAGATGTTATTGATGATAATCCCACTCACTGCACCGCTGTAGTCATTTGAATTTGGAGATGTTGAGGGAGAGAACTCTACCTTGTTTCCAAGATAGTAGAGATTTTGTTCATCCCCCTTCCCTCCGTTATCAATACTGTAATCCGGATCGGGGGTATTGGCCTCTTCGATATCGACTGCCCGGTGACTCTCATCAGTGTTGACTTCATTACTGGCCCGTTTGGCATTCATGACACTCTCATCGATATGCCAGATGGCCAAGCCACCGTCAAAGACACCGTCAAGTCCGTAAAGCCCCTCATCATAGCCGCGGTTATTTCGGTTCTCCAGCAGAAAGTACTCACTGCTGTCGATAGGCAGCTTAATAATATTGTAGGATGATGAAGCAGTTTCCGTGAGATTGACGTCGTGATCAGTAATGCCATCAAGACTTAGTGGTGTGATCCAGCCGTTGTCGATCTTACTCCAGGCGCAAAAGTGGGTCGGAGTATTGCCATAGAGATCACTGGCTTCGTCAGCTGCCGTGGCTCCCCAGCTGCCATAGCCCATCAGGCCGAAATAACCGATGCCAAGGCTATTGGCATCGAGCGTGTCATAAAGATCAGGAAGTAAAAAGGCGGCGTGTCCGAGTTCGTGGGCGATAATTCCGCTGGTCGCATCATGATCGCCGTGACGTTCGCCAAAAAGCGAGTAGCTTCCTCCCTCATTGCATCCCATTACTGTAACACCATCAACAGTTGGAGGGGTGTCGATACAGTTGGAGTGTGCCCAGACAGCTGGAGTACTTGTCGGGTCATAGGCATTTTCGTATCCTGCTACGATAAACATAACCTGCAGTTCATTCAGGGCGACCTTGCCATTTTGGTTGAGATCATAAACAGAAAAATCAAGATAATCCGATGCCGCTCTTACTGCATCGCTTAAATCTGTATGGATAATATCACTGTAGCCTGAGTCGGGATGTGACTTGTTGAGCGTAATGGTTACGACGCCGTCATTTTGGATCGCTTCATTTTCGTTGACACGGGTAAATGAAAATACTCCATGGGAGGCTTCGTAGTAGTAGTGATTAAGCGCATAAAGACGGTCGGCAAAAATTTTATTGCTCCATGAAGCTTCATGGTTTGTGAATGTGATATCGTTGTACTGCAGTCGTATGAGCAGCAGAGGAACGGAGCCGGTTGCCTGAGGTGCTTTTTCAACTGTATCACTCGGTGAAGTACTTCCGCCTCCCCCGCTGCACCCACTGAAAAGAGCTGTCAGAACTGTCAAAAAGAGAGCAATAAAATAAGATAAATTCAACTCTATTCCCCTTTTGAAATGAGTAATATAGTATAAGACTATTATAACCGTGCAGGATAAATCCAAAGTAAA
>JAYEMF010000023.1:0-21882 GCA_034717975.1 Campylobacterota bacterium
TTCTGTTCAGATGAGAGATCTTTTGCAAGTTTATTTAGCATCATACTCTTTCCTGTACCCGGCTTACCGTATACAAGGATCATTTTGAGCGGTTTCTTTACAGAATCTTTCAGTGTCTGATAGATTGTTGAAGTGCGGTCAAGCTGGATGTAGTCTTTCGCATCGACAACATCCAAAAAAACCTCTTTTTGTTTCTCGAAGAGTGTGTTATTCATTGCCCTCATCTATCTCTTTAGGGCGTTCTTCATCAATCTTTTCCATTGTTTTACGAATATCACCCATACTGAATGCATGCTCTTTTAGGTTTGTTTCATTGATACCGGTATAGCCAAGTTCAGTCAGTGACACACCACTGCCAGCTTTGTCAATAATATGCGGTTCGATGACCATGACAAGTTCTTGGACCTGGGTACTGGTCTCTTCATATTTAAAAGCCCAACCAAGGATAGGAATATCACCTAAAAGTGGTACTTTATGTTCATCTTGCATTTTCTTAGTGTTGATAAGACCACCAAGGATAACTCGTTCACCATCTTGTACAGTGACGACTGAAGCAAGTTGACGTCTCTCCAAGTCTGGCGGCATGGTACGATCGGTATTGTCTCCTGCAATATCTTGTGCAGTTTGCGTAATTGATGGATTGATTTTGAGGGTTATTGTGCCATCATGAGAAATTTCTGGGGTGATGTCCAGCAGGACTCCGGCAAAAACTGAACTGACAACAGTATTTTGCACGGTTGTTGTGACACCGCCACCAGTACCTTGTAAATTTGATGATTGTTCAACACTGTAGAAGTACTCTGTACCGACTGTAATGAGAGCCGGTTGATTGTTAAGTGTCAGGACTTTTGGATTTGAAATAGCTTTGACATCACCTTGTGATTTAAGAAATTTTATTACTTCATTCAAACTTGCGGCACCCTGAGCTTGAAACATTTTGGCGGTGCCCGCTGTTCCAGGAATCAAAACGTCTTCAATTGCTCCCTCTGTAAATGTTTCAACATTAGTTACACTCATTAAGTCAGCAGTAAGATTAAAGTTTTGAAGTGCATAAAGCTGTCTCCAGTCAACACCGGTGGATGACCCGTCACTTAGTGTGACAGCAAGTAGATTTACATCGATTAGCACTTGGTACTGAACTTTTTTCTGAAGCTCTTTCAAGTACTCTTCCAAACGATTTATCTGTTTTACAGTGGCAGATACCGTAACCATACCGGCATTTTTATTGATAATCGGTGCTTCTGCCTGATAGAGATCTTCAGGACGATTGAGAACACGTTGAAGTTCTAAATCAAGTTCTTCCCAGAATATAACTTCATCTGATGTTTCGATTTTCATACCGGTCTCTGTTTCTCCACTACTCTGCGCGGCGCTGGTACCCGCATCTGTCCCACTGCCTTCTGTACCCGATTTGGAACTCAGAAGGATATCGGTACTGCTCAATCCTTTTCGCTGTGACAATATATAGTCAATATTAAAAGTTTTAGTTTGCAGATAAGAGACTTTTAAAATATTGTTTTCAAGGGTATAGGAGAGGTCGTTTTCTGTCAGTATGATATCTAGTACTTCATCAATTGTCAGATTTTTTAACTTCGTTTTATTGAGCGCTTTTTTTAAGGTTTTCTCTGCTTCAATGTCTGCAATAATGACACTGAATGAACACTCATCGCTCAGCTGATCGATAAATTCACCGACGTTTGTACCTTTTTCAGAAGAGATAGTGAATAGTTGATATGTACAATCAGCACTTAACGCTGATGTCATAAGCAACGAAGCCGCTGTCACCGAAACGATACTCTTTTTCAATGTAGTAAATGGAGATGCCTTCATAACTCTTTCCTATTTGATTTGAATTTTAATTTTTGGATTCGTAGCAGTGAGGAATAGTGTCCTCTTTGCTTTTCCACGTTTTAAGATAACTGAGTCTTCAGCTATTTTAGCTACGCTGTAACCTTTGACTTTGTCATCTTTTTTACACCATTTGCCTGCAATTAACGCACTGTCATTCAATATGGCAGTTAACTTTAACGGCTTGACAATAACTTTTTTAGTAGCTGTTTTACTTGTGGCCGTAGCAGAACTTTTTGATGTTGTGGCTTTTTGTTTGTAGGCAACCTTAAAAGGGTTTTTTACTCTGTGCACTGCTTTTGCACTGATCCCTTTTCTCGGCGGTTTGATGGCTGCAATTTGAGCATCAACCCAGCCTGTATTTGCATTGGAAGCTATTGCAGCAACTGCTGGACTTTTTTCTGTCTCAGCAGTAGCGGCAAAGAGGGTGCCTGTAATGATCAGGGTTAGTAGTAATGTTTTCATTAGTATGTAATCCCCCAAACTGATATTTGAAGATCAGCATTTAAGCGCTCTTCAGTTGTTATGGCAAATTGATGGATATCAACAACCAGAAAACTTTGTTCCAGGGAGTTGATATACTTCACTAGATTGTGAAAAGAGCCATAAGATTTGACATTTATATCCAGGACATGTCCAAATGCCTCTTTATTGGTAGCAAAAGCATTGCTGTACTCTACAATTTTAATTTTGTATTTTTTGGCATTTTCAGAAACAGAGTCGATGTACTCACCCCATGCCTGCTCATCATAATACAATTCAGAGATCTGCTCGATTTGATACTTGATGTATGCATTGCTGTCCTGGAATTCCAGGAATTTAGCTTCAATGGCTTTTGTCTGATTCTCAATCTGCACGATCATAGACTCCGGGTGGGTGCGTAGATAATTCTGATCTGCAAGAATCTTTTTCTCAAGAGATTGACTCTCTTTAAGTGCCTGATCGTAACCCAGTTTAGCGCTGTCCCATAAAAAATAATAGGAGAGAAATACTAAACCGCCTGCAATGAGAACAAAGATCATATAAATCTCTTTATCCTCTTTTTCAGCAAAGGCCTGATCTAATTGATAGAGATAATCTTCGATATTTATTTTCATCGCAGCACCGCCTTCAGCTCAGCATAGTATCTGAACTTTTCTGGATCGTATGTGATCTTTTCCATCAGGAATTGATAATTTTTTGTTTTTGCCTGTGTAAGATACTCAAGTAAAGCTGTAATATCTTTGTCTTTACGAGCACTTAATGAGAAGGTAAAGGTTTTACTCTTCTCATCTTCATTATATGCAGCTTTTGTCAAATTGACTTTGTACCGGTTGAAGTCTCTTGTAAAAGCGGTCATAATCTTGGCTTTCATCGGATAATTTACTTTAACATCGTGAATTTTCTCCAATGTCGCTCTTTTGGCATCAAACTCGGCTTTTTCGTTGTCAAGCAGTTTTTGTGCTCGATCTTTGTTGGCAAGCTTTAGCTTGATGGTGGCTTCGCGTGTTACTTTAAGGTTATGCACTTCATTGTACTCTTCAGTAAGAAGCTGTTTATGAACCTCTTCCGCATAAGTCATTGTCCAGAACGTTACCGGATAAGCCATAGCTACAACAAGGGAGGCAGCTGTTAACGCGATGAGTTGACCACTTTTACGCTGTAAGAAAGGAGGTGGTCGGTGATAGGTTGTAAAGTTACACTCATAACGCTCTTCAGGCTGCATTTGTGTGTAGAGATGCATAAGTGAATGAATCTGATCAACATACCATGTCTCACTCTCAAAACCGTAGTCAAAATCAAATGCCATTGATGCAAGACCGAGATAGGTTTGTGAATACTCATCTAAACCGGAGATAGCACCGATTTGCGATCCGATGTAGACCTGGTCAATACGTTCAATATCGAAGATACGTTTTGCATAGGTCAGGACATCATTGATATGCAAGAAGATCTCACCAAATAGTTTGATAAGATGTTTTTGATACTCAGTATTTGTAACACTTAACCCCTCTTCGGCAAGAAGCTGTATGAAGACTTCGTAGTTGATCTGCTCACCGAGAAGTTCACAAAAACGTTCATGCATCTGTTTGAATGAAAATTTCAGTGATTTGGTGTAAATGAACTCCTGTTCATTGTAGAGTGTGAAGAAAGCATCATTTTCCTGAAAATAGAGGAAGCTGTGGACACCGTTGTCATCAATGATCTCTTTTTGATAAAGTGATTTTAACAAGAGTGGAACAGGAACAATCTGATCAATGTATTTAAGTGCTTCTACACTTTCTGAAAACTCTTCTTCAAAATCTGTTGGATCAACAACAAAAACATGATAAAAGTTATTGTTCTCATCGGTATGTGCAGCTGAAATATAATGAATCTGGTATTCGATGGCCATATCGAGTGCCAACTCTTCATAGATCTTATCTTCAAGTGCATCGTAAATATCTTCTTCAGGGATATTTTTACTGATGTCGATCATTGCAGTAATGAAACTTTTAGTATTTAAAAACGATATTGCATACTGCTCTTTTGAAAACTCCGGCTTCTCTACTTGTGTCAGACGATTCGACACACCCTTATAATAACTAGCTTTATACGGATTGATAGAGATGACACTGGAAAATGTCTGATTTACTGTTTTGTCCATTGCCCTTCGTCCTTTTTGAATTTTACGGTTATCATTCCACAGAAGCTGTTGTCGTCATAGAGTTCTATGCGATAACGGCGCTTGGCATTGTCGAGTGAAAACTTGCTGTTTAAGTCACTTAAAGCAACCAAACATCCATTTTCATTCTTTTTGCCAGAATCTGTATACCCAATGATGTTAACCCGCAATCGATCACTCGCGTTAACCTTAAAATCGGCAGTTACAAATGTTTCTGAAGCTATTGTAACATCTTTTTGATCTCCGTCAACCAAAATCGGCAGTTTGGAGATGCAATCTTTTGTTTTAAAATGTTCAGGTTTTAGATTTGTAATAATCTTGTTGCCAATATAAAGAACATAGTCACCTTTGACCTGTTTTACACTGCCCAAGGGGTGTGTAAAGCTAAAGGTACTCTCAAATAATGGTAGCGGAATAAAACTTAAATTATTTCTTATATCATTCAGATTCAGGGATATTTTGTTATTTATTACAATCTTTCCGTAGTTTTCCAGAAGATTTTTGACACTCTTTTTACTTAAGGTGAAATGGCGATGATAACTGATTCCCATTATCTTCATGAAGGACTCAATGGCATTAAGCTGATAATAGACCTTTTCGGCCAGTGTGGAGAGGTTTTTACTTGTCTCAATTGCAAAAGCGGGTTTGTTGTGGGTAACTGCAAAATAGGTTAATGAGAGCTGCATCGCTTCGTCATCGAATTTTGTTTGAGTGTTTTTTACATTGAAGGTATGGTGCTCTTCAAGAAGGGTGCTGTTTAACTGTTTACTGACTTTCTTGGCGATCTCTTCAAGATTGCCGAATGGCTGATTGACGGAGAGATTGCACTGGTCGATTACACAGGTCTGTCCCCATGCATTTGGATTGAAGATAGTACTGGTGTAGTTCTGGCGGTAGAATCCGTGTCCGTCATGCAGGTTCAGGACCAGAGAGACTTGATCGTCGGTAATGGTTTTTTTGATGCTGCTGACAGCCGGAGCGTCCTGGTCGGATGGTGCAATAGCGGAAAATTTGCGATTCATATCGCCATGTACACCACGACTGTTAGCCTGAATACTTGGACGGTTAAGATCGGGAACGATCCAAAGGTTTCCTTTTGTGATCTCATAATACTGCATCAGCATTGCCGTTGCGAAATAGCCACCCGGTTCATTTCCGTGAATACCGCCGATCACAAGAAGTGTCGGGTCGGAGGTGTTGTTCTCCTTTTTATCCAGTAAAAATGATGATCCGTGGAGATGGGCCAGTAACAAACTGCTTAAAACAAAAAGGCGTAAACTACTTTTCAGCAACAATTTTCATCTTTCCATTATTTAAACGTACGATAAGACTTTTGTTCCCTTGAAAATTAACACGATTGGAAAGATAGGTCTCCTTAAACCAGATCAGAAAGAGATTTCTTTCGCTGGATGGATAAGGGATGATGTTAAGTGATCTGAAATCTATCTGTTTTTTATCGTTGTAAGCAAAAACCTGGCGCTTGTACGCTTTAAAACGTTTTTTATTCATCCCGTCATAACGCTGAAAGTCATCGGCATAGAAATCTAGGTAGGCTGTTAGGTCATTATATAGCCATGTATATCGCCAGGAAAAGAGTTCAGCAAGTAAAGAAGCCATGGTGTCTAATGTGACAGGCGCTTCCTCTTTTGGTTCAATGATGACAATACTGTTTTCAAGGGATAGTTTTTCACTCATACAGGTGATGTCACTGTTTTCAATGGCAATACACCCTCTCGTATAAGGTTCTCGCTCTGCATTGTCAGGCAGACCGTGGATCCAGATACCTGAACCGTTCTTGCCTTGTAAACGATCATAAAAGTTTGGATAAGAGGTGACAAAGGCCAGCGGTCCGTAGAAAGGATCAAGCTGGTCGAGTTTTTCTGTCAGATGATAGACACCGACGGGTGTTTTCAGGTCGCCTTCACGCCGCTTGTCACCGTCAAGCTTGCCGGTATAGGCATTGAAGGTGTTTTGTAAAACAAACTCGCCTTCTGCATCACGCTTGAAAAATGAGAGTTTGGAACGCTCTTTATTGCACTGTAGAAGGGAGTTGACACTCTCAAAGTAGCCAAAGCGAAGGTCTTTCCCCGAGAGTTCATTTTCCCAGTAGGAAGTCTTAGCGAGTTCACGATCAAGTTTTTTGGTTATCTCTTCAATACCATGCATACGATAAAGTGTTGCAAGCTCTTGTGAGAAAAGAGAGGTTGAGAGCATGGCCAATAGCAGTAATCTTATCATTCGTACCCCATATCGCGGAGGAGCTCTTTGTCACTAGTCCACCCTTTTTTAACCGAGACAAAAAGATCCAAAAAGACTTTTTTATCGATGAGGCGTTCGATTTTCGCTCTGGCATCTCTTCCGATGCGTTTAATCGCACTGCCGCCTTTACCGATAATGATCCCTTTCTGGCTCTCTTTTTCAATGATAATGGTCGCACGCACGCGCTCAAGGCCATCCTCCTCATCAATTTTATCGATAAGTACATCGGACTCATAGGGGATCTCGTCGCTGATATTCTCAAAGATCGCTTCACGGATAAACTCTTTGTAGATATCGCGCAGCATCTCCGTTGTCATATCATCGGGATCATATAGGTAAGGTGATTCCTCCAGATGTTTGACAATCGTGTCGAGCAGATCCTCTTTTCCCAGCTTTTTGGTGACTGAAAGGGGAATCAGTGCTTCAAACCGGTCAGAGAACTGGTTGTATTGGCCGATACGTTTGAGCAGCTTCTCCTGAGAGACCTGATCGATTTTACTGAGTACAATAATATGTTTGCGACTGTTTTGATAGTGTTTTAAAAACTTCTCATAGTGTTCAATGGAGTCAGTGGCTGGTGCCAGGTAGACAACCAGGTCACAATCACCAATTGCTTTAAGGGCTTCTTCCATCATATACTGGTTAAGAAGTTTCTCTTTTTCATGCAGACCGGGAGTGTCTACAAAGATAATCTGGTCATGATGATGCATAACAATAGCATTCGAGCGTTTTCTTGTAGCATTGGCCTTCTGACTGACCAGCGCAATCTTTTCACCAAGTATCCAGTTCATCAGGGTGCTTTTCCCCGCATTTGGACGTCCGACCAGTGCTACGAAGCCTGCTTTTGTCATCTTAAACCTTTAAAGTATGTAACGCGAGAGATCTTCATCTTCGATCACCTGATCCAGTTTCGCATGGACCAGTTCAGCGGTGATCGTAACTGTCTCACCCTGTTTCTCATCGGCATCGAAACTGATCTCTTCCAGGATATTTTCCAAAACTGTGTGTAGGCGGCGTGCACCGATATCTTCTGTCTTTTCATTGGCACGATGGGAGAGTTTGGCGATGGCCCGGATGGCGTCATCAGAAAACTTCAATTCAACTTCTTCAACCAAGAGAAGTGCTTCGTACTGGCGTAAAAGTGAGTTTTTTGTCTGTGTCAGGATCTGATAGAGTGCTTCTTCATCGAGGGATGACAGTTCGACTCTGAGCGGAAATCGTCCCTGCAGTTCAGGAATAAGATCGCTTGGTTTACTGACGTGGAAAGCGCCTGCAGCGATGAAAAGGATGTGATCGGTTTTGATCACACCGTATTTGGTAGTCACTGAGCTCCCCTCCACGATAGGCAAAAGGTCGCGCTGGACTCCCTCTTTGCTAGGGTCATTACGCCCCTCGCTTTTGGAACTGACGGCAATCTTGTCGATCTCATCGAGGAAAACGATACCGCCCTGTTCAGCACGTCTGATCGCTTTGGTCCGGATCGCTTCCATATCGAGCAGCTTGTCGCTTGCTTCGGCTTTGAGCATCTCTTTGGCCTCTTTGACACTCGCCTCTTTTTTGGCCTCTTCTTTATTGAAGCTGCTGAACATTTTGGAAAAAGATTCCTGAACTTTTGCCATCTCCGGAGGCATATTGGCGTCGTTAAACTCTACCTGAAGCTTTGGAAGATCGATCTCAATCGTTTTCTCATCCATATCTCCATTGATGACACGTTCATACATACGTGCTTTGGAGCTGGCATACTCCTCTTTTTTAGTGTCGCTGGCGAGTGAAGGCAGCGGTGGAAGCAGTTTTTCGACAATGGTATTGATAACATAACGTTCGATCGCCTCCTTATTCTTCTCCTGCTCTTCCGTTTTGACAATGGTGATAGAGGTCATAACAAGATCACGGATCATTGATTCGACATCCCGACCGACGAAACCGACTTCGGTGTACTTACTGGCTTCTACTTTGATGAATGGAAGACCCATCATTTTGGCCAGGCGGCGGGAGATCTCTGTTTTTCCGACACCGGTCGATCCGATCATCAGGATGTTTTTCGGCATGATCTCATCCTGGAGTTCCTGACTCAGCTGCATACGGCGATGTCTGGTACGAAGTGCAAGTGCGATGGTGCGTTTGGCATCATTCTGGCCAATGATGTAGTTATCCAGGTAAGCTACGATCTCTTTGGGGGTAAGGTTCACGCCTTCTCCTCATCTAAAGTAAGTGTTTTGATCTCATGGTTGGTATAGATACAGAGGTCAGCTGCAATATGAAGACTCTCCTTCACCAGCTCCTCTTCATCCATCTTGGCATGTTTTTTAAGTGCACGTGCGGCTGATATGGCGAAGTTACCACCGCTTCCGATCGATGCGATACAGCCATCTTCAGGTTCGACAACATCTCCGGTACCGGTAAGGATGAAGATATGTTCTCGGTTCAGGACGATCATCATCGCTTCCAGGCGGCGAAGGATCTTATCTTTTCGCCATGCTTTGGAAAAGTCGATCACCGCTTTGACAAGATCACCTTTGCGGTTGGAGAGCTGCTCTTCAAACATATCGAAAAGATTGAAAGCATCGGCTGTTGAACCGGCAAAACCGGCAAGGATATTACCGTGGTAGAGAGTACGGATCTTTGTGGCGTTGTTTTTTAAGACACTGTTGCCAAAGGTTACCTGACCATCACCGCCGATGACGGCTTTTTTCTCGCCTTTGTAGGCAAGAATGGTAGTGGCATCAAACATTTACTCACCTACGACATTAACATGGAGTGTGGCATGAATGCCGTGTCCAAGTTTGAGATCAAGGTTATGCTCACCGGTCATCTTGATGGCCTCTTTGTGGTTAATATGTTTTTTGTCAATCTCAATTTTATGCTGATCGTTCAGGGCGTGGGCAATCTCATCTTTGGTAACGGAACCAAACAGATGGCCTGTATCTCCCAGTTTTTTGCTGATATTGATCTGGAGTTTGTCAAGTCTGGCTTTGAGGGCATTGAGATCTTCGATCTCCTGAGCTGCATTGGCCGCTTTTTTGCGCTCCTGTGAAGCATGCTGTTTGACAACGTCATTGGTGGCGTGTTTGGCCATTCCTCTTCCGATCAGGAAGTTCTTGCCATATCCGTCTTTTACCTCTTTGATCTCACCGGCTTTGCCAAGCCCTTTAACATCTTTTGTAAGTAGTACTTTCATCTTTAGCCTTTGAATATCTTGTTTTGTTAAACGCCTAGCGTTCGATCTCGCCGCCATACGATACGATACCGTATGTCAGGTTCCCGACTTTTGGATAACCCATGTCGTTCAGGATGCGTTGAACATGCGCACTTCGGCTTCCGACATGACAGTAGACGATGATGTTTTCATCTTTTCGTAGACCGGCCTCCTGGAAAGTGTCAAAGAAGCTGCTGGTTGGAATAAGCTTGTCAGCCCCTTTGATGCGACCCATCTGCCACTCCATATGTTCGCGAACATCAACCAGTTTGAAGTTTATCATACCCAGCTCTTTGGCTTCGACCAATGCATGGACTTCATCACCATCGAGCTGCTTTTTCTCAAGAAGGATCAGACACTCCTCGGTGGTCAGTCCACGTGAGTGTTGGTGAACTACCTCTTCGATCTCTTCCTCTTTGGCGTGACGCTCAGCAAACTCTGGAGTACAGTAGATCTGGCAGTGACATACGCCATCTTCGGGGATCTCTTTTTCGATGGCCGGAGGACATGGACAGATACGGTCTTCCTCTTTGTTCCCGGTAATGAAGAAACATGGGCAGTAGCGTTTACCGTGCATCATCTTGTTACGGGTAAGCCCAAGCTGGATACCTTCATTGATCTCTGCATCGGGATTGTAGGCCCAGCCGAACTGTTCAACAACTTTATCGGTAAATTTTACCGTCTTCTCAAGTTGTGCCTGAAACTCATCAGAGTTAATATCGATTTTGGTGATACTCATAATAGTCCTTACTTTTTCTTGCGTGCTTTGCCTTCGATAATAAAACGAAGGGCATTGAGTTTGATAAAGCCTGCGGCATCTTTCTGGTCGTAGACTTCATCTTCTTCAAAAGTCGAGTACTCTTCACTAAACAGTGACATGTCTGAAGAACGGCCAACAACCATGATATTTCCTTTGTAAAGTTTCAGACGGACCATTCCGTTTACGAACTCCTGAGTCTTGTCGATTGCCGCCTGAAGCATTTCGCGCTCCGGTGCAAACCAGAAGCCGTTGTAGATCAGTTTTGCATAACGAGGCATCATCTCATCTTTAAGGTGAGCAGCTTCGCGGTCCAGTGTAATAGACTCTATGGCACGGTGAGCTTTTAACATGATAGTTCCACCCGGCGTTTCATAACAACCACGTGCTTTCATACCGACAAAACGGTTTTCAACTATGTCAACGCGACCAATACCATGCTTTCCGCCGATTTCGTTTAGCGTTTTAAGCATTGTAGCCGGACTTAACGCTTCGCCATTTAGTGTAACAGGGTCGCCATTTTTATAACCGATTTCAATATACTCTGCTTCGTCCGGTGCATTTTCAGGTGAAGAAGACCATAACCACATGCTCTCTTCAGGCTCCGCATTTGGATCTTCCAGGATTCCGCCTTCATAAGAGATATGAAGCAGGTTGGCATCCATAGAATAAGGTGATTTCTTACCTTTCTTTTCAATGCTTATACCATGTTCTGCTGCATAAGATAGAAGTTTTTCACGTGAGTTTAAGTCCCACTCTCTCCATGGAGCGATGATAGTCAGCGTTGAGTCCTGACCTAAATAACCCATCTCAAAACGTACCTGGTCATTACCCTTGCCGGTTGCACCATGACTGACACCATCAGCACCGGTGAGTTTGGCTATTTCAGCTTGACGTTTAGCGATTAGCGGACGAGCTATAGAAGTTCCCAAAAGATATTCACCCTCATAGATGGCGTTTGCTCGAAACATTGGGTATACGAAATCTTTTACAAACTCTTCTCTTAAGTCATCAATAAAAATGTTTTCAGGTTTGATTCCAAATTCTAGTGCTTTAACACGGGCCGGTTCTAGCTCTTCACCTTGACCAAGATCGGCAGTAAATGTGACTACTTCGCAGTTGTATTCGTCTTGGAGCCATTTTAGAATAACACTGGTGTCAAGACCGCCAGAGTAGGCGAGTACGACTTTTTTTACATCTCTTCTCATACAAAACCTTTTTAGGGAGTGCCCTATTTATAGTTCCGCGATTTTATCGAAAAAGAGTTTATAGTTTCATATCGGGGATTGAACGAGTGTTGATAAAGAGACCTCTTTTATCTTGGAAATTGGATAAGGAGAGGCATTATCAAGCGAAGAAATATTATTTATTCATATAGGAGAGTTAAAGATTATTGAGCGGGATCGGTTGTCTCTCTCCAGCCTTCGAGAAGTCCTTTGACGACATTGTTGATTTCATCGAGTTTGGACAGATCATTGTGCAGACCTGCTTCGACAAGCAGTTGAAGCTGATAGGTGTATAGGCCGTTTAGGTAGTGTGCAATATCACCCTGAGTAAAGTCAAGAGTGTTGATCAGTTCGGTAAAGATAGCAGATGAACGGTTGATCCAGTAGGTACGCTTTTCAATATTCTCATCATTGATGGCTTTTTTAGCCTGGGTATTGAAACGTAAAATCCCTTCATAGAGCATTTCGATCAGTTTGTAAGGTGATTCTACCCCTGCATTGTTTTGTGCATACGTATTATAAGCTAAATTATTGTTATACATATCTTCATCCTTTTTATCTTTGTCGGGCACTTTCGACCCCTCTTCTGAAATTTATTACTTAATTAAAGTAAGTCTGACTTACCCTTTTTGATCGAATAAAAATCCGCTCATATCTTGCATCTTTTGTGCCAGTGATACAGCTTGTTCAGCTGGAAAACGGCGGATAATACGGTTTGACGCTGTCTCAATTACTGAAACATAAAAATCCTCTGAGGTATTGTCAAAACCAAAGCGCAGTGATGTGTTGAATGGGTTAAGGGCAGTGTTCAGATCTTTAACGAGATCTTCCACCTCTTTTTCCGAATCAATTTTAGTGACTTCCTGTTCATTTGATTTTTGCTCCTGAACCTGCTGCTGTTGCTGAATCTGCTCAACTTGTGATGTCTTTGGCTGGACGTTCTGCACAGGTGTAGGGTTCATTTGTGTCTGTTGTTGTTTCGCAACTTGATTCATGATTTCCATAACTTACTCCTTTTCGAAATATCTTAAGCACATTATCGGCTGAAAAAGTGATTACTTTAATTCTCTTTGAAAAAATTTTGGTACGCTTGCAAGAATGAAAAATTATGTGACCCTTTTAAAAGCCGAACCGGTACTAAGACGACTCTCCTTGATCCAGCTGATCGCCTATTTTGGTGCATGGTTCAGTAATGTTGCTGTTTATACTCTGCTTCTGCAGATGGATGTCAATCCGGGTGTTGTTGCCTTGACGGCTGCACTGCATTTTCTTCCGGGGGTCATACAGGCACCTTTTAGCGGGCCACTAATCGACCGTTATGCGCCCAAACAGCTGATGATGGTGCTGATGGGAGTTGAGATTTTAGCTACTTTGCCACTGATGTTTGTAGATGAGCCGTCTGAGTTGTGGCTTCTTTTTGTATTGGTCTTTATTCGGATGGGGGCGGCCAGCTTCTATTTTACCCTTGAGATGTCACTGCTGCCGCGTATATTGGAACGTACAAAACTGAAACTTGCCAATGAGATCCACTCCATAATCTGGTCACTCTCTTATACATTGGGGATGGCAATCAGCGGCTTCGTGGTCTATCTGGTTGGAGTTAAAATAGCTTTTTTACTGGACGCACTACTGTTCGTTACAGGATTGTTGCTATTGGTTCCGCTTCTGCTTCCGCAAAGAAAAGCTGTGAAACGGGAAAATATCATCTCTATGATGAGAGAGAGTCTCCTCTATCTGCGTCAGGAACCTTTACTTAAACATTTGATCCTATTGCATGCTTTCGTTGGTTTTACGGCTTTTGATGCGTTGGTGGCACTGATAGTCGATACTTATTATGTTCCGGCTATTGCAACCGCACTGGCCATTGGTCTGCTGCACGCGTTTCGAGCCATTGGTTTAGTAGTTGGCCCGATGATGTTGGCTAAGTGGATCAATAACAGTAGATTAGCCTATCTTTTTTTATTTCAGGGGATAACCATTCTTATCTGGGCAGCTGTGGTAGAAAGTTTTACCCTCTCATTGATCGCCTCGGTTTTTGTAGGTCTAAGCACGACAACACTTTGGTCCTATACCTATACACTGCTGCAGTCGCATACGGATGAACATTACTATGGTAGAATCGTCTCCTATAATGACATGATATTTTTACTGACGGTAGCGCTGGTCTCTCTGCTTGTCGGGGCACTGGCTGAAGCGATGATCCCGCTGCCCATGATTACGGCTCTGTTGGGATGCAGTTTTTTTATGGGGATGTTCTACTATCTATGGATACGAAAAAATTACACAATCAAGGAGATCAATCATGATCTATGAAGCTCAGGGCCACCGCATAGAGTTGTCGAAAATTACGCGTCTTTATCCGGCGGCTACTGTTGAAGCCGGTGGTGAGACAGCCCAGGTCTCACTGGAGTGGGCAGAACTGAAGAAAGATGAAGTTCCTATTGGCTCTTATGTATTGGTCTTTGATATTGATCCTCTGGGCGAAATACCTGAAAACAGGATTGAACTGGTATATGAGACACAAGAGCAGCTCATAGAAGCGATGAAGGATGTTGCTCAATATCTATGATAGATTATCGTATAAGCTGCATAGGGTTGATATGGTAGTTCTTTTGGGTGACTTCAAACATCAGCTCATTGCTGACCCGTCCGATGACGGAGCCTTTTTTCAGCTTTTTCCCTTTTTTGATTGTCGGCGCGATCTTATCCATATGTGCATAGATGGTGTGGATACCGTTGCTGTGTTCGATGATGACAACATTTTCCAGCAGAGCAGTGTTTTGAGCGAGTATCACTTTTCCATTTAAGACATTTTTGACTTTGGCATTATTGGTGGTAGGTTTTAGTGAAACGGATTCGTTGAAGATTTTCAGGTTATAGATAGGATCGGTGTAGGGACCGAATTTTTTAACCAGTTTATAGCCATCGAGTGGTGCGATAGTCTTTCGGCCGCGATACTTTTTGGTCTTGGTATTCGCATAACTACTGCCCACTTTTTTAACTTTTGGAAGATTTTTGGAGGCTACAACTGTTCGACCTTTTTTGGCTGCTTCAGCACGCTTGCGTGCTTCAGCTTTAGCCTTGGCTTCTGCTTTTTGACGGGCAATACGCTCTTTCTCTTTTTGGATCCGATCTTTTTTGATGATGTTAAGCTGTGAAAGGGTCTTTTGCAGCGCTCCTTGCTGAGAGAGCAGGGTGTCAACAGAGTGCTTGTAGCTTTTTTTGTTTTTTTTGAGCTTTTTCAGGGCCTTTTTATTGGCGTCTTGCGTAGTTAAAAGCTCTTTTTGTTTGCTCTCCATCTCGGTAATGGCATTCTTGAGCATGGCAGTACGCTCTTGAAGTTTGCCAATACGATCACTGTTGTCGGAAAATTGGCTGTTGAGGCTGCTGATCTCTTTTTTGGAGGCTTCTGTCAGTTTTTTCAACACCTCTTCAGTGATCATCGCATCGGCATTGATAACACGTTCGTCATCGAGCAGCATGGAGAGTGAGACATTTCGTGCCAGTGCAAATACAAGCTCCTGCTCAATTTTCTTCTGCTCTTCATCCAGCGTTTTCTGAGAGGATTTAAGTTGTACAAGCTCCTCTTTGTTCTGCTTGTAATCTTCCTCTTTGATGCTTAACTCCTGCATCAACTCCTGCAGAAACTTTTGCTGTTTGAGGATTGCATTTTTCTCTTTTAGAATCGCTTTGGCATTTTTAGCCATCTTCTTATGAAGTGTACTGTGCTCTTTATCGAATGTGTTGATCTTTTTGGATGTCGTTGTGATCTGCTGATCGATATCGGTTTTTCCAAAAAGAGAAACAGCCAGTAAAAGAGCGAGCGTAAACCGGATCATACTTCCTCTTTATGTCCCATGATCACCAAAGTTGCCAGAAGCAAGGAGAGCGATAGGGCAATGGTCGTCAGTATCAGGCCGTCATTGAGCGGTGTATATATCTCAATGGAGATACCAATCGTATTAAGCTGCTGCTCGATCCATTGATACTGCAGAAGCAGGAAAAATGCGCCATTGATCAGAAGTGAAGCGATGATGGCATCAACGGTGGCCAATCGGTATAAAACAGCTGAACGGAGCCAGATCGGGGCACCAAAGAGGGCCATGATGCTCATTCGCTCGCTGTGTTGCAATTGCCAGATCTTGAGTTCCTTAAGGATTAGTAACGTCGTGACGGCGAAGATGACAAGTGCAAAAATAGTAGAGACTTTTTTATAGAGCAGCAGCAGTTTATAGACCAGGTCGTGGTTTTGTGCAAAATCTTCCACACGGGTGATCAAAGGGTGCTTGAGCAGGTTGGCATTGATCTTTGAAATCTCATCCGGTGTCGGGTAGTGATCGAGATGGACACGGTAAAACTTTGGAAGTGTCAGCTTGAGCAGCTCAATATTTTTAGCTTTCATCTGACCTTTAAGTGATTTTATAACGTGATCTGGCTGGATCTCTTCAGCTCTCTCTATCCGCTTGTCGATCTCTTTAAAAAGGTCGGCTTTGAGCTCTTTTTTTGTCACGATGATAATCGAATAATCATTTTTCAGATTGGTCTCATAGGCTGTGATACTGCGGTCGATGATCATATAGACCTGAATGGTGAAGAGGATCGTCGCCAGTGCGATGATCAGGGAGAGATGGTTTCTAATTGACTTCATAGATACTTCCATACTCGATATTAAAGTGTTTGTACTCTACACCCATATGTTCAGGGATATGGTGCGTAACGACGACAACGGTTGTCTTTAACTGTGTATTGGCACCTTCAAGAAGATTCCAGATCACCTGGGCAGAGTAGTCATCCAGGTTACCTGTCGGTTCATCGGCCAAAATCAGGATAGGATTGTGTGCCAGGGCGCGGGCCATGGCAACGCGCTGCTGCTCGCCACCGCTCAGCTCAAGCGGGTATTTCCCCGCCTGATGATTGAGCTTCACATGGGTTAGCAGTTTTTCCACCTGTGTTTCGCTCACATCTTTGGTATAACCGGTGATCATAAGCGGGAGCATCACATTCTTTTCGATGGTCCACTCTTTGACCAGTTTATAGTCCTGGAAAACGATGCCGATATGGCGACGCAAAAAGTTGAGGCGTTTGGATGAGATCTTATTCATCTCGACGCCGCCGGTGATCAGACTGCCGTAAGTTGGTGCAAGTGCACCGTAGATCGATTTCAACAGGGTCGATTTACCGCTTCCGCTGGCACCGGTGATAAAGACAAAGTCTCCTGAATTAATAGAGAAATTTGCTTTGTTGATGATGGTCTCATTCTCATTGTAAGCGAGGGTAAGATCTTTGGCGAGGATCACTTTATCCATGAAGCATCTCTTTTAGTTGGATATGGGCACTCAGGTTGGTGCGTGAACGTACCGGAGCAGACGGAAAATAGTTGACCTGATCCGGTTCGATGATGAGGTAGAGATGTTCCGGACGGTCATAACTGCCTAACGAGAGCCGGTACATAATCTTGGTGTCGTTGATGTCGTAAAGGCGTTCAAAGTGGATAAATCCGTCATCAAAGCGTTCTGTTTTGCCATTGAGGGCTTTGATCTTCTCCAGGTCATAGCCCTGGGTCTCAAAGCTGAAATCGCCGGTGAGGTCAAGCGGTTCACTCTCTTCATCGCAGATCATCGTGACATCATAGATGTTCTTTTCCATACGACGCCATCTGTCTTCATACTTGCTGGTGATGGCGATCTCCTGGTTTTTAAAGATCTCCAGTTTTACTTTGTTGAGCGCGGTAAAGGTCTCATAGGCATACTGGAAGTAGTTCTCACTGTCGGTGCGAAGTTCCAGCCTCCCACCATGTTTAAGGACACGAATCGCTTCATTGACAAAGGCTTCGCCAATAACACGTCGGTGCAGCTTTTTATCCCAAGGCACCGGAAAATGGACATAAATACGACCGACGATATTGGAAGGGACAAACTCCATAAAGAGTCTGGCGTCATAATCGAGAAGGAGGATATTATCCAGTTGCTGGATATTGATCTGTTTGAGGACCTGCTCAATAGAGGCCTTGTGGATCTCAAGGCCGATAAAGAGGATATCCGGATTCTCCCTGGCCTGATGGAGAAGATGGCGTCCTGATCCAAAGCCGACTTCGATACGGACCTCTCTGTCTGTCGGAAAATTATCGATGAAGGTATCGATGCTTTTAAGGGCACTGTCGGATGCCAGGTGCACATTTTTGGCGTTGTCCGGTACATTGGAGTCAAGGACTTCACATTGACTGGCTTTAGCGTAGGTCAGTAATCCTTTATGGATGAAGTAGTTTGCTGAAGGACGAGTGATCTTGTCACTCTTTAGCAGACTGCTCTCTTGAGACTCCTTAACAAGCAGGAAGAAGGGTTTCTCTTCAATCTTTGCAGCGATGAGATGCTCATCGGAATGTTCCGTGTTGGTTGCAAGAAAATCAAAGCTTACCCCGTCTATTTCAGCGGGGAGATCGAGTCTTTCGAAGGAGCGGATATGGATATGCGGCATCGGTCTCTATTTCGCTTGAAATGAGAATGGTTTGGCTTCCGTCGGCTCAGAACGGATTCCGTGCTTGTCAACAGCGACGACCTGGTATTC
Source organism: Campylobacterota bacterium (assembly GCA_034717975.1). Taxonomy (GTDB): domain Bacteria; phylum Campylobacterota; class Campylobacteria; order Campylobacterales; family Sulfurimonadaceae; genus BB26. The sequence goes on from JAYEMF010000023.1 coordinate 18,495, forward strand.
GTAACTGGTGCCTGCAGCGATGTTTAGGTCGTTAAAGTGTGTTTCCCGGATATCAGTTATCTCTTCTATCTCTGAAGTGACCCAACTTGTTCTGATCGTTTTGATAACAACATAAGAGACAGTTCTCTGATCACCTCTGCTCCAGCTCAGGCGATAGATGTTATCTTTAAAGCTGGCCTTGACCATATCCGGTTTTGTGAGTTTGATCAGTGAAGAGCCCATTGTCGGAATATTGTCGAGGAGACTTTCAAGACCATCTTTATCGACAGCGGTGACTTTATAAAAATAGACCTGGCCATCTTCGCTGACCTTATCAATAAACTCTGTTTTTGTTAACTTGACATGGTAGTCATAGCTTCCATCTTCACTCTCTGAACGGTAGAGGCGATAGTGGTCAAAATCAGCTTCCTGACTTGCTTCCCAGCGGATGCTGATCTGTTTGGCCTGGTTTCTGGTTGCTCGTAGATCCTTAACAGTTGCCGGCAGAGGTTTGGTGATGACTTTAACCTGGTCGGATGGGGTAGAAAGAACATCGTCAAAGGTGCGAACCCGTAAACGATAATAGTAGAGTGCGTTGTCATCGAGATCGGTGTCAATAAATTCAGCATTCAGACGCCCTTGAAGCGTCTGTATCTCTTGCCATTCACCGTCGTTACCATCGCGGCGCTCTAGAACATAATATTTGACACTGAGATTGGTGTGGGGACGCCAGATTAGTTTGGCACGTCTGGGGAGGTTTCCGATCGAGCGAAAAAAGCTGACAGAAGTCAATACCGGAAGCGTATTGACGGTATGCGTCTTGCTTCCTTTAGATTGGGTCAGTTCATCGCTGAATGTTGTAAAACGGTACTGGTAACGGGTATCTGGTTTAACTGTCTCATCGGAGTAGTGTGTCGAGAAGCGATTGTCAATAATAGCAATACGAGACAGTTTTGGATCTTCAGCAGCAGGTTCACCCCGGTAGATATAAATGCCATTGACCCTCTGGTCATCAATGCTTTTCCACTCAAAAGCAATCGCATGCATATCGGCAATATTACCATTGATAGAGACAACTGGAAGGCTTGGATCAGTCTGCAGTTCCGCTGCAGGTTTCGGGTCTAACGTACTACAGCCGCTAAAGAAGCTGGCTGTTAAAGCTATGCTCAATATACTCGAAGTGAGTAGTTTCATCTAAAATTTCCTTCTCATAATGCTTATCTAAATAGGTCTGCATCTCTGCATCGATCGGTGCAGTGAAACGCATGGTTTTTTTTGTTGTCGGATGGGTGAAATACAATATATATGCATGAAGCAAAATACGTGCCATTGTACCTTTGCTGCTCTTAACACCATATAAATGATCGCCGATGATGTGACGGCTGATGGTTTCGAGGTGCACGCGGATCTGATGGGTGCGTCCTGTAAAGAGTTTACAGGCAATGAGCTCGTGCTTTTCATCTCTGCTCAACGCCAGTTTTTTAAAACTGGTTTTGGCACTTTTCCCTGTTTCAACATGTGCCATTTTCAGACGGTTTTGAGCGCTACGTCCAATGGGTTTGTCGATGGTCGTCAGATCCTCTTTCATTGGCGGCGTGATCACGGCAAGATAGTAGCGTCCCATGCTTTTGTCCTGAAGCTGTAAAGAGAGTGCCTCATGTGCTTCGTTGTTCTTGGCGATGACCATGACTCCGCTGGTCCCTTTGTCGAGGCGGTGAACGATACCGTGACGCTCTTCACCGCTGATCGTAGAGAGGCGGATGTTTTTCATTTTCAGCCAGTCTACGAGGGTGGCATCTTTGACGCTGGGTGCTGGGTGAACAGTAATGCCGCTTGGTTTATTGATGACCATCAGGTCATCATCCTCATACAGGACCTCGACATCAAAGTTGACGTCCAGCGCCGGCGTACTTTTCGCTTCAGGAAAAATGATGGTCACAACCTGATCTGTTTTGAGTTTAAGCCCGGGTTTGATTACATTTTTTTTATCTACGCTGACAGCATCTTGTTTGATGAGCTGAACGATCTGATTCCGGGTGACATCGAGCATCTTGCTTAAAAAAGTGTCGAGTCGTTCAGGGTCGCTGACGGTAAAAGTACTGCTGTTCATTATTGTGAGGCCTTTTATGATACAATCTGTATCAAATTTTTTGGCTTTAAAAGCCTGATCTTGGGGAGTTGAACCGGTGTGGAAAATTGATCGCCGTATTTTAACACATTTTGATTTTCTCTCTATGCTTCTGATCATACCTTTGATCCTTATATCGGGTTGGCTGATCGGTGAGATCCATCCTGTATTGGCTCATAAACATACTGTCTATGTTCTGGTCGGTATTGCTGTCTTTATACTCTTTTTTCTTTTTCCTCTTCGCCGGTTCAGTTGGCTGATCCCACTCTTTTACTGGTTAAACATAGGTCTGCTGATCGCGGTTGAATTCTTTGGACAGAGCCGATTGGGTGCGAAACGGTGGCTTGAGATCCCTTTTATCAACTATACTTTGCAACCGTCAGAACTGATCAAACCCGCTTTTATTTTGATGCTTGCCTATCTCATCAGCCGTAATCCTCCTCCATACGGGGGATATAAACTTGTGGATTTTTTGAAGTTCTCTTTTTATATCCTGCTTCCTTTCATTCTCATTGCCAGAGAACCTGACCTTGGAACGGCAACGGTTTTACTGATAATCGGGATGGGCCTACTGTTTATTGTCGGAGTACACTGGAAGATCTGGGCAACACTGGTTGTCGGCTTTGTAGTCTCCATGCCGCTGATCTATACCCAGCTGCATGATTATCAGAAAAAACGGATCAATGATTTTCTGGCCGAAAAACCGAGTTACCATGTTCAGCAGTCAATTATTGCCATTGGCTCCGGCGGTCTGACCGGACAGAGTAAAGAGGAGGCGACCCAGACTCAGATGAAATTCCTCCCTATCGCATCGAGTGACTTCATATTTGCCTATGTGGTAGAACGTTTTGGCTTTATTGGTGCACTCTTGCTTATTTCACTCTATGCCGCGATTATCATGCATCTGCTGAGTCTGAGTATCTGGAATCAGGATTACTACATTAAAGTGGTCACGGCGGGGATATCACTGCTGATTTTTGTCTATATGAGTATCAATATCGCCATGACGATTGGATTTGCCCCGGTAGTCGGTGTACCCCTGCCCATGTTCAGCTACGGGGGCAGCAGTTTTGTCAATTTTATGATCCTTTTTGCGATAATGCAGAATCTGGTGACGTTTCGATTTCGGGATATGTACGATGCCCGTGGCAAAAAAAGCTTTGTCTAAAGATAATGAGCGTATAATTTCGGTCTTTTTAAAAAAGGGTCTTTAGCTCAGTTGGTTAGAGCCCCCGGCTCATAACCGGGTGGTCGAGAGTTCGAGTCTCTCAGGACCCACCA
>JAYEMF010000024.1:0-21819 GCA_034717975.1 Campylobacterota bacterium
TTACAAAGACAGAAAATGCAATTAACCCATTTGGATGAAAAAGACCGACCAAAAATGGTCGATGTTTCCGAGAAACAAGAGACAACCCGAGTAGCCGTTGCAAGCGGTATTATTGAGATGAGCCCGGACGCCTTTGGTTCCATCGTCAATGAGACTAACAAAAAAGGGCCGGTCCTTCAGACTGCCGTGATCGCTGCCATTATGGGCACGAAGAAAACAAGTGATCTCATTCCGATGTGCCATCCGCTCAACCTCAGCGGCATCAACTGTGATGTTGATGAGCTCCATGACCTGCCCGGTTTTAAACTGACCGTTACGGCCAAGCTTACCGGTCAGACCGGTGTTGAGATGGAAGCACTGACCGGTGTGAGTATCGGTCTGCTGACTATCTACGATATGGCCAAAGCGATCGACAAAGGGATGGTCATCCGCAATGTCCAGCTGGAGTCCAAAGAAGGGGGTAAAAGTGGTCAATATAAACGAAATTGATCAGAAGCTTGAGCTTGAGTATCCATGCGAATGGCGCTATAAAGTGATTGGCCAGGATATTGAAGTGATCAAAAGTGCAGTAAAAGATGTCATTCTGGAACGTGAACACAAAATTGACTTCTCAAATGCAAGCTGCAGCGGTAAATACTGCAGTATGAATCTGGACCTGCTGGTGCAAAACGAAGATGAACGCCAGTTTATCTACGAAGCGCTAAAAGCACATCAACACATCAAAATGGTTCTATAGATTAAACACGTTACTTGAACGAAGTCCAAGTAACTGCGCTAGCCTCTTCCGAGGAAGAAAACTTAATCAAGGTGTATAAAATGGATTTAGAAAAATTTGAACGTGACATTACGGCCAAATATGCCAAAAAACGCAGTACCGATCTTGACAAGAAAGTAAGTACGCTCTTTGATCACATCAGAAAAGAGTGGGAAGTGGAAGTCGATGATCTGACTCAGGCCGAGCTAAAAGTTGTTGCTACCGCTGTTGTCAATACAGAGACCAAACAGCTTCACGATGAAGTGCAGGCGATCCTGGCTGAAAAAGAGCGGATCGAACGTGAACTTGACCGAAAACGTGATACCTTGCAAAAGAGTAAATACCAAACCTTTGATGCCATCGAACATGCCTTTGGTGAAGAGCCCTCACCTCAGATACTGGCCAAACTTCACTATGTCAAACTTCAATCCATCGACCTCTTTGATATGCTCGAAGAGATGGTCGAATCAGCTATTATCACCACCCTTGAAAAAGGGCACGATATCGAAGAGACGATTGAAGAGATTATCAAAGATATTACCTACGAGACCCTGAGTGAAGGGCCACTAAGCAGTATCCGTATCCGCAAAGTGATCGCTTCAATTGTCAGTACAGCAACCGGAATGGCCGATGCGACACCCAACCGTGCCGAAATGATCCTTCGCGGCACCCTGCTTGGTATCCGTCTGGGACTGACAAACTTTATCGGTAAGTTTAAAAAACAGCTCCTCTATATGCCGGAAGAGACAAAAGCACAGCTGACCGATGGGTTTGAATCACTTCAGGATGAACTGCAGCACGCCGATACACTCTTTACCCAGATCGTGCAAAATGTCGCAGAGAACAGTTCGAGTGACTCCAAGACAATGCTGAAAAAAATCACTACAGATATCCAGTATGATCTTCAAGAGCTCCTGCAGATCTCCAAAGAGACAGTCGAGATCATGCGCAGTCATCTCTCAGACGTCTTCAAGCACAGCAACAAGGTCCTGGCATCTGAGCGTGCCCAAGAAGCCAAACGTATTGGAATTCAGGCGTGGGGTGCTGCTAAAACAGCAGTCAGCAGTGCCATTAAAACAGCGAAAGATAAAATCGATAAGACTTAGTTAAATTAAATCTTTTTCTCTTCTTTCTTTTTTTGGCACAAAAAATGAAAGAAGCAAAGAAAAAAACATTTTTTTTACTGCTCGGGAAGGCTACTGGTTAAATCGTATAGAATGGGTTGGGGTCTGAGCAGTCTCTACTGTCTTTGTATTTGGCTGACTTTTGAGTTTTAATGGCATCACAGCAACAACGTCTGTAGTTGCATAGGCCATGACACTGACTGTCAGCCTGATATTTTTGCAGCACTTCTAACTGACTGAATCCGCGGAGCCTGTGGTAGCCTTTTCTTTTTGGTTACTTTTTCTTTGGCGACGACAAAGAAAAAGTAACATCCTGGGTTTAAAAAGTATCTTTAAAATCGGTTAGTATGTACTGTGGATGCAGAGTCACACTCCATCAGCATACTGGCTGCTTCAACATTAAGCTGCCTGGCTGAACGTTTAAACCAGAAAGTTGCTTTCTCAGTGTTGCGTTCTACAAAATCACCACGGTAATACATCAACCCGATCATAAACTGTGCCTCATCATTACCATCTTCTGCAAGGCCGATCAAAGCATTATATGCCGCTTCGATCTCATTATCATTATAAAGTGCGATCCCCTCTTCGAATGTTGCCATCACATATCCTTTGCCAGGGTAAACATATCACCAAAATCATCTTTGAAAGTTTTACAGCGGTCACAGATCGGATCTCCGCCACGATACGGGTAGGGACATCGGCACTCATGGCACTGCACCATCTCATAGTGTACCAGCTGTTCACTGCGGTCATAAACGATGTTGATCAGGTCAAAATTCTCTTCGCTCACCACTGCATCGGTTTTACAGATATGGTTACAGATGCCGCACCCTACACACTGCCCGGAGGTAAATACGATACCCTGTTTATCCTGAGTTGCGTTTAGGGCATGTGTCGGACAGAACTGAACACACTCCCCGCAGTTTGTACACGCTTCAAATATGATCGACTTGTTGAAAAAAAGCGGACTGCTCTCTTCAAAACGTGTTGTCGTAAAGCTGCTCATATTCTCTTTCAGCGCATTTTTCAGCAGAAGATATTTGAGAGGCAGATCAGTGTCGATACGCTGCAGGTTTTGTACGGTAACAGCAATAGTTTCCTCCTCCTCTGCGACGCTCTCTTTGGCTTTATCGAACGCTTTTCTAAAGAGGACACGACGGGCATTCTCCTCCTCTCTCTCTTCAATCGTCTCTATCTCGGCTTCGTATCCGATCTTCTCCATAAAGGTATTGGCAGTCGCAATTTTTTGGCGGATCCGTGTCTCGACTTTCTCCTCTTTGTTGATCGGACACTCTGCACAGTGTGACATATCGCATACCGGTGCATTTTCAGCTCGCAGTGCCATCGTAATGTAGTGCTGTGCATCAAATACACCAAGACAGGCACTATCTTTTTTACAGGAGATCATAGATTCCTCTTTCTCTTTGAAGGTCATAGTGTAGGAATTTGGATCAAAATTTTCAATACTTAGCGCTTCGGTCGGACAGCTGCCTATACAGCCGGCACACTCAATACACTCATTATCAAAGAGCGTCAGTTTGTTACGGACAATATGAAAAGCACCTTCGGGGCAGAGGTCAACACAGATTGAACACTCATTGTGATAATAGGCATTTCGAAGGCACTCAGTCGCGTTAAATGAAAAAAGATTGGTTTTTTGAACGAAATTAAGACTCATTTTCTTCTCTTTCCTCATTGAGCAGCTCATACTCAGCACTCATAAATTCAGTGATAAAATCACATATATCACGGTAAAAAGGCGACTCCGACATTGAACGCATACCCAACATATATGGGATAACCCAGTTCATCAGGTGCTGATCCAGAAATTCGAACTGCGCTTTTGTCTCGTCTGTGTGGATAAGCGTCTGCATAAAGGCGAATTCGATGGAGAGGTGATCGGGCGCCATAATAGCGGTCTGATCCATATTGACTTCAAAACCGTGATTGAAATAGAAGGCCATTACCGGATTTTGCAGTCCCACCAGTGTCTCGTTTTTGGCATCAAGGACAAAGGACTCTATCGGCTGAGTATTTAACACGAACATCGATGAGTAATCGGTATTGAGCACATCATAGATAGTGTCAACATCATTTGACTCAAACCACGCTTTTGTATCCTCACCGATCATCTCCAGTATATCGCTGTTGGCTCTGAGATCGGCTATATAACGTTTGTCCGGTATATCACTCAGTGTACGGGATAAAAAGGCGTAGATATGTTTTCTGTATTCATTATCCATTTGAGCTATAGACAACCTTTAAAGAAAGACTTTTTTGGTGGCGGCGGAGCTTCAAACGTTTGTACAGTAATTGTCTGTGTCGCGGCATCATACTCACCAGTGATTGATACAGCGTTACGGTTAACGCCGGCATCAAAGACCGAACGGGGAACGGCAGCAGTATCCAGTTTATAGATAACGCCGTCATCATGGGAAAAAAGAACCAGCTGTGTCTCATTATCGACACCCGGCTCAGTTTTAAGATTACAGAAATCCTCCCCACACACATAATTTTCCATATAACAGTCAGTAAATGCACCCTGTTTGGCACAGTTTTCTGTTGTCAGAAAGCCCTCTTTTTCAAAAGTACCTTCATTAGCAAATGCCGCAGTGACAAGTGCCAAAACGGTTAGTGCGAACTTTTTAAGAAAATCATTTAGTGATTTTTCCCACTGAATTTTAATTCTTGTCATTATTCTACCTCCGCTTTCAAAGTCTGAAGATAGGCAACGATGTCATTCAACGTTTCATCATCCAACCAGCTATAGTCAGTCATCGTTGAAGTACGTTTGCCATTCTCTTCCGTATACCACATATAGTTACTGTGGGCATTACGGTTATAGCCAGGTACGACAACAGCCGAAGGAGCTTTCAACGACTCACGAAGGTAAGCAGCTGTATTGTAACCACCGATGTTGCTAAGCGTAGGTCCCATAAGGTTAGGTGCATCTGTCTCTTCTACCTGGTGACAACCCACACATCCGTTCACGGCTACTGCCTCTTTACCTTTGGCAGCATCACCAGATGCTTTCTCAGCAAGTGCCGTAATCAATGCTTCGCCGCCAGGTTTGCCATCTAGTTTGACTGAAACCCATTGTGAGATATTTTTAATACCGTCACGTCCAAGTTTCTCACCATCCCATACCGCGAATGCAACCGGAACCGCACCACTGTCCAGATTGGCATACTCATCTTGCAATGGACGGCTGAGTGTGCCCATCCAGCTGCCCGCTTTATATCCAAGTCGGGCATGAGAGTCGCTTGAGCTATCTTTGATCTCAGTCATAGAGCGGAAACCTTCACTTATAAAGGTACGTTCATAATCATTGCTGCCAAGGTTTTTGACTTTTCTATCGAAGGTTGCAAGATCGTCACCAAACAGTTCTGTCTGATTACGATTGAGCTGATAGTAAACATTGCCATCGCCATTTGATTCAAAAACGCCTTGAGCAGCTTTTTGAAGATGAACGACTACCGGACGGCCTTCACTACCCATGCCGATGTAAGGGAGTCTCTCTACATCGCTGCCATCAGCTGCAAACTGAACAGCAAAACCGTCGGAATACTGATCAGACTTATAACTAGTTAGCAGTTTTTCAGGGTTATATGTCTGAATATTCATTGTAGCGTCAGCCCATTTGATCATAAATGCAATGTCCGTACCATTATAGACTGCTGCCACTTCGGCTTTTTTAGCTTTGTTATTGGCGTTGATCTCGTTAGCTTTCTTGTCATTTTGCCTGATCGTTGTCTGCGGGTATAGAACGACATCTGAAAATTTGGTATTTGCCCAGATCTTAGAACTGTATGAAATACGGCTCAGATCAGCATCGACTTTACTCGCTGTAATAGCGGCATCAGCTGCCATCACAGAGGTTGCTACAACACCGGCTGCAATAATTGAACTGGCTGCTTTTTTCATCAGTGATCTCCTTCTGCCGTAAAATCACCACCCTGGAAGAATTTCATCTCATGAGCAGGTTTTGTATGTTTACCCGCAGCGTAACGTGTATCTAACGGAGCCAATGGCGTTTGAGCATTCTCTTTGGCTACCTGGCTGTAATAGTTATTATCCAGACGGAACATATCAGAGTGTTGGTAAGCGATCAGGATATCCATCAATTCACTTTCACCGGTCTCTTTCCGTTTTTTCATCTCAGCTTTCAACGTTTTGATCGCCCGATGCACATCTGGTCCGAACAGCTTTTCAAGCTCTTCCACCGGAATACGCGTAGAGCCTTCTATGATCTTACCGTTGGCATCAAACTTTGCCGGAGACTCGGTCGGCGGTACATAGTAAACATTCGGCTGTGTGCCGTACTCAGTGCGAAGACCCAGTGCCACTTTATATTTGTGTACCAGTTTATGAACCTGCCCCTCCTCGTCATCAAGAAATCCGACAAAACGGATACGGCCGACACACTGTTGTGCACATGCCGGTGGAAGACCCTGCTCAACACGGGGGAAACATAAGATACATTTCTCAGACTTCGAGATCTTCGGATTGAAGTAGATCTTTTTGTAAGGACATCCCGCAATACAGTAGCGGTAACCCTGACAACGATCCAGATCAACCAGGACAACACCGTCTTGTTCACGCTTGAAGATCGCATCACGAGGACACGCACTCAAACAGCCCGGATTCGTACAGTGGTTACAGATACGTGGCAGGTAGAAGAAGTAGTTGTCCTCTGGAAACAGACCGGCACCCTCGTCTTCATCCCAGTTTGGTCCCCAGGTCGGCTCCACGTTTGGCTCAAAGCTTCCGCCTGTAGCCAGTTCATCGTAGTTATAATCCCAAGGCACACCGTACTCTGCTTCAAGATTAGGAATCACACCCGGCTGAAGGTCACCGGCAGCGTCAAAACCGCCGCCAAGCTCCATCCAGTTTTTCGGGTAACCAACACCCGGATAGGTTTCGACATTGTTCCAGTACATATATTCGCGGCCATTGCGATTGGTCCATTGCGTCTTGCATGCGACAGTACAAGTCTGGCACCCGATACATTTGTTCAGGTCCATTACCATTGCTAATTGTCTTTTTGACATCTACGTTCCTTGATTGAATGTCTCCTCGAGAAGGAACAAAGTCCCTTCTCAATTCCTCTCACTTCTACTTTAAAAAGTGATGCCAATAAATCACTAAATGATTTATGGTAAAAGCACAAAAACGCTTTCGGCGTTTCCGGCGTAATTTCTCATCGCTTGCGATGTAGCTTCAGTGCCACAGCGGCCAGCGAAGGTGCCGGGCTTTGCTCGGCACCGGACCAATTAAATACTAGCCTTTTCGTAGTTAACGGCGCCATCATATGCGTACTGGTTACCGTCCCAGAGAGCACCAAATTTCAGGTGGCCCCAACCGTCTGCCAATTCAAGCAGGTTCAACGACGTAGGTACAACTTCATTGTGCCCTTTGTTGAACTTATACATGTATGGTTCCCAACCATGCTCCATTACCAGACCGTCAGCCGGTGACGATGATGAAAGTTTCGCCATCGCATAGAACTCGCCAAGGTTATTGAAGACGCGGATTGTATCGCCGTCTTTGATGCCCTTGGTCTCAGCCACAACACGGTTAAGTGCGATTGCCGGAACACCACGCTGAAGACGCAGCAGTGTACGGCTTGTTTTATAGTTGGAGTGGATCGACCAGCGGGCATGCGGAGTCATAAGTACATATGGGTACTCTTGGCGCTGTGGACGGATACCTTCCATACCTGTATTGGTCGCTGCGCCCATTTTGATATACATATCATGATCAACATAGAATGTCTGGCGACCTGAAACAGTGTGCATCGGCTCCATTTTATAGAGGTGGTTCTCATTTGAGTTGTACGGTTTGTCAGAATAGAGCGGAGAGGTCTGTGCCGCTTTCTCATTGATCAGCAGGAATCCACCCACTTTATACATCTTCTCGATTGTCCATGGCTCATACTGCTTACACTTCTCAAGCGCTGCTTCAACCGCCATCTTGTCCGTACCAAGATAGACTTCACCTTCACCTTCAGACTCTTCATCGGTATTGGTGTACTCCTTATGGAAGATGCTCAGGTCATGAAAACCAGGTCTGGCATAACGCTTGTCATCTTTGACCTTCGCTTGGGCAATGTTCTCAGGACGGTTGGCGATCTCTTCAAGTTTCTTGGCCAGGAAAGTGAACATTGTCCACTCATCTTTGGCTTCGCCGACATTTTTGATATTCGCGACAGGGTGTGCAAGATTGGTAAAACGGTGGTAGCCCGGAGAGGTACGAATGTCGTATACCTCATAATGGGATTTTGCCGGAAGCAATACGTCAGCATACTGTGCCGCTTCACTCATACGATAGTCAACATAAGCGAAGAAATCCATACGACCCAGGAATGCTTTACGGTACTCGTTGCCTTTGTTACGACGGAACGTAGAGTCGGCTACGATCAGTGCCGTTGTCGGCAGCCACCATGGCTTGACAACATTACCGTTTTCCGACCTCATGTTATCCCCGCCATTTTTTCCGCGTGCAAGCAGCGCTTCGACAACAGTGATATACTCATCTTTGCTCATGCCGTTTTGCGCACGTTTGACATCTTCGTCATCAAAGTACTCTTTAAATGTTTTCATGCCGTTGCCGCTCATGAACTCTCCAACGAATCCGGAACCGAAACGCGGAGCATATTTACCGCTGAAACCGGAAAGGGCGCCAAGACCGGAAAGCTGGAACTCATTCTCAGTGTTTAGACCACCGTATGGTCCCATGCGTCCTGTCAGACCACAGATAGAAGCGACATTCCAGATCGTCATCATGCCATTGAAGTATTTGTTCAATGAGAAACCGGTTGTGATCTCGACAACTTTTGGAAGTGCAATATCTTTTGCCAGCTGAACTACCGTATCCGGGTGAACACCCGTGATATCTTTTGTTGCTTCCGGAACAAATTTAGCTGCAGATTTTTTCAACATTTCAAAGACAGTGGTCACTTTACGTGTATGGCCATGCATGTCAATGATCTCCCACTCGCCCTCAAGCTCTGGTTTAATACCAAATTCTTTAAGGCGGAGTGTACGGGTATCACTACCATGTGAACCCGGCATCAATGCCGGTTTCTTGTCGTTGGCATTCATGCAGTAGAAAGAGTCTTCATATTTATAATGCTCTTCTTTGTTCTCTGCATATTCCATATCGGAACGGCGGATCATTTTCTGCGTCTCGACGTCAACCAGGAATGACAAGTCAGTGTACTGCTTCATAAACTCCGGTTTATAAAGTTTTTGATCAAGGATGACCTGAATAACGCTCATTGCCAGAATATTGTCTGAACCGGCTTTGATCGGTATCCAGAGATCTGATGATTTCGCTGTCGCATTGAATTCAGGAGTAATTGTAATGATCTTCGCACCATTATATTTACCTTCCCAAACGAAGTGAGCATCAGGGATACGGGATACTGAAGGATTACCACCCCACATTACCGCTGTATCCACATTGTACATGAAGTCCCACGTACAACCGAGGTTACCCTCGCCGTATGCGATCGCGGCACCGGAGAACATATCTCCAAGATAAGATGACGGATAGATACGGTTGGCACCCAGTTGTGTCGAGAAACGAAGCGGAGCACCACGACGGCCTTCGCTCAGGAGACCAGTACCTGCATGTACCATCAGTTTATCCGGTCCGCGTTCCGGATCGGTCAGTGTATCAAAGATGTTTTGACAGATCTTCTCTGCCGCCTCATCCCAGGAAGCACGTTTCCATTTGCCTTCACCACGTTCACCGACGCGGATCATCGGGTAAAGAATACGATCCTTTTGATACATTACCTGTGAGTGCTGCACCCCTTTGTTACAGCCGCGAGGGTTGAAATCAGGGATCTTGGCATTGATGACCGGGTAGCGGGCCGACTGGTTCTCACGTGTGATGACACCGTTGTGCGACCACACTTCCCAGGCACAGTTACCTTGACAGTTTACACAGTGGTATGCAAACCCGTGTTCCTCTTTTTTACCATAAGTAAAAGAGAACTCATTACGGTACATCTCTTCCGTATAGTTGGTGTTCGGGTAATCATTTTTACCGTTTTCTACAGAGATTACGTCAGTCTTTGCGAAGAGGCTGCCTTGTGAAGCAACCAACGCAGCTGTCATACCTGAAACTTTCAGGAAATCTCTACGTTTACTATTCATCACTTTCGTCATTTTATAGCCTCCCCCTTATCGTTTAAGCGGCAACGACATATCATTGCCCCATTCATCCCAGCTTCCTGAGTATGCTTTAACATTTTTATACCCAAGAAGTTTCAACGCTGTGATGATTTCTGTACTACGTCCGGCACCTACCTGACAGTAAGCATAAACCGTCTTGTCCGGTGTGATGTTGTAGTGTGCAAATACTTTTTTCAACTCGTCCGCTTTGCGGAAAGAGAGTTTTCTATCCAGATCAGAGACCTTTTTCCATTCAAGCAGTGTTGCACCCGGAATATGACCGCCGCGTGCGACATTATCCATCTTACGCTCGCCGATGATCTCGCTCATGGCACGGGTATCGACAATAACGTATTTGGAGTCTTCACCATTTTTCAGGATATCTTCCATCGCTGTTTTAACTTCCTCTTTACCTGCAATATAAGAGTAGTCGAGCGCGTCCTTATTGATATGGTAGGTTTTAGCCTCAACATGTTCATCGCCTTTTACAACGAACAGATTGACAGAGGCCGCCTCAAGACGTGCAGAGATCTCTTTTTGCCTGATCTTAGAGTCAGCCACAACCTTTTTCAACTCAGCTTCAACAGGAAGTGCTTCACCCGTTTCTTTCGCTTTTTCAAGTGTTTTTTTCGCTTTTTTGCCTACTTTTTTCTCGGCCTTCAACTCAGCATAGATCCCGTTATAGATCTTCTGTGCCGGGTCAAGCTCCATAATTGCATTACGGCCACCGTTAAGAATCTTAATGTTTGTATGCCCGTAGCTTTTAAAGAAAAAGTAAACTCCTGTCGCATTCGGTCCCTTGAAATCATCATAAGCAATGATCATCGTCTCATTGCTGATCCCCTTTGACCCAATGTAGTGCTCTGCATCGTCAATACAGCGAAACAACGGTTTACAATGCATCTCTCCCGCCAAGTCTGAATGGTGCAGGTGGTGTGCGTACATCTCTACCGAACCTTTTATATGTCCCAACTGGTAGACATCCGGGTTGTCGCCTGAAACGAACATGACGTTCGGGTTGCCGATCAGCTTGATCGCCTCTTCGGCAGAGATCAGGATACTGTTGTCTTCGTATCCGTCATCTGCCGCGGCAGGGATAAACATCAGCGCTGCTGCAATACACAGTGCCTTAAGCAATCTCATCATCTGTGCTCCTTTCTATCGCATTGTATTTGAGCACTTCGGCAGTGCCAAAAATATTCCAAAAAACTACTGGCGCTTAGAGACCGGTGACTAAATACTCATATTAATCGCCAGATAGATTTAGTACAGAATAAATACACCATTATAAACTTACCTGGGGAATATTATTTAAAGTCAGCAAAGATTGGAGCGAAGATCGGACTTTTTTTATCTTGGAGCATTACAAATCGAAACACAATTAACATTAATTTTTCTTATATCTTATTGTCCTGTCGCCAAACTTCCAAAAGTTTGAGAAGAGTAGCTTTGGTACGATAACAAAACGGTAAAATGACAGGAGCTTAAAACGATATGTTTTCTCGACTCCCAAGTACATGGCCGCCCAATGTGCCGAAAATCTCAATTGTGGCCAGCGGAGCAGCTTCGATGTTTTCATGGCTAAAGCATGCGGGTGTTTTCTAAATACTGTGCAGCACATAGATGTCGTCACCGCCGCTGATCTCACCGCCTTCTATAACTTTTGCAAAAATTCCTCTTGCATTTTTCAACAGCTTGGGCAGTTTCGGATGCACCTTTGACAATCCGGCACAGATCATACCGCCATGACTGATTTCTAAAACCGTTTTACCGACTTGAAGCCGCGTACCGACTTTTAAAGAGTATGGATTAAAATCAACCAGGATATTCTCTCCCAATTCCCCATGCTCGATCCCTATCCCATTCTCTTTGGTCATCGCATAACTTTTTGTGGATGTGATCAGTATCGATCTGTGTAAGTCTTTCCCATGGTGTTTATCTTCACAAACACCTCCCTCATCAACCTCGATCTTTCTTTTTGCAATCCGACCCTTCTGCCCCTCTTCGGCCAGAAATAATTTCAAGACTTTTCCCGCTGCCTCTTTTTTCATTTTAACCCGTCCTTTGGCTCTTGATCCATGCCATCTTCTATATGATAATACGCTTCCAGGCCGCTAAACCAGTAGTCCGCCTCAATCGATAATGAGGCTGCTTCCCTGCGCTTGAAGTGGTCATTCATATCAAAGTCGCTGTTTTTGCCGTAATTGTCTTTATACTCTTGTATGAATTTCGCATAATCTTTCTCTTTCATTGCCGTGATCTTAAAGGTGATCATATCGTACACCTTGTTTTCGACCTCAAACTGCTTGCCATCTATAAATGCCACGTTGATACCGCCGTAACGCTCATCCTCTTCCAAGGTCAGGTTCATCTCGATGTTCGCCCTTATCATCGCAAACATATGGATAAACTGATCGATGGGCATCTGTAGTGAATGTACGATTACAGGGCGTTTGTTATCATAGCCCCAACCACCGCTGATATCAAGATCAACATCAAATGTATCTTTAATTACTTGGGAAAGATTCTCTACAGGCTCAATTTGTTCAAATATTATATTAATCTTTTTCAAAGTCCAGCTTTTCTTTATAGCTCTCTAAGTCCATTTTTTTATAGCTTTCAGTTGATATATAAGTGATGTCAGCAAAATGTTCATCAATATTTCTGTAACCGATTGCCCTATGAAGCACTTTTCCGTTTTTATCCATAAAAACAGTTGCGGGGTAGGCAACGGCTCCAATATAACTTGAAAACTCTTTATGAGTGCCTGCAAAATCTTTAAATACGACAGGGTCGGTATCTGCCGTATATATATCTACATAGATAAAATTTTTGTTCACAACTTTTAAGATATTTGGATCTTTGAAGTTTTCTTCAATCATTCTTTGACAATAGGGACATCCTGGGATATGGTGAAAAAACATTATAAATTTGTTTTGATTTTTAGCAGTTTCCAAATGCTTATTGAGATCCACTTCTGCACTGTTGGCAAAAGTAAAAAGTATCAACATCAAAAAAGATGTTACAAGTTTTTTAAACATCACAACTCCACTCTCATTAAAAAAATTACCGTAAGCACTTAATAAGCGACATAATTATATTATTGATAATTATATAACAAAACTTCTTGAAGGATTATTACAGTGGCAATTTCACGAAGAGACGCCTTAAAATTAACTACAGTTTTGGCAACATCAACTGCAATTTCAGGATGTGCAACAACACAATCTTCACAATCAATTACTAAAGATGTAAAGGAAGAAAACAACAAAGCGCCGCTGCCTGATAAAAAAAACACTAGAGTTGTCATAGTTGGAGGCGGTTGGTCTGGATTATCCGTTGCAAAAAACTTAAAGCACTTTTCTCCAAAAACAGAGGTGATATTAGTTGAACAAAAGGATCAGTTTATCTCTTGCCCAATGAGTAATTTATGGTTAGTAGATAAAGTAAGCCTTGAGTATCTGACACATGATTATCTGCAAGCTGCAAGAAAAAATAACTATATTTTTTTTCAAGCCACTGCAACCGGAATGGATAAAAAAAACAATATACTTCATACAACAAAAGGTGATATAGAGTATGACTATATACTTTTTGCTCCCGGCATTGACTATGACTATTCATTTCTAACGCAAGATTTAGAACTTGAAAATAGACTAAAACAGGAATATCCGGCTGGATTTAAACCTGGCAGCGAACACTTGACTTTAAAAAATAAAATTCACAATTTTAAAGAGGGGAACTTTCTTATGACTGTTCCTGCCGGAAATTATAGGTGTTTACCGGCACCTTATGAAAGAGCTTGTTTGGTTGCTGATTTTTTTAAATCGAAAAATCTTAACGCAAAAGTGGTATTGCTGGATGAAAATAACGATATAACTATAAAAGAGAAAGGGTTTCATAGTGCCTTTGAAGAACTTTATAGTGATTATTTAGAATACTATCCAAATTCAAAAATTGAGTATATAGATCTGGATGAAAAGTTCGTCGAAACAGAATTTGAAGAGTTTAATTTTGATGATGCATCTTTCTATCCGCGTGTTAGAGGTGCAAAGATATTAGAGAAGGTAGGTATTGCAAAAGATACTGTATTTAATAGGTTAGAAGCAAATATTAATGGGCTTACTTATCAAGCTATTGGTTATGAAAACATCTTTGTATCCGGTGATGCAAGACCTATGGGATTCTCAAAGTCGGGTAATACCGCAAGTACAGAAGGGTTTTTTGTAGCTACATTAATAGCAGATAGAATAAATGAAGTTAAAAATACCCCTTGGCAGTCTCCCACAACATTATGTTTTTCAGCAGTTTCAATGTCACCAGAACGTGCAATCTTCGTAAATTCAATGTATGCTTACAATGAAAAAAAGAAAAGATTTGGATTTGCCACTCCAAAGACGAGTGAAGCTTGGAAAGGAAAAGAGGGATTAACAAATGCAAAAGCCCAGCATGACTGGGCTAATGCAATATATAGATATATGTTTGGAGATTAATTTCTATTCAATGGTTGAATCCACTGTTGACTCTAACAAGTCTTGTGCATCGATCAACGGTTCAAGTGATGGATCATCAAATATGTTTGTAGACATTATCCAGTTGTAAACAGATGGATATCCCATACGAGTGAACTTTTCCCCTTTTTTCTTGTACATATACATAGTACAAGGTGCAAATGCTCCAACTTCCGGATGTAGTTTATGCACCGGATATATAACTTCTAATTTACAAATAGCGTATGTATCATAGAATTCAAAATCTTCAATACCATTTTCGTTTAAATCTTCATTGACCGGATAAAATCCTGCAACTATAAAACCTTGAGATTCAATTTCACCTTCCATTGTTTCTTGATAGCTCTCTTTTGCTTCTTCGATATCGTCACCATCATTTGGTAAAACAAAAGCAAATCTCGTTATGATTTCCCCATCAGGTCTTATTTTCTTATAACTTAACTTCTGAAAATCACCGTTAGGTAGAGCTTCTTTTAAAGACTTTGTCATCTTATCAAAAAGTGATATCAAATCAGGATTGGATTCAGGTACACCTGTTATTCTAGACATTCCAGTTAGTGAAAGTGATGAAATGCTTATTGTTTTTCCATCTTTTGAATATACAGAGGTACTTAGCGGTGATAAAAGTCCAAACTCCGGATAATCTTTTATAAGATTTGCACTTACCTTTGGATTATGTATAAACATTAGCCTATACATATGAAAATCTTTTCCCCCGCCAAATCTTTGTTCAAATGCCCGGTTCATATTGTTATTACCGACAATTGTAAAGCCGTTAGCTTTAAAAGCTTTTTCTATGCTTTGTACTGTTATCTTTCCATCGCTGTTGTCAGCACTGAAGATTCTGATATCTTCTCTTGTTTGCACTTTCTGTGCTGTTTGTTTTGGAGCAGAAACCTCTTTGCTACATCCGTTAAAGAACAATACCAGCATCAGAGTCAGAGTTGAAAGAACTATTTTTTTCATGATTACTCCTTAAATTTATCTTTTCTTTTTTCTAGCTGCAAGTTCGACAGATTTTGTATAGGTATTACCTTTTCTATCGGTAGCAGTTACCGTAAGTAGATCACCTTGATCTGCTTCTGTTCTCTTCACACCATTGTCTATCTCTCTACCAGATAGTTTTCTACCTATTTTAAATGTGTCACATTTAAACTGAAACTTAAAGATAGGGTTTTTAGAGAAAAACTGACTGGTTGAGATATCTAATACCGTTTCATTTTCTATTTTCCCGGTAATATGCGTAATGAAGTTTGCATCATCTCTGTTGCCTGTTTTTGTCTTGGCTTGATTGTAAGTCATCATAGGGTGAGAAAAGGCCATTTTAGCAGTTGCTACACCATTTTTTATTTTAACTTTTATAGCTGTTATTTTATTTCTTGCCATCTGTTTTCCACCTACCCTTCACAACCGCCGGCGGCAACTTCAGTTGACACCTTGGACATATAGACATTACCGTCAGTTCCTTCAACCAGAACCATGATAGTCCCGCTTTTACCCATTTTAATCTTCACTTCATACTTTTTTAAATCATATGCGTTTACATCAAAAACGGCTACTGCACTCTCGGGATTTGCATCTTGAAACAGAGCTATGGTTTTTGCATCAAGAGATGTTTCAAATTTTACCGGTACCGCTCCACCACTTGAGTTAATCTTTGGTACAGTCAATTTAATTTTGTCACTTTCAATGGGTGTCTTTATACCGTATAAAGCTTTTGTTGCATCATCAATAGTATGTGCTTCCCATACCTTTGGCTTTGATTTTCTATAGTCTTCAGCACCAAGGTTCATCGGAACTACTGAGAGTGCAATTACACTCCCAGCAAAACTTAAAAAGTTTCTCCTATCCATCATATTCCTTTATTTAAAGTTTAATATATAGTCAACAACTTGTTTGAATTCTTCATCACCAAGTGAAGATCCACCTTTTGCAGGCATACCCATATTTGTACCCTCTAAACCATTTTTATACACTTTAGAAAGACCTTTTTCCATAAATGGAGCCCATCCGGCTTTATCACCAGCTTTTGGAGCTACACCAGATTCGTGACACATGGCACAACTGGCATCATATGCACCTTTTACATCAAAGGTAACCTTATGAGCAGGATTCTCTTCTTTGGGCGGTAAATTTCTCTCAACTGACATAGGAGGCTCAAAATCAGTGATACCTCCATCAACTCTAACAATATTATCTGTTTGTTGACAGTTTTTCATACAAGGCTCTTCGCCATGTGCCAGTCTAATTGCACCATAGTTATCTGGATTTTCATAAAATTCTCTTACATTTTCAATACCACTTGGTCCATCTATATCTGGAATAAAACCATTTCTGTTTGGCATCTCAATTTTTAGGAATTTTTCTTTATCCAGCTTAAATGTTTCATTAACTATTTCACCATTTACTTTCATTCCATTAATATATAGCATATATGCTGTAAGTGAATATACTTCATCATCTGTTAAAGTTTTTGATTTAGTATGTGGCATTGCATCTCTTATATACCACCACATGGTACTGGCAACCGGCCAGTATGAACCAAACATTCTTGAAGGACCTTCAGCAGTAGGATTTAGCCATCTATTGTTTTTAAGCGTTCTTTTCATGTCTTTGGCTTTACCAGTTGAAAGTGCAGGATATCCTCCACCGCCAGATCCAAAGTCTCCATGACACATCATACATTGTGCTTCATATAAAGCTTCACCCTCATCAACATAACCTGATCCTTCAGGAAGTCCTTCATTGAGTCCATTGATATCTTTATCCCAGGCTTTTAGCTCATTTGCAGTCGGAATTCTGCCGTTATTGTAGTTTACTTTTAATCCACTTTGACCTTTAACAACATCAGAATCTTTGTACACTTGAGGGTTTACTCTATATGGACCGGTTTGTCCATCTTCAATAGGATAATATACACCGCCACTGATATCTTTTTTTGCATTCCAAAGACCATTATATGCTTCAGAATCGATTTGTTTTGCTTGTCCTGAAGTCAACAATGCTGCAGCTGTTACAATAGAAGCTGTTAATATCTTATATTGTTCTAATTTGAACATGCTTTACCTCCCCATTTGATGTTACTTCCCAAGTTTCTACAGCATTTCTATGATATACAGATTCTACACCCATACCTTTATTTTTATCTTTTCCATAATCCTCTTTTTTTACACCGCCACCAAATACCTCCTGGTCAACAGTAGGCTGGATAAAGCCTGCATCATCCATAGCTCTTGAAGTAAGAAGAAGTCTTTGGCCTTTTTTATACTTGTGCATATAGCTCCATCTTGTCCAACATTTTGGAAGCACCAAGCCTTTGATATTTGCTTCAACATAGTTGTTTCCGCCATCAAATGATAAGTCAACTCTTGTAATGGTCCCCATACCAGACCATGCAAGACCTTCAATTTCTACCATATCACCATCTTTTAAATCTGTCCATGGTTTTTCAGGACTTGGAGTAACTACTGTTGAGTTTACCTCATTTGCATAGAAATGTTGCACTGCTTTTCCAGTTGGTTTTAAAGCAGTATATTTAGAAGTTTCCTCTTTTGCATACCATGGCTCAGCACCAAACTCAAGTCTTTTTAACCATTTAACACAAAGATTTCCTTCCCAACCTGGAAGTAATAATCTTACAGGATAACCTTGCTCTGGTCTTAGTGCTTCACCATTTTGGCCCCATACAAGCATAGCATCATCTAAAACTTTATCGATTGGTACACTTCTACCCATCTCCGAGTTATCACTACCTTCTGCTAACATCCATTTAGCTTCTGGCTTCAGACCAAGGTCTTCTAAGATAGTTTTGATATATACCCCGGTCCACTCGGCACAGGCCATAAAGCCCTTGGCGAACTGAAGGGAGTTGTACTGAGGACGTCTCCACTCCTGTCCACCGTTTGCCGGACACTCGATAAAGTGTGTACGCGTAACACGCGGGTAACGCTTCAACTGATCAAGTGTCAGTACAATCGGCTTTTCTACCAGGCCGTTGATCATCAATCTGAATTCATTCGGATCGATATGAGCCGTACCGCCGTGACAGCGTGAGAAGAACAAACCGTTGGGCGTGATAATCCCTTCACTCTCATGAATCGGCGTTACTGCAATCGATGCCCTGTAGTTACCGGAGGCGAGAAGCTTCGTATTTCGTCTTGTATTGTTGTGCTCGTATGCCGATGGAACACCGTAGCGGTTTTTCGTTACAGGATCACCCCACGATTGCCCCCATTTTGGATGGTGCATAATCGCATGATCATCTTCGGAGGCCATCAAACTTGTTCCGGCAAGCGCCGTCACAGAAAGAGCAGCTGTTTTTTTGAAAAAGCCTCTTCTGTCAGATACTTCTAATTCTTTTTCAGATCTATCTTTCTCCATATCTTCTCCTTAACTGTAAGTTATGACATATATAATCCACATTTATAAATATAAAATTACCTTATATATTCGTATAAGTATACAGGAATAGAGCCCTAAAAATATGGTATTGCGGGTATTTATGCCGGCCTTGTTACAGAAGGGAACAAATGATAAATTATAGTTATTTTGTGATAATAACTAATATAATTCATACCTATTTTTAGAGTTACATTTTATTTAAATATAATATTAGTTATTGGTAGAGATGATGTAGTTAATTTTTTTTCGTAATTCCAAGCAGAATACACTTTTGTTTCTCTCTGTCAAATAAAAATGGGATGACACATCTGTATGCACAATCATCCATCAAAAATCGACCGTCTTCCCAGCGACATAATTGAACTTTACGGTAAAATCACACCATTAAACTAGTGGGTACCTCTAAAAACCCTGAATATCATCAGAGAACAAAGAAGGTGCCATAGTGTCAGGAACTGCATGCCGTTACACAAGATCCAAAGTGCCATTGAAAAGAGTGATATAGAAACATTGCTGGACTTTCTGGAAGATAAAACATTGGCTATAGAGCTGGTCAAAGAGATCTATAACGCCAAACATGACCATAAAGCAGTTGTCGGACAGGTGGCGATGAACCTTTCACTTCGAACCTCAGTGCATGACCGTCAAAAAGGCTATAGTAAAATAATGGTTGAGCTGTTGCGGAACATAGCTCTCAATCCGGTAGACATGGGAGCACGCTGGGCTGTCGCCAAAAACCCGCACACACCGGTTGATGTACTTCGCCATCTGGCAAACGATGAGATCAACCTAGTTCGTGCCCTTGTTGCCACAAACCCGTCAACTCCGTCTGAAGTCCTTGAAAAGTTTTTCGGTGACGAGAAGATCGTTCGCGATGCCCTCTCCGGCAACCCGAATACACCGGCCAAACTGCTAAAGATCCTTATCGATGACAGTGACAAAATGGTGCGTATGCGTCTGGCAGATAACAGTGCCGTCTCCAATGAACTGCTAAAGAAACTGATGAAAGACAGTGATGAAAATGTCGCTAAAGCTGCCGAGGTAAATCTGGAGAAACGTTCATGAATAAGCGCCGCTACGAATCAGACCGCAGTAAGTTCACCGCACTTGAAAACCATTTCCTAAACACCTTTTTCTCCGGCCTCTACTTCTCCTCAGCCGATTTCATCAACATCAGTAAGCAAATTGATATGCCGATGCAGATGAACAGCCGTGAGATGCTTATTAAAGAGTTGCTTAACAAGAGTCATGAAGCCGGTAAACTGCAAGAGGTCATTGTCCTGCTCAACAAACTGATCGATGAGCGTGTCAGTGCCTATCACCGTCTAAGCCTAGACTACCCGGGGGCCATGCAGCCACTCGCCAAGATGGCGCAAAAAGCCAACGGTACAAAAAGCCTGCTGGCACGTGAAAGCAGAGGAAATCCACATGAATAGCAAAGAACTGAGCGATGCCCTCGAAAAAATGTCCTACCCGGGAATTTCGCGAACCATCGGTGAACTTAAACTGCTCAGTGTCGCCAAAGTCATTGACGGCAAAGCCAGCATCGAACTGCTTACGGTAAGCGAAGAGTCTTACCTCACGCTCAAAGAAGCGATCGAAAAAGAGTTTGGCAGCTCATTTAACGCCATTAATGTAACCAAAAAACAGCTGGTGCAAAAAGATATGAACTACGGTAATACCGCCAAACCGAACAACCGTGCTCCCTATACAAAAAATGTCATAGCTGTTACCAGCGGAAAAGGCGGGGTCGGCAAAAGTACCGTATCGGTTAATCTGGCTATTGCCCTCGCCCAGCAAGGCTTTCAGGTCGGCCTTCTCGATGCCGATGTCTACGGTCCCAATATCCCTCGCCTGACCCAGACAGATCTGGAACGCATCAAATGGAATGACGACGACAAGATCATCCCTTCCGAAAACTACGGCATCAAGATCATGAGTGTTGCTTTGACCACACCTGCCATTGACACTCCGCTTGTCTGGCGTTCATCTGTTGCCGTCAGTGCATTAATGCAGTTTCTCGAAGATGTAGACTGGGAAGAGTTGGATTTTATGATCATCGACATGCCCCCCGGAACGGGGGACATCCAGCTGACAATAGCACAAGAACTTCCTATTGCAGCTGCCGTGCTGGTCACAACCCCGCAAAACATATCTACCGATGATGTCAGCCGTGCCGTCATGATGTATAAAGACATCAAGGTCCCTATGGCCGGTATCGTTGAAAATATGAGCTACTTCATCGCACCAGATACCGGTAACCGTTACGATATCTTCGGCTCGGGCGGCGGTGAAAAAATCGCTAAAAAATACAATATTCCACTGCTTGGACAGATCCCGCTGGATATGCAGATCCGGGAAGGGTCCGACCATGGCGAACCGCCTGTTGCGCTTGGGACTGATGAGCAAAAAGGGTACTATCAAACGATTGTTGCAAATATGCTCAAGTCAATCAGCTTTAACATATAGATGGGTAGAGTTCTGAGTGGTGCGACTTGCCGCGGGGACATTGGTTGAGTTTTCTAGTTCTCGAGCTTGCGAAGACAATTGAAAACTCAAACTGTGTCCCCATGACGTCCATACAGTCACTGTGCTGAAGAGATCAGCTCAAACGGCAACAGCAAAGCTGTTTGTCCAAACAATAGTTTAAAAGAATAAAATTATTGGTAAAGTCAGTTTAATTAATATGTAATGAACAGTTATGAAGTTTTGATTTAGAAGTAAATCCGACAACTAGGATATCTCACAAGGAATTATCCCAAAGGATGATTTCTTATGAGTAAAGTAAAATAGATAAAGAGCGAAGCGAGTCAATGCCGCCATTGTAAAGTCAGTATAGTTAATAT
>JAYEMF010000025.1:0-21761 GCA_034717975.1 Campylobacterota bacterium
AAATTGTGATAACATTGTCATAATTTAAATTTATTGACAATATTAGATAAATAGAAAAAATCTCTTTATATACCTCCTGCCAGACAAATTTTAGAACAAATAGTGAAATTATCAAAGAGTTTTTGACTGTATGGTTAAAAAATAATTTTATCTGTTAACTATAGGAAAATTGAATTATTAACTTTTCTTAACTATAAGATAAATTAATTTATTTACTATTTTGTAATAATTATTTTTTTTTATATTTATTTAATTTTTACACATGTAATATTCCTGCAATCCGGATGGAGAATCTATGCTTAAGGGTAATTATATGCAAATGAATCGTCGTGATGTATTGAAGTTAGGTGCAGTAGGTGCAGCCGCCACAGTGGCAGCAGCAACACTTACTGGTTGTTCAGGAAAAGGTGGAGCTGCGTCTCCGGAAGCCGGTGCTGCTGCAGGTGGTGCCAAGATGCTTGGCAAACATCAGATAGTTGTTATTGGTGGTGGTATCGGTGGTCTAACTGTTGCCAACAATCTCAAGAAAAAGAACAAAGATGCAGATGTTCTTGTGATTGAAAAAAATGATACCTTTATGTCTTGTCCTGTTTCTAATACATACCTCGGCAAATGTGAAGGTATGACACTTAAAACGTTTGTTTTCGATTATGCGCAACCGATTGAAAAACATGGTTATAACTTCCTCTCTGCTGCAGTAAATGGTATTGATCGTGCTAATAAGGTTGTTCAGACGACAAGTGGTGCGGTAGGTTACGATATCCTTGTTCTCTCGCCGGGTATCGCCTATAACTACGAAGCTCAGTTCCCTACATGGTCTAAAGAGAAGATTGCACATGTTAAGCGTGTAGCTCCGGCTGCATTGGTACCAGGTAGCGAGCATGTTATACTTGAACGTAATCTGAATGACATGGAAGATGGTGATGTAATCATTACTATCCCATCAGGCAAATTTCGCTGTCCTCCGGCACCTGCAGAACGTGCATCTATGATTGCTTCCTTCATGGAACAAGAGGAGATCGAGGGTAAAGTTGTCCTGATGGCCGAGGGCGGCGGTTTCGCTAAGAAAGCTGCTTTTCTTGAGTCTTGGAAAGAGATCTATGGCGACAGAATCGAATTTCTTCCATTCTCCAAAGCGACAGATGTAGATCTGAAGAAGAAGGTCCTGACATACGTACAACAGGTCGACACTGGTAAAAAAGATGAAGATGGCGATCCGATTATGAGTGCCGTCACAAAAACACGTAAGTATGAGGTCCTGAACCTTATTCCACTGAATAAAGCAAATCCGGTCATTGAAATGGCAGGACTTGAAACAACTAAAGATACTTTCGGGAAAGTCAAAATGAATGGCTGTTCTTTCCAGACAAAAACCGATGCTGATGTTTACGCTGTCGGTGATGTTGTTGGACACGCTATCCCGCCAAGTGGTCAGACTGCGAACTGGGCCGGTAAAGAGTGTGCCAGAGAGATCTCTGCACGCCTGAATGGTAAAACCTATAAACTTCCGGTTGAAGCTGCGCCGGTCAAAGCCGGTAATGTCTGTTACTCAATGGTCGGTACTTCACCTGAAGAAGCGATCATGGTTACACACGATTTCAGCTGGACAGGTGCGGTTATCAAAGGTAAAGGAAACGTTCCTAAAGATGCTAAAAGCGGTAAGTACCGTTCAAAAGGGACGGCTAAAGCACTGCGTGACTGGTATCGCGGTCTTATGGGTGATCTTTTCAGCTAAGAAGTTTTTTAAATTATACGCCATAGGAACAAAGTCCCTATGGCTACGCTTATCCGGTGCCAACCAACATTTTACGCCAACAAATGGCATAAAACACACGTGGCACTGAACACACGACGGCTAAGGCTGCTTCGGCAGCAAGCCCTCGCACCCTTGGGTTACTTAACTAAACAGTTTTCACTTATGTTTTAAAGATTTATATAAAGAGTGCTTCCGAAAGTACTTTTTGTAAAGTCTTTACAACTTAAAAAGGAGTCTTATGGATAGAAGAAATTTTCTAAAAGTTGCCGGAGCAACTGGCGCGTTGGTTGCAGTTTCACCTTCATCAATTACGCAAAAGCTCTATGCAAGTAATGGCATGATGTATACTGCGTATGAACGCGTTCAGCTGGTTGATGGTAATGGTGCCCCCATTAAAGCGAGTCAGTTGAAAAAAGAGATCAACTATGTCTTTAATTACCCGCATGTAGGGACACCTGCACTTTTGCTGAACCTGGAAGATGCAACAGCCACAGATGTAAAGCTGACTGCAGAGACAGGTGAGGAGTATGTCTGGAAAAGCGGTGTTGGAAAAGAGCGAAGTATCGTTGCTTATTCGGCGATCTGTTCACACCAGTTGGCGCACCCGACACCAAGTGACAGTTTCTTGCAATATGTTCAGAAAACCAAAAAAACGATGGCTTATGATACAGGGGGTGTCATCGTCTGTTCATCCCACCTTTCGGCATTTGATGCAAAAGCGGGTGCCAAACGCCTTTCAGGGCCAGCTGTTGATGCCTTGGCTTCTGTTGTGATTGAGGTTGCTGATGATGATTCTGTCTGGGCAGTCGGTGTACTGGGAGTAGACCGCTTCCATGATTACTTTAAATCATTTAAACCGGAATTTAAAGAGTTTTACGGCGGCAAGCGCAAGGCTAAGAAATTGGTTAAAATCAGTGCTAAGACAGTCGTGCTTAACGAGTACACCAAAGAGATCATTCAATACTAAAGAGGGATAGATGAAAATAGTAAAAGCAATAACAGTTGCTGCACTGATAAGCAGTAGTTTTTTATATGCTCAGACCGATGGAAAGAAGAGTCAAATGGCTAAGGACATGGGTTCTATGCTTGGTGCAATGTCGATTATCCAGACAGGCGGTTTTTATAATAATAGCAAGATGATGAAAAAAGGGGTGATTCAATTAAAAGAGGGACTTACCTCTTTGCGTGCTGCCAATGCAAAAGACTACCTTCCTCATGATCAGGAGTATGCCAACAGATTTGCGAAGAAGCGTGCCGATATGATTGCCATGTATGCGGATGATCTCGTGACCTCTCTTGATGATAAAGATATGGATTCGGCGCTTGAAAACTATTCACTGATTATGAAACAGTGCTCGTCGTGCCATCTTCGTATCAGAAGTTGGTAATAGGTATGTTTAAATAAGCCGGTCATAGGCCGGCTTATCCTCTGTTTTATGCTTCGAAATTAATTCCCGAAGCCTTCTCTTTGTAGCTGTCAAATGGCTCTTGTTTCTGCTTATCGATCTGTAAGAAGCTGTCGAGTTCCTGGTTTTTATCTTTTAGCATAGAGTCAAACTCATTCTCTGTTACCGGCTTTTGACCGTTGAATTTATCGAGCAGCAGATTTGAACTGCCAATGACAACGAGATAACTCTCATCCGCATAGTCCATCATCACAACACGGTTTTTCTGATCAAGGGCTTTTTGAAAACGGATCGTGACACCATCGGGTTTCTCTTTTTTAGCGCTGCTGAAGAGCCATGGTTTTGAAGTGCCCTCAGATGTTGAAGCAGAGATCTTGCGTTTAAGAAGAAGCAGGATAATAATTCCGATGATCAAGATGGCTATAACGATGTAATAGCTCTGTGTGTACTCATCCTCCGGTTTGGTCGGTAGCTTGGCGGTAGTCTGTGCGGCTGGAGCCAGAGTATCTGTTTTAGCACTGGCAGCAGCTTTGGCAAAACGCAGACGCAGGCCATAAGCATCAGAAGTTTTCGACGCTTGCAATATAACGCTTCCCGGGACTGTTGCAATGATCTGTGTGTGTGATCCGACCGGGGTGATTGCGAGTTTACTGAGAAATGGTGAAGAGACTTTTTTTAGTTTAGGTGATTCAATTGTGGCTGAGTCGAGTTTGATGATGATCTTTCCGCTTTGTCTGCTCTGACGAATGTTGCCATTATAGGGCGTATCGAAGGTTAGCATGATATCGGCGCGGTCGGTACGGTCATAGACATTGTAACTTAGGATTTTGGAGGCCAGGAGCAGTGATGGGAGTAACAGTATTAAGGCAAACAGTCTCATAGACGCTCTTTTGAAAGATAATAGAGAACAGCACTCGAATCGAGGACCTCATTGATACGGATGGCAAGATTTTTCTCAAAAACCATTACTTCACCTTTACCTATGATTCGGCCATTGACATAGGACTCAACACTTTCACCGGCAGGTTTTTCAAGGTCGATGACTGATCCTTTTTGGAGCTTAAGGATATCGGCAACACTCATGCTTGTCTCTCCAAGATCGGAGATAAAGTTAACTTCCATGTCCAGCAGACCTTCATAGTCCATCCAATCGAGCTCAGCCTTCGGGTTAAAATATTTAATTTCATGCTCTTTTTCGGTTTCCGTCAGTTCATCAGCCATTTTCTACTGTTCCTTGATGGCGATCATAATCGCTTTGTCATCGATAGTTATTGTCTTGAATGCATCGGAAGAGAGATCGAAATTTCCATCTTTTTCAAAATGAGGTGTTGAGATGGTGAAGTTAAGATCACTCTCTTCAGCGGCAAGCACTTTGGCACTTCCAATGATCATATTGGCGGTCTCAAGCGCCATGTCCTGTAAAGTCTCTTCATCACTCTCATCTTCACCCAGAAAAAGCTCTGCAATCATCTGTATCATAGCTTCATTATAAGCCGTATAGATACGATAGTTCGCTCCATCTTCTTTGGCTATGTCAATATAAGCAATTAGTGTTCTCGTTTCTATTTTTTTATCCGAGAGGGTATGTGGTTGGCGTATTTGATGAATACAAAAATTCTCTGCTGCTTTCGCCATTAACGTGATCATACGGCTTCCTGTCTCTTAACTTGATTAGGAAAGATTATACGCAATGGAATGTTTGATTTGTCTTAGGGATATATTAGACCTCTTGCAGGGAGCTTTGTTGCACTATTAAAGTTTATTTTGATTATTCTGTATATGTAATTCATTATTTATGCACTATAATGGAAGAAGTTAATAAAGGAGTTTATAATGTTCCGCAACCTCTCCATCAGCAAGAAAGTCCATATTCCGTTAATTGTGGCGATTGTCCTGGGTTTTATCATCATCGTTGTGAACTATTTTATGTCGATTGACGAAATCCGAAAAGATGTTTATAGCGAACAGAAGAGTGAGCTTGGCTCTTTTTTTGAAGAAGCGATGTCAGCCAAGGCCAATATTGGTATAACCAATGCTATCAATATCAGTCGAAACAGTGCAGTAGTCACTGCTTTGACAGCGAATGATAGAGAACTGGCTATAGAAAGCTTTTCTACGCTGATGAAGGATTTCAAAACACACACCAAGTATCAAAATATCAAAATCCATATTCACGATAAAGATGTCAGGAGTTTTTTGCGCGTATGGAAACCTCAAAAGTTCGGTGATGATCTACGTGGATTCCGAAAGACGATAGTGAGTGTTAAACGGGATCAAAAGCCGATCGTCGGTATTGAACTGGGCGTTGCGGGGTTGGTAATGCGCGGGCTTGCCCCCGTCTTAAAAGATGGAGCATATATCGGTTCTGTAGAGTTCATGCAGGGGCTTAACTCCATTGTCAAAGATGCCAGGAAAAAATTTGGGACAGATGTCGTCATTGTGATGGATAAACGTTATCTCTCCATATCTAAAGGATTGGCATCAGCACCGGAACTTGGTGATTTTGTACTGGCGGTACGCCCGGGCGTAATTGACCAGAGCTACTTTACATCGCTGAAAACCATCGATATCAGAGATACCAAAAAAGCTCATCGAAACGATACTCACCTAGTGGTCTCATCCCCTATTGAAGATTTTTCCGGAGCTGTTGTGGGGTATGCTCTGGTTGGAAAACCGCTTGCGGTAGTTGAACAGGTGATCGCCAAATCGGAAGACTCCTTGATGAGGCAGGTTCTTATTATGGCGGTGATGGATGTGGCAATTTTGATCTTCCTGATTATTGTAATGCGTGTTGCCGTATCAGCACCGATCCGCCATCTTGATGAAGTTGCCAGGGAGCTGGCTGCGGGAGATGCAGATCTCTCGAAGCGGCTCAAAGTTGAATCTAATGATGAGATAGGCAAAGCTGCTGCAAGTTTCAATATTTTTATTGAGAAAGTAGAAGAGATCGCCAACAGGGCAAAAGATGAAGCCGAGCATGCTGTTGAAGCCCAGCATCAGACAGAACACCAGATGCACAAAACGGACCTGATGCTTCATCTGGCAGAAAATATGGTCAAAGGTTCCAATAACAATGCGGTACAGCTTCGTGAAAGCATGCATAACAATATGGCCAGTGTGCATGAAGTCAATGAACTTAACCATCAAACGGAAAATGTCATCAAAGAGGTTAATCTTCATACGGATGAGATTATCAATACGATCAATCGTATCGTTGAAATGATTGACGATACCCGCAGCAGCTCTGAGCATCTCAATCAAAATGTAGAAGAGATCTTTAACGTTATCTCATTGATCAAGGATATTTCCGATCAGACCAATCTTCTTGCCCTGAATGCTGCCATTGAAGCAGCACGTGCCGGTGAACATGGGCGCGGTTTTGCCGTTGTTGCAGACGAAGTCCGGAAACTTGCAGAACGTACCCAAAAAGCGACCAGTGAGGTCGAAGCCAATATCAGTGTCCTGAAGCAAAATTCGGTCTCAATGCTCGAAAACAGTGAAAAAGTGGAAGAGTATGCCACCGACTCTAACAGTAAACTTGATGAGTTTAAAACAACCCTTGAAAACCTTGTTGGAAATGCGACGGAGATCAAAGAGGACAATGTTGAAATCGCACATGAGATCTTTGCCAATATCGTTAAACTTGACCACATGCTCTTTAAAAACAGTGCGTACAGTGCTGCCCTCGATGAAAATGGCGTCGAGTTGAGTGATTCGACAGCGTGTGATTTTGGGAAATGGCGTCAGGGTGCAGGGCAGAAAGAGTTTGGTGATACAGATGCGTTTAATATGATGGATAAACCGCATCGCAGCGTGCATGAAAATATGAAACAGGCTATGGCGATTATCGCATCCGGGCATATGATTGAGAAGAGTGATGAATTGATCAAACTGTTCAATTATGCTGAAGAGAGCAGTCAGCAACTTTTTGATCTTCTTAATAAAATGGTATCTGAAAAGAAGTAAGCCGTTTTCGAGGTCTTCTTGAGTATAATCGCGCCATTTTATTAGAGGCTCTGTTACTTCCGGGGCTTTTGATTATAGGCTTTGAATGGTTATTGAACTCACTTTATTGGGTGCCGGTGTCGGGATACTCTCCGGTTTTTTCGGTATCGGCGGCGGAACGATTCTGGTTCCTGCACTTCTGCTGATCGGTTTTGATATGAAAACAGCGATCGGTATCTCGGTGCTTCAGATGGTATTTGCATCGGTTTACGGAAGTTATCTCAACCTCAAAAAAGGCACACTCAATATCAAGATGGTGTTGACCATCGGGATCGGTGGTTTTATCGGGGCACTGGCCAGCTCAACGATCGTTGCCAATATTGATGCGGCTATCCTGGAATGGATCTTTCTGGGCTTTGTCCTTTTTGCCTTGGGACGACTCTTCTTTAAAACCAGGGAGCATCAGGATACGCGTGAAGTCAATCCTGTACTTCTTTTTCTGATCGGCCTGTTCATTGGCGCTTTTTCTATTTCAATAGGAGTAGGGGGATCGATCCTTCTGGTCCCGCTCCTGGTTGGTTTTTTACATGTTCCGATCAAAAATGCCATCTCGGCGGGTCTCTTTTTCGTCGTCTTCTCTTCACTTTCAGGCTTGATCAGTCTCTCAGCAAAAGGGATGATCGATTATGAAAAAGGGGTGTTGATCGGTATTGCTTCGATGGTGGGTGTTGCCATCGGTATCTGGCTAAAACACCGAAGCAGTGATCTGCTTCAAAAACGGCTGCTGATACTCTTTTACACAGTGGTCGCACTCTATCTTCTTTTCAGATTGGTAACAAATGGACAATAAAATCACTATCACCGGTGCCCGCGAGCACAACCTCAAAAATATTTCACTCTCCATCCCTAAAAACAAACTTATCGTCTGTACCGGGATCAGCGGAAGCGGAAAGTCGACACTGGCTTTTGATACGCTCTATGCCGAGGGACAGCGCCGCTATATCGAGTCGCTCTCTTCGTATGCAAGACAGTTCCTCGATCGCATTGGAAAGCCGGATGTGGATAAGATCGAGGGGTTGACGCCTGCCATTGCCATCGATCAGAAGACGACCTCCAAAAACCCGCGTTCAACCGTGGGAACGATCACAGAGATCTATGACTATCTGCGTCTGCTCTATGCCCGCATCGGGGTGCAGCACTGTCACCTTTGCAGCAAAGAGATATCGCAGATGAGTGCGGCAGATATCATCGAACAGGTTGCCAAGCTTCCAGAAGGGGCGAAGGTAATTATCCTTGCGCCATTGATCCGTGAGAAGAAGGGAACCTTTGCCGACCTTTTTGAATCGCTTCGCCATAAAGGGTATGTCCGTGCCATGATTGACGGTGTGATGGTACGGCTTGATGATGAGATCGAACTCTCCAAGACCAAAAAACATACGATCAAAGTGGTCATCGACCGTATCGTCATCAAAGCGGACAACAAAGACCGTATCGCTCAGGATGTTGAGAAGGCTCTTAAAGAGAGCTATGGCGAGGTGGAGTTGGAGATCCTTAACCATGATGATGTTGGGCTGAAAGAGAAGCTTATCCACTACAGCGAGCACAACGCCTGTTTTGACTGTAAAGTGAGTTTTGAACCGCTGGAGCCGCTCACTTTCTCATTCAACTCGCCTAAAGGGGCCTGTCCGGAGTGTGACGGGCTTGGTATCCGCTACGCCCTCGATCACGACAAGATCATCGATCATGACCTCTCCATCGAAAAAGGGGCGGTGAAGATCGTTTATGGCTTCAATAAAGGGTATTACTTTACCTTTCTGAAAGGCTTTTGTGCGTCGGCTGACATTGATATCACCATCCCGTTCAGCGAGCTGGAAGAGCATCAGAAAAAGGCGATACTGCACGGCTCCATCGAAGAGGTGACCTTCCAGTGGAAAAACCACCCTATCAAACGTATCTGGCCGGGGATCGTACGTATTGCCTACGATATGTTCAAAGATGAAAAAGATCTGGCTGATTATATGTCTGAAAAGCCATGTAATGTCTGTGGTTCCAACCGCCTTCGCCGTGAAAGTCTGGCAGTCAAAGTGGCCGACAGAGGGATCGCCGATGTCATTACGCTTCCGATCGAACAGAGCTACAAGTGGTTTATCGAAGAGAATACCTTTGATTACCTGGGTGAACAGGATATGTTGATCGCCCAGCCGATCCTCAATGAGATCAAAGAACGCCTCTTCTTCCTTTATGATGTCGGCCTGGGCTACCTTAGCCTCAACCGTGATGCCAGAACCATCAGCGGGGGTGAAGCACAGCGTATCCGTATCGCTTCACAGATCGGAAGCGGCCTGACAGGTGTGATGTATGTTCTGGATGAACCGAGTATCGGTCTGCATGAACGCGATACCCTCAGGTTGATCCGAACCCTGCGCTCTTTGCAGGAGAAAGGCAATACGGTGATCGTCGTCGAGCACGATAAAGAGACGATTGAAAATGCGGACTATATTGTCGATATCGGTCCGGGTGCCGGGCAGTTTGGGGGAGATGTCGTCTTTGCCGGGACACTGGCCAAACTCAAAAAAGCGAAGACACTTACAGCGGATTATCTCTCGGGCCGTAAAAAGATCGAGTATTTCTATCGCCGTCAGCAAGAGGAGTGGATGGAGATCAAAAATGTTTCGATCAATAACATCGAGGACCTCAGTGTGAAGATCCCGCTGCACAATTTTGTCTGTGTTACCGGTGTAAGCGGCAGCGGTAAAAGCTCACTGATCCTGCAGACACTGCTTCCGACAGCCCGGGAGCTGCTGAACCATGCGCGTAAAGTCAAAAAAGTGGCCGGCGTAGAGATTGACGGCCTGGATCATCTTGACAAGGTGATCTACCTCGATCAAAGCCCCATCGGCCGTACCCCGCGTTCCAATCCGGCGACCTATACCGGTGTGATGGATGAGATCAGAAATCTTTTCGCTAAAACAAAAGAGGCGAACATCCGCGGCTATACGGCATCGCGTTTCAGCTTTAATGTCAAAGGCGGACGCTGTGAGAAGTGTCAGGGTGAGGGTGAGATCAAGATCGAGATGCACTTCCTGCCGGATATCCTGGTCAAGTGTGATACCTGTCACGGAAAACGCTATAACCAGCAGTCGCTGGAAGTGGAGTACAAAGGCAAGAGCATTGCCGATGTTCTGGCGATGAGTGTGGAAGAGGCACTCAAGTTCTTTGAAGCGATTCCAAAGATCAAAATAAAGCTTCAGACACTCAGTGATGTCGGTCTTGGCTACATCACACTGGGACAGAATGCCGTCACCCTCTCCGGTGGTGAAGCGCAGCGTATCAAACTGGGCAAAGAGCTTAGTCGTAAAGATACGGGTAAAACACTCTATATCCTCGATGAACCGACGACAGGGCTCCATTTTGACGATGTCAACCGTCTGACAAAAGTCCTGCACCACTTTGTTGAACTGGGCAATACGGTACTGGTAATCGAGCATAATCTCGATATGGTCAAAAATGCCGACTATATTATCGATATGGGTCCTGAAGGGGGTGCCAAAGGGGGCCGAATCATTGCTGTCGGTAATCCTGAGGAGGTGGCACAAACATCAGATAAGACAGGAAGCTATACGGGACATTATCTACAAAAAGAGCTGCCATAGACTTTTCATGATATAATTTTTTCAATGAAAAAGCTGATGAATTTTTTCCGCCAGATGCTGGAGCCGAACTATGACTTTCGCAGTGATGAGTGGATACTCAAATACAAAGTCCGCATTCTTATCAATATCAGTTTTACGCTTGGGCTGTTGCTGATAGTATTCACACTCTTCAGAGTTATAAAGGGTGATTTTCAGCTGGCCATGGTCGACGGCTTTTTTGCGCTCTACCTGGTCGTGTCTGGGTACTACCTTCGCCGGGATAAATATAACTACAACCTCGTCTCAAAGCTCTTTCTGGTTTTTGGATTAGCCGTCATTTTTCTGAATTTTCATTTGGCTGAAGAGACTTTTATCCGGGTTCTGTGGTTCTCCTCCTATATTGTGCTGGTTTTCTTTCTTCGGGATAAAAAAGAGGGCTTTATATGGCTTGGAATACTCTTTTTTCTCATCTCGATTGTCGCTTATTTTGAAGATCATCTGAATCTGAACATGGTCAATTACATCACCTTTATTGTCAGCCTGCTGCTGACCGGTGTTGTCCTCTACTGGTATGAAAAACTCAAAGAGGGCGATAGTGAACGCCTAAAAGTGATGAATGAGTCGTTGCAGGAAAAAATCGATATTGCCGTCCTCGATAACCAGAAGCAGGAACGCTTAATGATTGAGCAGGCAAAAATGGCTGCCATGGGGGAAATGATCGAATCGATTGCCCATCAGTGGCGACAACCACTCAATGTTTTGGGGCTGAGTATCGCCAAAGTAGAGATGGAACATGAGATGGGCATGAAAGATAGCAGAAACATCCATGAGACCTATGCGGAGATGGGCCGGCAAATTACCTATATGTCACAGACCATTGATGATTTTAGAAGTTTTTACAAAAGAGACAAAGAGCTCCAGAACGTTAAACTTGTTACACTGTTCCATGAAGCTGAAGGGTTGGTCAGTTCACTGTTAAATGCCAAAAATATAACAGTGCGATCTGAGATCGACGAGACAATAACGCTAAATGTCTATGCCAATGAGCTTAAACAGGTGCTGCTGAATATGATTACGAATGCCAAAGATGCATTTCTGGAACGGGATATAAAAATTCCTATGATCAATATACGGGCGTATCATCACAATCATGGTGTTATGATCGAAGTATTGGACAACGCGGGTGGTATTGACGAAACTATCATCCAGAAAATATTTGAACCCTATTTTACAACGAAATTTGCCTCCAAAGGTACCGGTATCGGTCTATATATGAGCAAGGTCATTATTGAAGAGCATATGGACGGGAACCTGAGCGTTGAGAACAGCAGAAATGGCGCCCTGTTTAAAATCTTTTTGCCACAGTTAGATCTGTGATTTACTTAGATTTAGGGCGCTATACAGCGAAAATTTATAGCACTTTGCTATAATACATCTTATTAGAAAAATAGTTAAGGGTTAAGTATGAAAAATTCGATTGTCGAAAGTATCAAGTCACTTCCGCCACTACCAAAAACACTGATCGAGATGCAACGTGTTACGGCTGATCCGGATGCCTCTATCGCTGATTTGACCAAAACAATTGAACACGATCCGATGATCGTAGCCAACCTGCTTAAAGCTGCCAACTCACCGCTTTATATGTTTGGCCGTGAAATCAAGAACGTTGCTCAGGCCGTTTCTCTCTTTGGAATGAGTATGACCCGCTCGATTGCACTGGGGAACTCTGTTAGAAAGCTTTTAAATGTTGACATGGAACCTTATGGCCTTTCATCAGAACGTTTTGCCGAGATTTCCAGTATGCAAGCAGCCCTGATGCATAAATGGTACAACCGCATTGATCGTCAAAAAGCTGAAACACTTTTTTTGGCGGCATTTTTGCAGGAGACCGGCAAGATCCTGATTGCCAGCGATATTATTGAAGAGGATCTCACCTACAACTTCAAGTCCGATATCGAGATGACAAATAACGTCGCACAGATCGAGTTCAGTTATGTCGAAGATACGACAGCGACGGTTACGGCAGCGGTCTTCGAACACTGGAAGTTTGATGCAGAGTTCGTTGAGATGATCCGCTTTTCAGATAACTATCTCAAGGCTCCCGAAGAGATCAAAGAGTATGCCACCGCACTCAATATCGTCAAGACGATCGCCCCGATCAATGCACCGTTCAGTGAGCCTTCGATCAATTTGGGACTTAGAAAAGCGATGGATGCCGGTTATGACCATGAGCTGCTTGAAGATATCATCGACGATATGATAGATAAAATCTAGTTTCTGCCTTACTTTCAAGTTTAATCTATGTCTAAAACCATCACTATTATAGATACTTTCGGATTCTTTTTCCGTTCGTTTTATGCCCTGCCGCCACTTAGTAACAAAAAAGGTTTTCCTACCGGTCTGTTGACCGGATTTGTCAATTTCATCTCTACCCTGCATAAAGAGCATACGAGTGATTATCTGGTCTTTGCCCTCGATACGAAAGGACCGACCTTCCGCAATGAGATAGATCCAAACTATAAAGCCAACCGTGAAGCCCCGCCCGAAGAGTTGACTGCGCAGCTCCCTATCGCGATAGAGTGGATCGAGAAGATGGGGTTTAAAACCCTCTCTCAAACCGGATATGAAGCGGACGATATGATCGCATCGGTTACCAAAGCGGCCGTTGCCAGGGGGATCAATGTGCGCATCGTCTCTCACGATAAAGACCTTTATCAGCTTATCGATGATGAGCGGGTAGTTCTGGTCGATGCCATCAAACGCAAAGAGATCAATGAGCAGGAGTGTTTTGATAAATACGGTATCCATCCTTACCAGTTTACCGACTACCAGTCACTGCTTGGCGACAGTGCCGACAATGTCCCCGGCGTCAAGGGGGTTGGAAAAGTGACTGCCCAAAAGCTTTTGACGCAGTTTGACACCCTCAAAAACATCTATGAGAGTATCGACGAGATAACGCCAGCCGGTGTGCAAAAAAAGCTCATTGCAGATGAAGAGAATGCCTGGATGTCGCAAAAACTTGTGACCCTGGCAACCGATCTCTTTTCCGAGTTTGATTTTGAACCTTATCTGATGCATGAAGAGAATCCATTTATACCAATCTATGATGAGCTGGTCGAGTATGAGATGAATGGCATTTTACGAATGCTGCATGCGAAAAAACTGGTCGATCCTGCACAAAAAGAGGTGACAGAAACGCAACGGCCTAAACGTCAGGGTTTCAAGACGACACTGATAACGGATGAAGCTGAACTTTTTAAGATAGTCGATGCGGTCAAGCCTGACCAGATCGTCGCTTTTGATACAGAGACGACCGGTTTGGAGAGTCGAAGTGACAGCCTTGTCGGTTTTAGTTTTGCATTGAACGGTGATGAAGGTTTTTATGTTCCTATGGCACACAACTATCTGGGTGTTCCCGAACAGATTTCGACAGATGCGGCTAAAAAGGCGATAGTCAAGCTTTTTGAAGCCCGTATCGTTGGACATAACCTGAAATTTGATCTCCATTTCGTCACGAACTATCTTGAAGTCGATCGTCTCGATATCTATGCCGATACGATCATCATGGCCTGGCTGGTCAACCCAGAAAGTGCGCTTGCTCTCGATAAGCTTTCGCAGGCACTCTTGGGACATACGATGATCGCCTTTAAAGAGACTGTTAAAAAAGGGGAGAACTTCTCCTCTGTAGAACTAGAAGATGCGTGCAGGTATGCGGCTGAAGATGCCTTGATCACACTGCGACTCTATGATGTACTGGAGAAGATGTTAAAAGAGCAAAATGCGGGGCATCTGCTTGAAGAGGCTGTGTCGCTGGAATTTCCATTTATCAATACACTGCTCACTATGGAAAAAGCGGGGATTCGGGTAGATACCGCCTTTTTAGAGAACTTTTCGAAAGAGGCACAAGAGGGATTGAACCGGTTGACATCGGAGATCTACGAAGCCAGCGGATGCGAGTTTAACATCAACTCGACCAAACAGCTGGGCGGTGTCCTTTTTGAAACACTTGAACTGCCGGTTGTCAAAAAGACGAAGACCGGTTACAGCACCGACGAAAAAGTGCTCAATACACTACTCGATGAACACCCTGTGATCACACTGATCCTGCAGTACCGTTCCTTGCACAAACTTCAATCTACCTATATCGAGCCGTTACTTCTGTTGGCAAAAGAGGATGGCCAACAGCGTATTCACACCTCTTTTGTCCAGACAGGAACGGCAACCGGCCGTCTGAGTTCCAAGAATCCGAATCTTCAAAACATCCCGACGCGTACCGAGATGGGTGCACGTATAAGGGAGGCTTTTGTGGCACCGGAAGGCAAAAAGCTGATCGGGATCGACTACTCTCAGATAGAGCTGAGACTGCTGGCGCACTTCAGTCAGGATGCTGTCCTTGTCGATGCTTTTAATCATGGCAAAGATATCCATATGCAGACAGCCATTGCCCTGTTTGGTGAGGATGAAGCCGCCGGCAAGCGTAATATTGCCAAAACGGTCAACTTCGGACTGCTCTATGGCATGGGTCAGAAAAAACTCTCCGACACGCTTGGGATTACGACCAAG
The DNA here is from genome assembly GCA_034717975.1 of Campylobacterota bacterium. GTDB lineage: Bacteria > Campylobacterota > Campylobacteria > Campylobacterales > Sulfurimonadaceae > BB26. The sequence goes on from JAYEMF010000025.1 coordinate 15,303, forward strand.
GAGGCCAAAGGGATTATTGAACGCTATTTTGCCACCTTCCCGACGGTAAAGAGCTATTTCAGCTCGATCGTAGAGCGTTCCAAAGAGCAGGGTTACATCGAGACACTGCTTCGCCGCCGTCGCTATTTTGATTATGCCAAGGCGACACCGATGCTTAAAGCTGCGTATGAACGTGAATCTGTCAATACAGTATTTCAGGGAAGTGCCGCCGATCTGATCAAACTCTCGATGAACAAGATCGACAGAGTGATCCGTGATGAGGCTCTGCCGGCCAGAATGCTGCTGCAGATTCATGATGAACTGATCTTTGAAGTGGATGCGGATGAAGCCGATAGACTTGCAGAGAGATTTAAAGGGATTATGCAGAGTGTCTATAAATTGGCCATTCCACTGGAGGTCTCTGTCAATATCGGTGATCACTGGGGTGAGTTGAAATAAAGAACACCCTGGGTAACACCCTTAAAGATAACTTTTACAAATAGATAATTATTATTCCTTGATTAACTATTGGTAAATAGAATGCGATAATAAAAACAGAACGAACACCCTAAAATATGAAGAGGTTATATGAAGAAGATTTTATCGGTTTTGATGTCGATGCAGACGATGGTAGTGATGCTGTTGCTCCTTGGCGTAGCATCGGGCTATGCGACGTTTATAGAGAATGATTTTGGTACGATGACGGCTAAGGCCGAGATCTATAATGCCCGCTGGTTTGAACTGCTTCTTGCCTTTTTGACTGCTAATTTGATCTATAATATTATCAGATTCAAGATGATCCAGCGAAAAAAAGCCCTCGTCTTACTCTTCCATGTCTCTTTTATCGTTATTATGCTGGGTGCTGCCGTAACACGCTATGTCGGGTTTGAAGGAACAATGCATATCCGTGAGGGTGCGACGAAAAGCGAGATGACAAGTACCGATAACTATCTGATGTTTGAATTTATCGCGGATAATCAGCATCTGAGTTATGAAGAGGGGGTTATCTTCTCCAATTTGACCAAACCGACCTTTGACAAGCAGATTGAAGTCAATGGCAAGTCGGTTGAAATTACGATGATCGATTATATTCCAAATTCGGCCTATCAGATGGTTGAAGACCCAAATGGCAAGCCGATGGCCAATATGATGGTCACAGGGGCAAGCGGTGCAGAGCGCATACAGCTCTCACAAGGAGAGTTTTTTGAAGCGGTTGATCTTGTGCTTGACTTTGAATCCGGTCAGACTTTTTCGAAGCCGGTAGTCTCCATGTTCGTTGAAGATGGCAAGCTCTTTATGGACCATCCGATGGATCTGAAATATCTGAAAATGGATGATCAGACTGACGGTTTGTTAAGTGTCAATGAGAAAGAGCTGTTTGTTAATAGAACGCTCTTTACTGCGGGATCGACCAACTTTGTTTTACGTGAATTTTATGAAAAAGCCTCTCAAAAGTTGGTCTCCAATCCAGGCCGTAAAAGTACCAGTCCCGATGCGATCAAATATATGTTTACTATAGATGGAGAGAACAAAGAGAGCATTGTTTTCGGATCGGCAGGAAGAATCGGTAAAAAGAGTGAAGTCCGTGTGGGCGGAATGACGATCCGTGCAAGCTATGGCGCTAAAATTTTGAAGCTGCCGTTTGCCCTTAAACTGGAAGATTTTGAGCTTGAGCGTTACCCGGGTTCGATGTCACCGGCCTCTTATGCCAGTGATGTAGTGCTTATCGATAAAGACGAAAATATCAATATGCCCTATCGTATCTACATGAACCATGTCCTCGACCATAAAGGGTACCGTTTCTTCCAATCGTCTTATGATCAGGATGAGCGTGGAACGGTGCTCTCAGTCAACAATGACCCGGGCACGCCGATCACCTATGTCGGTTACCTGATGCTTGTTCTTGGGATGTTCGGCTCTCTCTTTACTTCCGGCGGACGTTTTAGAAAATTGACAAAGATCGCCAATGATGCGGCCCATAGCAAAGAGGCCCTTGCGTCATTGATGCTTATGGCGGGACTTCTTTTTGCAGCAGCACCTGAAGCTGCGGCAGAGGTCAATCCGATCATCAAAGAGGTAAAAGCTTTCGATAAGGCACATGCTGAAAAATTCGGGCAGCTTGTTATCCAGGACAGTTCAGGACGTATGAAGCCGATGGATACACTCTCTACGGAGATTATGCACAAACTGAACCGTTCGGGAAAAATACTCGGTCTGAGTGCCAACCAGGCAGTCCTTGGTATGATGATGCGCCCTGATGCATGGCGTGAGATCAAGCTGATCAAAACTTCTGACAAGAAGGTTAATAAACTGATCGGTATTGGTGAAAAAGAGAAGACAGCTGCATTCTCGCAGTTTTTCGAGTACCCTGATGAAGTAGGTGGATATAAGCTTGGAACCTATGTTGAAGAGGCTTCACGTAAACGGCCTGCCGATCGTGACAAGTTTGACAAAGCTGTCTTGAAAGTAGATGAACGGGTCAACGTTGCCTACATGGTCTATACCGGTGATCTGATGCGTATGTGGCCAAAGTCTGATGATCCCGGAAATAAATGGTTTGCAACCGTTCAGGCACTTCAGACCTTTGATCCTCAGAGCTCCGAGGCTATACGACAGATCGCTGTCGAGTATTTCACTGCCGTCGATCACGGTGTGAAAGAGGGTGACTGGCGTGATGCGGACCTGGCTATGGACAAAATTGCTGCCTATCAAAAAGAGCATGGTGCTGCGGTGTATGTAGAACAGGGACGTATCAAGGCGGAGATATGGTACAACCATGCCGACATCTTCGAGCGTCTCTGGCCGCTCTATTTTCTGGTCGGCTTCGTGCTGCTCTTCTTGTCATTCCTGAAGATACTCAAACCTAAATTCAAACTCGATATTTTCAGTAAAGTGACGTTGTGGCTGTTGATCCTCTTCTTTCTTGCCCATACGGTTGGACTGGGCCTGCGCTGGTATATCTCGGGACATGCTCCGTGGTCGAACGGTTATGAGTCGATGATCTATATCGCCTGGGCTTCGGTACTGGCAGGTTTTATCTTCTCAAAAAATTCGCCGATTACATTGGCGGCTACCGGGATTTTAACAGGCCTGATCCTCTTTGTTGCCCACCTGAACTGGATGGATCCGCAGGTGACGAATCTTGTTCCGGTACTTGCTTCGTACTGGTTGAGTATTCACGTTTCAGTCATTACCGGCAGCTATGGCTTCCTTGGCCTCAGTGCGCTGCTGGGGTTTATTGTGCTGATCCTGTTTGTCATTAAAGGGGAGAACAACGAAAAACATATCTCTCTCTCCATCAAAGAGCTCAATTCGATCAATGAGATGAGTCTGATGATCGGTCTGGCGATGCTGACCGTCGGAAACTTTCTGGGCGGTGTCTGGGCCAATGAGAGCTGGGGACGCTACTGGGGCTGGGATCCGAAAGAGACATGGACACTTGTCTCGATCACGATCTATGCGGCTTTGGTTCACCTGCGCTTTATCAAGTCGTTTTACTCGCCGTTTCTTTTTGCGACCTTTGCACTGCTCTCATTCTCATCGATTTTGATGACCTATTTTGGGGTAAACTACTATCTGGCTGGAATGCACTCCTATGCCAAAGGCGATCCGGTACCGGTTCCTGATTTTGTACCGATCACTTATGGAATCATCTTTGTTATTATCGCATTGGCGTGGAGAAAACGCAAGCTGGCGTAAAAGCACTCTTAAAGAGGAGTGATAAGCAGCTCCTCTTTTTTTCTCAATAGACCCTCTTAATCAAACCTCACTGTACTTCTGAAAATTATTAATTTTAGAAAGATTTAACTATGTACAACGTCATTATAGAACGTCAATGTAGCTGTTTTAAACGAAGCGGAGCAGAATATGTCAAATCATTTGACAATAAAGATGATGCACTGATGGTCACGGTAGTTCAAGTTTAAGTTATATTTTACTTTCGTCATTCCTGCGAAGGCAGGAATCTACAATTGTTATGGTTAAGATTCCTGCCTTCGCAGGAATGACGGGGTTAAAGACTAAACTGAATATTAAACTTGAACTACCGTGACTGATGGTAGCTAACAGCTGGTAAAATGATATGAATGAGAGATACTGTCAGAAAACACCGTTCAGTGTTGTTGAACAGGAAGATTATTTTATAACTGTTATGGGGATGAATGGCTAAAGTGCAGCGTACTGCACTTTAAATTATTTAAACCAGCTTTTGACCTGATCAAAAGCCGACTCAAAAACACTCTCATGCGGTTTTGATTCTATACCAAAGGTATCCTGGAGCTTTGAAAGAAGCTCACGCTGTTCATCAGAAAGTTTTTTCGGATAGGTGAGTTTGATCTGAGCGATCAGATCGCCTTTTCCGTGGCCGTGCACATCGGCAACACCCTCATTCCTAAAACTATACTGCTGTTTATCTTTTGTCCCGAGATCGAGATCGAGTTCCAGTTCACCGGTAAGTGACGGAATGCTGATGCTCTCACCAAGAGCTGCCTGGGTAAAGAAGACAGGGACTTCTAGGTAGATATCATTGCCATTTCGGACGAAGTGCTCATCTTCTTGAACATAGAAGGTTGCATAGAGATCACCACGCTGACCGCGTTTTCCAATGTTCCCTTTTCCAGAAACACGGAGGCGGTTTTCCGAGTCAATACCGGCCGGTACTTTGATCGTGACACTCTCTTTCTCTTCCGTATAGCCTTGACCATGACAGTCAGAACATTTGTCGGCTACCTGTGTACCTTCGCCATGACAGACAGGACAGGTTTGTGAGAAGGTCATAAAGCCCTGGCGCACATAGACCTGGCCTTTACCGCCACACTGTGAACAGGTGGTTACCTTGCCGCCTTTGGCACCCGTACCTTTACAGGTCCCACACGATTTTTTATAGGTGAAATCAATCTCTTTATCGGTGCCAAAGACCGCTTCTTTGAAACTGATGTTAAGTTCAATTCCCAAATCGAGCGGATATTTGTCTGTATCCTGACGTGAACGTCGGCTTTGACCACCGCCGCCGAAACCGCCCCCGCTGAACATCTCTTCAAAGATAGAGCCAAGGTCGTCAAAACCGCCAAAGCCACCGCGGCTTCCGCCACCGCCAGCACCCTGTAGGCCTTCTTTACCGTAGCGGTCATAGATAGAGCGCTGTTTGTCGTCACTTAGTACCTGATAGGCTTCATTGCAGAGTTTAAACTTGTGCTCGGCTTCCTGATCGTCCGGATTACGATCCGGGTGGTATTTCTTCGCCATACTGCGATACGCTTTTTTGATTGTTGCTTTGTCTGCACCTTGCGTAACTTCTAAAATTTCGTAATAGCTGAGTTCTTCCAAAATTATTCCTGATAATATGTTTAATATTTTTGGAATTATACCGTTTTACAGCCTGAAATCGGCATAATAGAGACTATGATTATACGATTTTTAATGATTCTTCCTCTTTTCTTTCTTTTTGGTTGCGCTCCAAAACCCATTGTCATCTCTGATAAGCTGCCTGATACCTATGTTATTCCCTCCGAGTATGTGTCGCTGTCAGGATGGGAGGCAGAAAATTTTGATGAGATGCTGCTGTTTTTTAAACAGAACTGTACGACAAAAAAAGCCCAAAAACTCTATGGTGATCTTTGCCAAGAAGCAGGGAATGTGAGTGATGCAAAAGCTTTTTTTGAAGCTTCATTGCGACCCTACAAGCTCATCGCCCAGGAAGCTCCTGAAGAGGGTTTGATGACAGGATATTATGAACCGCTGCTTCAAGGAAGTCTAAAGCAGAGCAAACGCTATGCCTATCCTGTTTATGCTGTGCCGGATGATCTTGTCACCGTTAAACTCGATACGATCTATCCTGAGTTAAAAGGTATCAGGCTTCGCGGACGTCTGGAAGGAACTGCTTTGGTTCCCTATAGTTCACGAGAAGCGATGAAAGAGAGTAACGCTCCTGTGATCTGCTATGTTGATGACAAAATAGCGCTGTTTTTCCTGGAAGTGCAGGGCTCCGGACGTATTGAACTCGATAACAGTGAGACGATCTTTGTAGGCTTTTCCAACCAAAACGGCCACCCTTATCGCTCTATTGGCAAGTATCTTGTAGCGATAGGCGAGATAGCACAGGAGGAGATCTCGCTTCAGAGTATTCGAGTATGGTTCGATGAACATCCTGAGAGGGTGGATGAAATTTTAAATCATAACCCAAGCTATGTCTTTTTTCAGGAACGTACACACTCTGCAACAGGTTCGCTTGGACTGGCATTGACACCTGAGCGTTCTATCGCAGTAGATACTCATTATCTGCCGCTTGGTTCGATGCTCTTTATGCAGAGTCGTGATCCGCTTACCCTGGAGCCGATTAGAAAGACAGTATTTGCACAAGATACGGGCGGTGCGATCAAAGGTGAGGTCAGAGCAGACCTCTTCTGGGGTTTTGGTGAAGAAGCTGAACGTAAAGCAGGTAAAATGCAAGAGCCGCTTGAACTTTGGATCTTAATGCCTAAA
>JAYEMF010000026.1:0-21760 GCA_034717975.1 Campylobacterota bacterium
AGTAGCCGATGACAAAGATAGCCAGAGCGGCAAAACCGACCCATGTCATTGTTATATCCGGTGCGACCTCTGTAGCACCTCCCCCACCGCTTGCAAAGGCAAACGCACTGATCAAACTAAGCAATAATAGCTTTAACATCAACTCTCCTCACTGGATATATAGTGTACGCCGACCGACTCTTTTCGAGCCAGTGCGGCTTCAACGATCGACAGCGCCGTCAAAAGGCGCAGTTTCAGCAATCTTCCGATTTTCTCATGAAGCATCGATCTGATTACAGTTTGCACTTCTTCCAATCCCTGACGTGTCCGAACGATAGAAACTTTCTCCCACATTATACGACGTAACCTGTCTTTTTTCGCTTTATCCTCATCTAATATAAGTGGTTCTTCGATAAACGGAAACGAATGTGGACAGTGTGCATCACCGGAATCAAGGATTTTTTGTACAGCACGTCTGGAAAAGACCAGCCCCTCAAGCAGCGAATTGCTTGCCAGACGGTTGGCTCCATGTACACCGGTCGAAGCCACTTCACCGACAGCGTAGAGTGTCGGCATTGTCGGTATCTGACCATCCAGGTCGGTCTTGATCCCGCCAATGGCATAATGGAATGCCGGTGAGATCGGTACTCGCTGCATCGGAACATTAAAGCCTAACGCCTGGAGTTTACTGAAGATATTTGGAAAACGTTTTTTGAAATAGAAGTAATCAAAATTGGAAAAAGAGAGATAGACCTGCTGACCGCTACGCTGCGCATAATCAAACAGCGCATGGCTGACAATATCACGCGGCGCAAGCTCTCCACGCTCATCATAATCAAACAGGAAGCGGTAACCGTTCTCATCTTCAACAATCGCTCCTTCACCACGCAACGCTTCGGTGAGCAACTGTTTTTGAACAGAGTCGTTACTGACATAAACAGTAGGGTGAAACTGCATCATCTCCATATTTTCAAGCGGAATCCCTTTTTCGATACAGATTCCCTGAAGGTCCCCACTGATCTTGTAGGCATTGGTATGAAACTCATACAGTGACCCAACCCCGCCACTGGCAATGACGACATGCTTCGCCATGATCTGTTTCAGTTCTCCGTTATGGCTGACAGTGACCCCGCAGCACTGGTTCTCTTCAATCAGCAGGTCGACCACTGTTGCATTATAGAGCATCGGATGCGGATTTTCAGCCAGCAGGAAATGGTGCAGGTAGCGCCCCGTTGCATCCCCTCCGGCATGCAGAATCCGGCTGCGGGAATGCGCTGCCTCTTTCGTGTAGAGCAGTTCGCCGTCACTCCCCCGGTCAAAATCAAACCCGCGGTCGAGCAGATCTTTGATCACACTGCGGCTCTCACCGCTCATAACACGTACAGCTTCCTCATCACACAGACCGGCACCGGCACTAAGCGTATCGGCAACATGCTGCTCAACATCTTCCTCGTCATAAGCTGTACTCACCCCGCCCTGGGCGTAATAGGTGTTACACTCCCATGGGTAGACTTTATTGATGACCAGCACTTTTTTGGAAGCGGGAAGGTTGATGGCAGCATAAAGACCGGCAACACCGGCACCGATGATGACAACATCATACTTCATTGGCTACTCGCCTCTTCTTTGACTGGGGAATAAAAAGGATCATCTTTATAGCCGCAGCCAGCCAGCGCTAACAATGCAGATGCTATAATCAACCCATGAAAAACAGTGCGCAGATACTCTCTCATCTTAAACATCAACCTCAATTTTCAAAATTGGCACAACATGAGTGTATCCGAAGCGTTCAAAAACTTTTTCCGCCTCATCTGCAAAAAATGATCCTTTACGGTTATATCCGTAACGGGATCCTATTTTTTGTCTTTAATCACCCCGGTGCAAAACAGGAATTCGATCTTATAATAGAATCTATAAAAACACCTTTAAGAGCCTATCCGCCAAAAACGTGCCAATCAGACCCATTTAACGATATCAAGGCATTCGTCACCCATAAACCTCTCTACAAAGCAGCACAAAAGTCAAAGCCTGAACTCCTCTATGCCGAACGTGCAGAGGGTACATTTACCAATCCGGCCACAGATCAACGCCTCCACCGACTTATCGAAAAGATCCGGCAGACCATACAAAGTCATCATGCTTCAACAGATTAAATCACTTCCAAGCTCTCCGGGGATCTATCAATATTTTGATGCCAGAGGGCGTCTGCTCTACATCGGGAAAGCGAAAAACCTGGCCAACCGTGTCAAAAGCTATTTCCGTTTCACTCCGCATCTGGCACCTAACCCCACCCTTTCACTGCGCATCCTGAAAATGCTGAATGAGACTGTCTCACTCCATTATATTATAGTTGAGAGTGAACACGATGCACTCATCCTGGAAAACTCGCTGATCAAACAGCTTAAACCAAAATACAATATCCTGCTTCGTGACGACAAGACCTACCCCTACATCTATATCGACCTCAATCAACCCTATCCAAGATTTGAGATCACCCGAAAGATCATTGAAGGGAAAAACGTTCGCTACTTTGGCCCCTACTCCACAGGAGCCAGAGATATTCTCAATGCTATTTATGAACTTTGCAGACTGGTTCAGAAAAAGGGGTGCTTAAAAGGAAAAAAAGCGTGCCTTTACCATCAACTTGACAAATGCCTTGCCCCGTGTGAAAAAAGAGTAACACTGTCACGCTATCAAGAAGAGGTTGAGAAGGCGATCAGATTCATTGAAAACAAACCAGAACTGATCGATAGACTGCAACAGAAAATGGACGGTTATGCCGAATCTCTTCGTTTCGAAGAGGCCGCTACGCTACGGGATCAGATAGAACGGATTGACAAAAGCCAACTGCTCAGCCAGATCGACCTGGCCAACCGTGACGACTATGATATCTTCGCTATTGCGCACAATGATGCCCAGGCTGCTGTCGTCCGACTCTTTATGCGCAACGGAAAGGTGGTTTCAAGCTCGCATGACCTGTTATCACTCAATGAGGGGCTCGATCTGGATGAAGCCTATGAACGTACCCTGCTCGGGTTTTACGGGCATGAGAAACCACCGGTTATTGCCCCGATTCTTGTAGGAGATGCGTTTGATACAAGTAAACTCGTCACCGAACATCTGACACAACTGTTTGGTAAAAAAGCCCATATCACACATCCTCTGCGCGGTACAAAAAAGCGACTCATCGAACTGGCACGCACCAATGCAGCTGAGCTTCTTAAACAGCGTCATCATAAATCAAACGACACACTGCCTCAAGCATTGAAAGAACTTTGCCAGCTTCAGCGCATCCCTTATCGTATCGAAACCTTTGACAACTCCCATATCTCCGGGGAAGCTCCGGTTGGCGGAATGGTCACTTTTGACAACGGAGCATTCGATAAGTCAGGTTACCGTCACTACCATCTTGAGAGCCGCGATGAGTACGCGCAGATGCGTGAAACACTGACACGCCGGATTGAAGGCTTTGAGAGCAACCCACCGCCTGACCTCTGGATCATTGACGGGGGAAGTACCCTTCTTGGCCTGGCAAACGATCTGCTCGCTTCACAGGGTGTCTTTTTGGATGTGATTGCCATCAGTAAAGAGAAGGTCGATGCCAAAGCTCACCGGGCCAAAGGTGGAGCCAATGATGAGATACACACCTTGGATCAAAGTTTCAAACTTGCCAAAAGTGACAAACGGCTTCAATGGGTCCAGCGCATGCGTGACGAAGCTCACCGTTTTGCCATCACTTTTCATAAGAAAACCAAACTCAAACGCGACCAGGAGAGCAAACTTTTACAGCTCAAAGGTATCTCGGCTGCCAAGATAAAAAAACTGCTTAACCATTTTGGAACTTTCGAAGCCGTTGCACAGAGTTCTGAGTGCGAAATTGCTTCCATACTCTCCGCGCATGATGCAAAGATTATCAAGGAAATGTATAAATAAGTAACCTTTGCTTTTTATTATGATATATTTATTCACAATTTGTTCAAAAAGGTTTTTTTGATGGAGCACAACGACATAATTGATGAAGAACACCTGTTTGAAGGTCGTGTAATTATCAGCGAGACTGATACAAAAGGGATCATCACATTCGCCAACAGAAAATTTTGTGAGATTGCCGGCTACTCACCTGATGAGCTGATTGGTCAACCCCATAATATTATCCGTCATCCCGATATGCCCAAAGAAGCTTTCGCCAAAATGTGGGAGACGATTCAAAGCGGACAGATCTGGCACGGGGTGGTCAAGAACCTTCGTAAAGACAGACGCTATTACTGGGTTGAAACCGAAATCGCACCTGTCAAAGACGATGCCGGGAATATCACTGGGTATATCGCAGCACGCAAACCAGCCGGTCGCAAAGATATTGAAGAGGTCGCTGCTCTCTATAAAACCATGAAAAAAAATGAACAATAAGGAGTTACTGTGCTGATATATAACAATAATAAAAAACTTATCGGTATCGATGAAGAAGATCTCAACATACTTGGATTTCAGAGTGTCCAGGATCTTCTTTCCGAATGTCAGGATATTGCTGAACTCTTTGTAAAAAAACCTGGCTATATCCATGACTTTAAAAATTTTCAATGGATCGATTTTGTCCTGCATGCCGATGCAGATGTATCAAAGGCAATTGTACAGACCAGCGCAAAACAGTTCTCTTGTGATATCGTCATTAAACCTTTTCATATGATCGAACAACCAGACGAGCCAAACTATGCCATCTATCTACAGCATATCCATTCACTGAATGGTGCAAAAGAGACAGCCGTGGCAGAGGCGCCTGAAACACCGACAGCACCGGTTGCGCCGCCAACTCCGCCTGTTGAACCAGCACCGACGCCATCTTTTACGGAACCTGCAGCTGAAACACCTAGTTTTGAAACGCCAGCTATTCCAGAGAGTGAACCGGTGTTCAGTACGCCTGAAGACAAACCTGTCACATTTGACACTCCGGTCAGTGAGCCTGAGGATGAGATTGCCGCAGCTTTTGACAAACCACTGGAGATCGAAGAAGATCTCTTTATAGACACATTGCCAGAGCCTGTTATTGAAACAGTGCCTGAGATTGAACCCGTTCCGCAAGAAGCTCCGGCAGCAGCTGGTATCTATACAGCAGCGGAGCAGGAGTACATCGATCAACTTACCGTTCCAGACAGCTATGCCTTTGATCCGCATGTTGCGGCAGATGAGCTTGGACTTCCGGTTGACCTGATCGAAGAGTTTATCGGTGACTTTATCAAACAATCACATGAGTTTCATGATGAACTCTTCGATTCAGCTGTCAAAACTGATTTTGACAATGTAAAGATTCTTTCACATAAGCTCAAAGGTGTTGCAGCCAATCTGCGGGTTGAGGATGCCCTTGAGATGCTGACGATTATCAACAATTCACATGATCAGACAGAGACAGAAGCCAACCTCAAAGCCTTTTATCGAGTAATCGACAAACTTGAAGGGAAAGAGGTACCTGATGTCACTCCTGTCGCTGCACCGGTAAGTGAACCTGAACCTGTCATGACAGAACCGGTTCAAGAAGCAATGATCGAACAAGCAGAAGAAGTGAGTAAAACTGAAGAGGAAGATATATACAGTTTTGATCTTCCGACATCATCACCAGAAGCAACTGAATCCCCGGAAGAGCCACTGATCGAGCAGGCCCCGGAGACAAGTGAAACAGAAGGTGATGATATATACAGCTTTGATCTTCCGGCATCATCACCTGAGCCGGTTGAATCCCTGGAAGAGCCCCTCAGTGAAGAGCCGGCTATCGACGAACTGTATGCTCCGGCACCTGAAACACCGAGTAGTGGCAACGATGATCTCTATGCACTCGATACCCTTCCGGCTGAATCTGTACCAACAGAAGAGGAGGCACTTCCTGAAAAGAGTGCTCCTGCAAATGAATTTCCTGATTTCAGTGATGAGGAAGTTGAGCTTCCCCCAATGGATATATCACTTCTGGATGAACCGGTTATTGAAACACCTCAACCAAGCAGTGAACCGATAGTAACGCTTAACTATGACACCCAAAAAGCTGCAGCTGAACTTGGTCTGCCTGCATCACTTGTAGAAGAACTTCAAAAAGATTTTGCTGTTGATTCCAAAGCCTGCCGCAGCGAGTTCGAAGAAGCCATAGCTTCCTCACAAAGCAGTGGGTGGCAAGCGTGTGCAAGCACTCTGAAGGGAGCTGCCGACAATCTTCGTATGACAGAGATCGCCGAGACACTCAGAACCTTGACACAGACCAGTGATCCGCAAGAAGCGGAAAAATCTATGCAACAGCTCTATAGCTATGTTGAACAATTATAAGACCATCTTAAAAGGGAAAGCACAATGCAAATAGGACTAAAAAACAGGCTACGTGTTATCAGTCTCTTACCGATTCTGATTCTATTTACACTGGCCAGTTACTATGTTTACACCTCATACATGAGCTACCAGGCCTCAGAAGAGCTTCGTATTAGACTCCAGGCCGATAAGCAACTCAATGATGTGATCGGAAACCTATCACGGGAACGTGGTATGACCGTAATGTACCTCGGTAACTCCTCTGAAGCCACAAAACGTTCACTCATTGCGCAGCGAACACTCGTAGATATGACATTTAACAAATACCAAACCTACATCAAGCTCACTGAAGCACTACATGACCACAGCCAAGGTACAGCATCATGCCAAACCTGCAGCAATATACAAACACTTTCCACCATGATCGAGGAGATCCGTAGTCTACGTTCTCAGGTCGATGCACAGGAGGTGGAGTTTTCAGAAGTTTTTGATGATGTATACGGTAAAGCTCAACGAGCCATCATCACCCAGCTGGAATCTATTATCGAGATCGAAGTTGATGAAGAGGTCACCTCGCTGGCGACAACTTATCTGACACTTGTCCGTGCTAAAGAGTTTACGGGTGCAGAGCGCGATCTCATCTCTTTCGCACTGGCTCGTAAAACAAAGTTTGATCCTGAAGAGCTTAACCAGTGGCTCGCACTGATCGGAAAAGCTGATTCCCTTAACTACGACACACTGATCGCCAAAGATGTCAAACAGACGCTAGACACCCTTTTCGATGATGAAGACAATACTGAACTTTTTGAAGATATCACGATTGAACGAGCCGAGATCATGCAGGCAATTAATGATGGTCTCTATGCTACCGAGTCCGGGATCTGGTTTGCCATGCTCTCGGAAAAAGTAAATCTGATCGATGAAGCTGAGCAGATTATCTTTGACGCAATGGATGCACGTGCTGAACAGGTCAAGGTCAATGTCCTCCAGATCCTGACCGTAGCGGTCAGCATCTGGATCATCTCTATTGTTATCGGTATCCTTGGTATGCTGATGGCCAATGATATTGCCCGCAATATCAAAAATCTAGAGGCCGTTCTCAGACGTGCTGCTGAAGGTACCCACGAAGCCCAAGAGGGAGAGGTCCTGAGCAGTACCATTAACCTTGATACTGCCGAAGGTACGGCTAAAGCCTATAGTGCCCTTGAAAAAGTCATTGAGCAGACCCGACTCGATAAAGAGTTTGCCCAGGAGGCAAGTGAAGCCAAATCGATGTTTCTTGCCAACATGTCACATGAGATTCGTACTCCGCTGAATGGTATCGTCGGGTTTACGGAACTCTTGAAAGATACTGATCTTCATGAAGAGCAGCGTGAGTTTATCGATATCATCGAAAAAAGTTCAGAAAACCTTCTTGAGATCATCAATAATATCCTTGACCTCTCTAAAATCGAAAGCAACAAACTGGAGATCGAAGAGATCGTCTTTAACCCGCTTGAAGAGTTTGAAAGTGCCGTTGAAGTCTATGCTGTACGTGCTTCAGAAAAACATATTGACCTCGGTTGTTTTATCGATCCAAAACTTGAGCTGCCGCTCAAAGGGGATCCGACCAAGATCAAAGAGGTTATCATCAACCTGCTCTCCAATGCTGTCAAGTTTACCAACAGTGGCGGAGCTATCAATGTCGATATCCGTCGTTTGCCATGTGATGATCCTAACCGTGCCAAAGTACGCTTCCAGGTACAAGACAGCGGTATCGGTGTTACCAGTGAGCAAAAAGCAAGAATATTTGAAGCCTTTGGTCAGGCAGATACATCTATTACACGTAAATACGGCGGTACAGGTCTTGGTCTGACCATCTCAAGCAGCTTTATCGATCTCATGGGCGGTCAGCTTGATCTAGATAGCGAGCCAGGCAAAGGAACCACTTTCTTCTTCGAACTTGAATTTGAAGAGATTGAAACACTGAATGAATCGATCAAGGGTACTTTCAACAATATCAATGCGGTCATCCTTGAAAGTGATAACAAGAAAAAAATTCAAGAGATAAATCTCAAAGAGTATCTTGATTTCTTTGGTGTCAGTTATACTACATTCAGATCAATGGATGAGCTCAAAGAGCTGCAGCGTCAGATCAGCTACGACCTTCTATTTGTTGACTATGACTTCACCGATGAGGCCGGCATTCAGGAGTATTCAAACTCTGCTGAGCATATGATCCTCATCACAAAATCCTACTATATGAAAAAAATCGACTCGATGGGTCTCGATATTTTCAAAGTTCTCTACGAACCGCTTAACAGCACGAAAGTGAAAAATGTACTTGAATCCCATGATGTCGAAGAGTTCAAACAGGCTAAAGCGAAAAAATCACGCCGTAAAAAATATGATGAGCACTCCAAGTTTGATGCTGATGTCATGGTTGCGGAAGACAACATCATCAATCAAAAACTGATCCGACGTACCCTGGAAGATCTCGGGCTTAGAATCACAGTGGCCAACAATGGACTGGAAGCTTTCGAAAAACGTAAAAATGGTAAATTTGACCTGATCTTTATGGATATACAGATGCCTGTACTTGATGGCGTTGAAGCAACTCAGGAAATTCTTGACTTCGAAGAGGATTTCAACGAACCGCATACACCGATTGTCGCACTGACTGCCAATGCACTAAAAGGCGACCGTGAACGTTTCCTTGCAGCCGGGATGGATGAATACACTACAAAACCACTGGTGCGTGCAGAGATCATCTCACTGCTGAACCATTTCCTGGCAGACAAGATCGTCGATGCCACTGAGATGGAAACGACCGAGGAGGTTGTTAAGACCGCAGAACCTGTGACGGAATCGATAGCAGCAGACACGCCAGAGACCCTCGCTCCAGATGAAGAAGTACCAAGTGAGCCAGTTGTTGAAACAGCCCAAGAGCCAGTTGTAAAATATGACACCGATATTATTCTTGCCAAAAAGAGCCCCCTTGAAGTAAAACTCTTTGAACATCTGCTAAATGAACTTGGCTACAGCTATACTTCGGTCAGCTCAGCAGAAGCCTTCATGGAAGCCATGAGCAACCAGAACTATAAATTGGCACTCTTCGACAAAGAGCTTCCAGCTCTTGAACTAAATAAACTCAGTGAACTGAGTAGTGTTCATCCGGGTGAAACATTCCTGGTCATGTTAGTCGATCCGTCTAAGACTGCCGATGAAGACGATGTAAAATATGCACATGAGATCGTCAAAAATGTTATCAATAAAGACCTACTGCGTCTTGTATTTGAAAAATTTATTTAGTTAAAGGGAATAACAGATGAGTAAACAATTAAAAGTATTAGCAGTCGATGATGATATGATCAACCTGAAACTACTTAAATCCATGTTGATGAAAGCTCAAGATGTCGAAGAGGTTGTTGAAGCTAAGAATGGTGCGGATGCTATCGATATTTTAAAAGTCCGAACCGATATAGATGTGATCCTTCTAGATATCATTATGCCGGTAATGGGTGGTATTGAAATGCTAAAAGTCGTCCGTGCAGATGAAAATCTCAACCAGCTGCCTATCATTGTACTTACTACCGATGAAACTAAAAAAAGCGAAGCACTTGAAGCCGGTGCGAATGGTTTCTTGATGAAACCGGTTCGTCAAAATGAAGTTATTGCAAAAATAGAGCAGCTGTTAGTTTAATCAAGAGACCGTAAGAACTAAATCCATTTGCGTATACTTCTTGATACTAGAAAAACTGAATTTGTTCTAGCAGATAAAAGATACACATTCTGTACCTCGAACATTCTATACTTTGAAATGGTATAGAATACACGGTGGTGCACATGTACAGTCACACTAAAAAATCCTCAAAACAGATCAATCATAATCAAATATTATACAAACAGTGTTCACAACTGTCACTATAAGCGCTTACAGGGCGCAATGGAGTTTCTGCCACTAATGGCAATAGCACTGTTGCTAAAGCATAATGAGCTGGGCAAGTCCCAAAAAGGTGAAAAAGCCAAAAACATCTGTCGCTGTTGTAAGCAGTACGGTAGATCCGATCGCCGGGTCAATATCCATCCGTTTAAGCATCAATGGAATGGCTGAACCAAAAAAACCGGCTACCAGCATATTGATGATCATTGCCATCGCGATCACCAGGCCAAGCAGCGGCATCGAAAACCATACAAAGGCGATTATTCCCATCAACAGGGCAAAAACCAGACCATTTAGCAGACTGACTGTAATCTCTTTAAACAGTGCCTGCCTGGAGTTATCATAATCTATTTCACCCAGTGCCATCTTACGCACCATTACCGTCAACGTCTGTGTTCCGGCATTCCCACCCATCGAAGCGACAATCGGCATCAGGATTGCCAAAGGGATAAATGCGGCCAGAGTCTCATCGAACATCGCGATGACAGCTGAAGCCGCAATAGCCGTGATCAGATTCAGAAAAAGCCAGTAGGAACGCTTTTTAAAAACACCCATAAGCTCCTCTTCCAGCTCCGCTTCATCATCAACCCCGGCAAGGTTATAGATCTGCTCAGTCGCACGCTCTTCGATAACATCATAAATATCATCTGAGGTGATCCGACCGACCAGTTTTCCCTGCCAGTCCACCACCGGGAGGACTGAAAGGTCATACTGCTCAAACATCGTTGCAACCTCTTCAATATCGGTTGCCGCTTCCACAGAACGGAACTCTTTACTTTCGATAAGTTCGCGATAGCTCCTGCTGAAATCATAAAGGATCAGATCTTCCAGGGGAATCGCCGTGATCAGACGACGATGATCATTGACAATAAACGCCTGATGAACATTTTCCAGTTCACCCTCTTCTTTCAATCGCTTAAGCCGGTCAACGGATTGTTGTACCGTCTCATCCAAAGAGGCGTCAAAGAGCTCAGTCTGCATCCAGGCCCCGGCCTGATTCTCTTCATAACGGCGAAGTTTGTCGATATCTTCACGATCTTCTACATCAAGTTGTGCAATAACCTCTTCACTCTTGCTCTCATCAAAGTCATCGATGTCATTGACAAGGTCGGTCGCATCATCTGATTCCAGGCCTTCAAGGGCCTGTGCAAGCTCTTTTGATGAGAGGTATTCAATCGCCTCATCCCTACGCTTTTCAGAAAGCTCCAGAAGAACATCTCCCAAAATATCCTGCGGAATCTTCTGAATAGTCTCAAGGAAGGTCTCTTTACCCTCTTTTTTATAAACCTTTTTTAGGAGATAGGCGATCTCAAAAGGGTGAAGCGAATGCGCTTCGCTGTCCTCTAAAAAGAGTTCAAAGGCGTGCTGTATATCATTGTAGTGTTTCATCCAGAACCTCTTCTTGGTAGGCTATCTGCTTGCAGGTGTCAGGATCGACATAGCAGGCAGCTTCGTACGCCTTGATCTGTTCAGGCAGACGATTGGCCGCCAGATAAAGTTCAATTTGATCATCATAATTAGCTTGGAGCTGTTTGAAGGCTTTGAGTTTTTTGCCCTTTAACTTGTGTGTCGTGATTTGAACCACTCTGGCAGGATTGATGGCACGGCCATTTTTATAAAGCCCGAAATGGAGATGCGGACCGGTCGACAGTCCCGTACTCCCCACATAACCGATCACCTGCCCTTTTTTGACATATTTGCCGCGCTTCATGCCCCGTCTAAATGATTTTTGATGCGCATAAAGTGTCATATAGCCATCACTGTGACGGACTTTAATCAGTTTGCCATACCCTCTGGTATAACCGGCGAAGATCACTTTACCGCTTCCCGCGGCCATGATCGGCGTGCCAGAACGTGCCGCATAATCGATCCCAAGATGGGCACGGTACTTTTTCAGGATAGGGTGATAACGACGTTTGGTAAAGACCGAACTGACACGTGCATTTCGAACCGGACGGGAAAGCAGAAAACCTTCTACCTCTTTCCCTTTTTCATCGTAATAACGGTCATTATCATTAAGGTAGACATAATGGCGTTTTTTACGCATCTCAATCATAGCAACCTGCAGTTTCGGCATCGAAAAAGGCTGCCCCAGACGATACTTCTGTTCATATACTATGACAAGCGGATCGCCTTTTCGCAGATCACGGCGAAAATTGAGTGAGTTTTTAAAGCCGTTGACAAAAATCTGGGCAATTTTTGTCGAACCTGTCGCCTTGATGATATCATTGTATGGAGAGCTTTCAATATTTAAAACAAAAGCTTCCTGACGCGTTTCACTGATGATAGGTAACGCTTCAAACAGATAGCTATCGGCTGATTTGAAGAGATGCAGCTGCAACTCGTCACTGACCGGAATCAGCACCTGTTCGAGTGTCGCATTCTCATCTTTAAGAAGCTGATAATGGGTACCGCTGATGATCTCTTCAGTCAGCTTTTGATCCTCTTTATCGAGATCATAATAGAGCTGTTTTTGAGGCAGGTTCAGTTTCTCAAGAAACGTCAAATAGGTTTCACCACTCTTCCAGCGCAAGGTCTCAACAGAAGCACTGAAAAGCATCAACGGGAGTGATAAAAGCAGTACAAAACGGTACAACACACTATTTCCTATAAGTTGTAGTATACGGGCACCATTTAAGTTATCTCTTAAGCGCGGTAAACCGCGCGTGGGCTCGCGCCGAGCGAAACTTAGCGTAAGCGTAGGCAAATGGACTTTGTTCGTTTGGCGTATTATTTTGAAGAGTATCGAAACTTCACTTACACAAAGGTTTCCTTCGATATAATCGCAGTAAAAAAGGTCTCTGATTGCGCTTTTTTACCCTCTTTTTTCTCATGCCGTTTGCACTTTTCGCCGGTTCATTTTCTGCTCCACTTTTGAGTGTTGATGGAGAGGACGCTACGGTTAAAATAAAAATGACCAACAAAGGTGTCAGTGGCTTTGTCGTTCGGCACTTTACCAAAGATAATCATGCCATTTTAGCCAATGCGGTAGTTGCCGGTTATGACAAAGAGAGTGGTATTGCCCATCTCAAACTCTCCGAATACACCGGTCTGCGTCAAACTTCACTGCCAAGCGGAAGATGGTCACCAGAGGTTGGCGATGAAGCGGTGCTTGGTTTTGCCTATAGCCGGGCGCTGCTGATTGCACCGACTGATGAGATCTACCACTCCATTACATCGCGCATCCCTTCACTCGAGTGGACACACCCCGATATTTTCGCCACCTTCCTCTCCTACCGCGGCCACCCGACACCGTTAAAAGAGGACATTAACGACTTTTGTACCCTTAATTCTGCAGGTCTGCTCTATATCTACCTGCAAGAGAGCCTCTTTACCATGGACTGCAA
Organism: Campylobacterota bacterium; assembly: GCA_034717975.1. GTDB lineage: Bacteria > Campylobacterota > Campylobacteria > Campylobacterales > Sulfurimonadaceae > BB26. Next base: position 13,531 of record JAYEMF010000026.1, read on the forward strand.
AAGTCTGACGCTGTTGCAGATCACCCCGGCCCAAATGGACCGCGGTGAAGAGAAGCTGCCCTTTTACTATCGTTTTGAGACTATCAATGCCGCATGGTTTGGTGAAGGAAGTGATCATCTTGAATCCTACGATCCTTACTATTTTCGGCTGATTGCTGAAAACAATCCAAAAAGTGTACTCTTAGTTAACTACGCCAAGAAAAACAGCATCCCGGGCCAAGAGTCTTCGTCATGGTTTGATGGTCTCTTTGATGGTTTTGACAATATTGAAGTAGGCCTCGAAGCTGAAGAAGAGGAGGAGAAGTAAGAATGGATATTGAACATATTGAACATTTTAAAAAGATGGTCGGATCAGAAAACCTTTATGTAGATAAAGCCCACCTGATCGCCTATTCGTACGATGCTACCCGTGAGCATTTTGAACCGGATGCCGTACTTTTTCCACGCCATGAAGAAGATGTGAGCAATATTTTACAATACTGCAACGAACACCGTATCATCATCGTTCCACGCGGTGCAGGAAGCGGCTTTACCGGTGGTGCTCTGCCAAGTCAGGGCGGTATCGTCCTCGCCTTTGAAAAACATATGAACCGGATCCTTGAGATAGACATGGAAAACATGGTTGCCGTCGTACAACCTGGTGTTATCAATATGGATCTTCAGCGTGCCGTCGAAGAGGTAGGACTCTTCTATCCACCCGATCCGGCCAGCCAGGACTACTCGACCATCGGCGGTAATGTCAACGAGAATGCCGGCGGTATGCGTGCGGCCAAGTACGGTATTACCAAAGACTACGTCATGGCGATCCGTGCCGTCTTGCCAAACGGAGATGTCATCAAAGCGGGAAAACGGACCATCAAAGATGTCGCCGGTTACAATATCTCCGGAATTTTGATCGCCTCTGAAGGAACACTCGCCGTAACAACGGAAGTGACACTGAAACTGCTCTCTAAACCTAAAATGACCAAAACAGCGATGGGGATCTTCGAGAGTGTCGGCCAGGCAATGGAAGCCGTCTATAAAACGATGGCGAGCGGTGTCACACCGGTTGCCATGGAGTTTCTGGACAACCTTACCATCCGTGCGGTCGAAGAGACATTCAATAAAGGATTGCCGACAGAAGCCGGTGCCATTTTGGTCACCGATGTCGATGGCAACCTTGAAAGTGACCTGGACTTTCAGCTGTCACAAATCGAAAAGGTCTTCCGTGAAAACGGCTGTTCAGACTTTAAGATCGCCAAGAATGACGCTGAAGCAGCCGATCTCTGGTTTGCCCGCCGTAACGCATCGCCTGCTCTTTCGGTCTATGGAAGCAAAAAGCTCAATGAAGATGTCACCGTACCGCGTGCCGTACTCCCTGAGCTTCTTGAGAAGTTTTACGCTATTGCAGAAAAATATCAGATCAATATCCCATGTTTCGGTCACACGGGTGATGGAAATGTCCATACCAACGTTATGGTTGACGGCTCCGACCCAGAACAGGTCAAAATTGCCTACCGGGCGATCGAAGAGGTATTCCAGGCCACAATCGACCTGGGCGGGACACTCAGCGGTGAGCATGGTATCGGCCTGGCCAAGGCACCTTACATGGGCATGGCATTTACCGACGAAGAGATGAATCTTTTCAAAGCGATCAAAAAAGCTTTTGATCCGAACAACATTCTCAACCCGGCAAAAATGGGGCTGGACTAGGTCATGCAATCCCGTACCCGGCATCTCGGTCGCCATCTTCTTTTTTTCATAAAAAAGCTTTTTGATGCCGAGTTGACCTATTACGCTTCGAGTCTCAGCTTCTATACGATATTTACGATCATTCCGCTGCTGCTGATCATTCTGACACTTCTAACAAATACACCAAGCTTTATCGAGTACTACGAGACTATCAAGTCTTTTATCCTTGATAACCTCATGCCGGTGCATTCCGAAGCGGTCACCGAGTATATCGACAGTTTTTTACAGAACTCTGTCAGACTCGGCGTCTTTGGAACCGTCATGGTCTTTGTAGCCTCAATGCTTTTTTTCGACAACTACGAATACATTGTAAGCAAGATCTTTCATATCAAACAGCGCACTATCTGGGAATCGATCACCACCTACTGGACTCTCCTGACGCTTACGCCGATCGGTCTGGTTGCCTTTTTCTACCTGTCAGTTCAGGCATCGACCTTTTTAACCGAGCATGAAGTCTCCGGCTGGTTTAACCCCATGGCCATATTCCCCTACCTGATTATCTGGGGACTTCTCTTTGTCATCTACCTCATCTCGGCAAACACCAAAGTCAATAAAAAAGCAGCGGCTATCACCTCGTTTGTCATTGCCCTGATCTGGAACCTGACAAAATTAGGCTTTGTCTATTATGTTTTCTACAACAAGACCTATGCCACGCTCTACGGATCATTTTCCATCCTGATCTTCTTCTTTTTATGGATCTATGTCTCATGGATCATCTTTGTTTACGGCCTACGCTTATGCTACCTCATAAACCGCGTGTATAAATACCGCGAACACTATGCCAAGCAGCGGGATTAACATCTTTTTGTAGCGTATTGCGGCAACTGCTGCAATAAACTGTATAACAACCACATACCATGCCAAAGAGAGCTTCTGAGCTGTACCGAGATTCAGTATCTGCAACAATCCTGTATCGAGCCACGCCCCGGCACCAACCAGATGTAAAAAAAGTTCCAACGGGTAGAAGAGGATAAAGAGCATCGTCCAGATAATAGAGAGCGGATGATAGATACTGAAGGTCTCAAAGAGTGCCAATGATACCGGAAGCATCATCAAGTAGACCCAGATATGAATCCCTATAAACTGCCACCGCTTCTGCCAATGTGAAAAATGTTCTAAAAACAGAAGAATAAAAAAGACCCCACTCACCGAGAGCCAAAACCCCAGGGCAAAAAATAGACGCGGCCAACAGGCGATAAGCAATATGACGGAAATCAGCAGTGTCTGTATAGATATGACACGCAAGCCGCGATCATAAAGAACAAACCCTACCATCATCATAGTAAAAGCACGGACCAGCGACGGTACAAAATCCAGGAAGAGCAGATAGCCAAATAGTACGACACCTACCATAATGAACAGATCACGATTGCCATGACGGTAGGGCATGCAGCAATGCTGTACTCTTTTATAGAACGGATAAAATATCCAAAAAGCCAAAAAGCTCAGGACGCCTAAATGAAAACCGCTGATGGCCAGAAGATGACTGATTCCCAATGCTGAAAGTCGTTCACGCAACCCCTGATCCATCGGTGAAGCCACAAAAAGTGCCCCGAAAATTTCTCCGGTTACCAACGAAGCGTGAATCTGTGCGATCTCCTCCGAGAGAGTGACCCTTACGGAACGTTCAGGATAGATACCAATGATCTTGCTATATACAAAAAAATTTTGAAGATAATCTATAAAAGTGATCCGGCCTGTTTGAATCAGCATCTCCAGACGATAGCCTTGCAGATCCCGTATAGCATTTGAACCCGTAGTGTAAAATACACCTCCTTTATCCATACGAAGTTTTAGTACCTGGTAAGCCTTCCCCTCTTTTTGCTTACTGTATTGCTGAACCACTTCTGCATCGACAATAGCATCATCGAAGAGAGTCAGCTTGGTGAAACGGTAATATTCAAAGGTTAAAGAGAAGAAGGCGATCAGAGAGGCAAAAAGAAAAAACAAAAGGAGGTCACGACCATCAAAGAGTTCCGGCCGTTCCAGTTTCATACACTCTCCTCTTATGAAGAGCAAATAATATCACATTTTTTAGATTATTTTAAATAGTGGGCATTGATACGTTTGCACCGACATCCATCGTAGCTGATTTAGTATCTATATTTTCGTAGACAATCTCTGTGCCGCCATAGACAGGCGCATCGATAAAACGGGTAAGCTTTTTCTGAAAGATCAGTTTCACATGCCCTGTTGGACCATTACGCTGCTTTCCGATAATGATCTCTGCCTCTTCTTCCTCTTTTTCGACATACTGGGAAACAAACTCTTTACCATCAGCTTTAGCCGCTTTTTCACGCTCTTTCTCCTCTTTATAGAGGTAGATATCATCCCTGTAGACAAAAAGGATAATATCGGCATCCTGCTCGATCGCTCCCGACTCACGGATATCACTCAACATCGGACGCTTGTCGTTTCGTGACTCAAGACCACGGTTCAGCTGTGAAAGGGCGATGATCGGCATATTGAGTTCACGAGCAAGCATTTTGAGCCCGCGAGACATCTCACTCACCTCAAGGTGACGATCTTTACTGCCGGTCCCACTCATGATCTGCAAGTAGTCGATAACCGCCATCTCGATCTCAGGATGCTGCTGCTTCAGTTTTCTCAGACGTGAGCGAAGCTGGTTGATATTGAGGGAACCCTGATCATCCACAAAAAGCTTGGTATTGTGCATATTTTCAACCGCACTGTTCAGACGGTTCCACTCATCATCATTCATATCCCCTACACGAAGTTTTTGCAGGAAAATCGAGGTCTTGATACTGAGCAGTCTCAGCATCAGCTGCTCCGCCGGCATCTCCAGCGAGAAGAAGGCCACCCCTTTGTTCTGATCGAGCAGATTCTGAACCATATTGAGGACCAGTGAGGTTTTCCCCATCGCCGGACGTGCCGCGATGATGACAAGGTCACCTTTACCAAATCCAGTCGTCATTTTGTTCAGCTCGGCAAATCCCGTATCGACACCGACCAGCACCGTATTCCCGCGCGCTTTCATCTCGGCGATGTAAGCCATCGTATCTTCCGTAATCGTCGGTGCATCCTTGAAGTCAGCGGTCTGGGAGTCCTGTGTGATCGCATAGAGTTTCTTCTCTACCAGATCAGCGATCTCCGAACTCGGAAGTTCCTCTTCAAGGGTGACCCGCTTGATCTCCGTCGTCAGTGTAAGCAGATGGCGTTTGAGTGACTTGTCTTTGATCTCGTTGACATAGGCAACGGTATTGGAGATAGGGTTTGAAGAGAGGATCTCCAGCATCACCCCTTCGTCAAACTTCTTCTGGCTGCTCAGCTCCTTTTTGATAAACTCCTCATCGATCGGTTGATCGCGCTTGACCAGCGAATGCATCGCGGCAAAAATATCCTGATGTGCCGGCAGATAAAAGTCTGAAGCATCCAGTTTGTTTTCCAGTTCATCAAACTGGGATGGTTCGAAGACAATCGAACTGAGGATCGAACGCTCAAATGCTAAATTATAGAGACTCTCTTCCATAAACTATTCCCCCTGCTCTTGCGCCATCTTTTCAACTTCAGTGACAAAACGTTCCACCAGCTCTTTTTCACCCAGTTTTGCCACTACGTCACCTTTGACCATCACCAGTCCTGCTCCTTTGCCGTAAGCGATCGCCACATCGGCATGTTTGGCTTCACCGATGGCATTGACCACACACCCCATCACTGAGACATTGAGCGGTGCTTTGATGTGTTTGGTACGTCTTTCGATCTCACTGACAGCACTCACCAGGTCCGCTTCAATCCGCCCACAGGTCGGACAGGAGATGATATTCAGGCCGTCTTTGGCAGCGCCGCTATCTTTCAAAATAGCACGACCGACATTGATCTCCTCTTCCAGTTCACCCGTAATGGAAACCCGCAAGGTGTCGCCAATGCCATCAAGCAGCAGTGCCCCCAGACCAATGGAACTTTTTACGGTGGCATGGAACATCGTCCCCGCTTCCGTCACCCCAAGATGGAAGGGGTAATCATTCTTTGGACGCAGCATACGGTAAGCGTTAACAGTGCGTTCTACATCACTCGCTTTCAAAGAGACTTTAATATCGCTAAAGCCAAGATCTTCCAAAAACTTGATGTTGTACTCTGCCGAGGCCACCATCCCCTCTGCTGTCTGTCCGTAACGGTTCTCAAACTCTTTTTCGAGACTTCCGGAGTTCACCCCGATACGGATAGGGATGTTCCGTTCCTGACACGCTTTGACCACCTCTTTGACACGGCTTTTCTCACCAATATTTCCCGGATTGATCCTAATACAGTCCACGCTCTCCGCCGCGATCAAAGCAAGACGGTAATTGAAATGGATATCGGCTACCAAAGGAAGTGAGATCTGCTCTTTGATCGCCTTAAGGGCCAATGCATCTGCCTCATCGGGAACGGCAACGCGAACAATGTCACAGCCCGCAAAATGGAGGCGATTGATCTGCTCTACCGTAGTCGCCACATCGTGGGTACGGCTATAGGTCATCGACTGCACCGAAATCGGCGCATCACCGCCGACGGGGACATCCCCGACGAAAATCTGTTTAGTTGGATAGCGTGTTATCATAAGAGGGATTTTAGCGCGTCGGACGTTAGAGAGAGCTTGGTCTTTTCGTTAGCCCCCGAGGGCCTATTGGATGCTTTATCTTTTCGCTTTGACATCCGTCATCAAAATGTTGTTACCTAATTTTTTCGCTTCTTTCAGTGTTGCACTGCTTCGCTGGAGCAGTGAGTCCACATCTTCTTGAGGAAAGTATTTTGCCACCGAGATACTCACTGTAACAGGATGATTGAGCCCAAAATCATTCGCAATTACCTTAGTATGAATCCGTTCGGCAACCACCATGGCATGCTGCACGCTGGTTTCCGGCGTGATAATGGCAAACTGCTCCTCGCTATAACGACAAGCGACATCACTACCGCGGGTAAGCGTCACCAGGAGTCCACCAAAAATTTCAAAAATCCTATCCATATTCTTGGCACCGACTTCCACTACAAGATCTTCATATCCGTCAATAGCAATAAGGATGAGGGAGAGCTTGTGGTCATTGCGGCTGGAGAGGGAACAGACTTTCGGAAGTTCTGCCAGAAAGTAGTCGCGGTTGAAGAGCTTGGTAGCCAGATCGTAGATGGTATGTTTATCCAGTTGGAGTTTCATATAGGTACGTACAAAATAGATTATGGCGACCATTAGGATCATCGTAAAAACAAGACTTAAATAGAGGGCGTTGAGAGCACGTTCGCGCTTCATATCGGCCATTTTGACAATAACCTTCGTCACTTTGTCGGCTGTTTTCCAACACTTTTGCGCACGAGTGATCACTTCCTGATTGGATTTCAGTGTTTTAACATCTACTTTAAATTTTTGCCAGCAATTTTGAAGCATGGCGAATTCATTTTGAGGGTTGGCAAAACCAACAGAGAACTGATTGGAATCCAGCACCATAAATTCGTTCTTGATCTTGCGAAGCAACGTGTCGATCTCAGCTATTTTTTTTGCGTCTACTTTATGAGGAGCATAGATAGACAACTCTTTAACAGTGCCGCTGACAAGCGCCATCTCATTGATCGTTGCAGTATCACTTTGCGTATCTTCGATCAGAGCATTGGCAAAATAGAGATTAACAGGGAAAACTACGATAAGCAGATAAAGTAAAAACGAGATCTGAAACGATGACCAATCTTTTTTCATTCTGAATCCTTAGAGGGATAATGGTGCATTATAACATAGTTTAACCAAACTCAACCGGGTCCATATCGACCTCTGCCAAATCATGCTTACAGGCCTTGATAGCGCGAATAAGATCCGTACTCTTATTGGAACGAAGCAAGATCTGAAAACGGTACTTATTGGCAATCCTCTCTATCGGTGATGGACCCGATCCGACCACTTCAACAGTTGACATCTGTTTTAAGTCAGCTGCCATCTGTTCCATCGCCTCTTTGGCTTTTATCCCGTTTTTATGGGCGAACAAGATACGGCATAGTTTTTTATAAGGCGGGTACATCCCCTCTCTAAAAAGCTTCTCCTCCTCTAAAAACTGTTCATATTGATTAATATAGGGAGTGAAAAACTCCTTATGAAAACTCTGAACCAGCACCGTAGCCTCTTTTTTCCGCCCGCTTCGGCCCGCAATCTGGATCAAAAGCGACAATGCTTTTTCCCTGGCACGGTAATCACTCATATTCAGCAGATTATCCAATCCAAGTACCACAGCCAGTGTCACATCATGATAATCATGCCCTTTGGAGAGCATCTGTGTCCCGACAAGCAGATCCGTTTCACCCTCATTGAAACGCTTCAAAGCCGCTTTAAGTTTGTTTTGCGTCGTGATTACATCCCGATCGAACTGTTCGACTCTTATCTGCGGAAAATGTTCTTTAAAATGCTCCACAGCTTCAGCCGTTCCCAAACGGCTGCTTGTCAGGTTGCCGCTATGACACTTCGGGCACACCTGCGGAATCGGCTCGCTGTAGTTACAGTAGTGACACTTCACAGCCCTGGCAT
>JAYEMF010000027.1:0-55017 GCA_034717975.1 Campylobacterota bacterium
TTACCTATGGGTAGTCCTTCAAGATTTTAAAACGAAATCTTGCACCTTCTTTGCCCTCTGATGATATCCAGGGTTTTTAGAGGTGCCCTAAAAGGATTGTGTTGGAGAAAAAAGAGGTTTATAGACACTCACAGTGGTGTATAAAATAGCTCACTGCATTCTCTCCACCCGTGCCTCATCCTGCTTGATGAACTCCAGCATTGCTTTGGCATTGGCCGAATAGTAGACCAGCTGCTCTTCGTCGATGTGGTTGCTGTTCTTATGCTGAAGCCGGAGATAGTCTTCACTCTCATAGAGGCCAAACAGAACGCCGCTGTAGAAAAACATATGATGGTTTAGCATAGTAATGAGTTCATCTATCTCGTCAATACGATGGAGATTGATATCTGCATAGATCATATCGCAGTGCTCTTTGAGCAGATCATCGAAGATCTGTTTGAACTCTGTTTCACTGATCAGTTTTTCAAAGCGGATGATTCCGACATTGAGCGCACGATTGATACGGTAGGTGACGGCATCCCGTGTTTTATACTCCGGCGCTGATGGCAGTTTGGATACCTTGGCATCACTGTAGATCTTCGTGATCGCTTTGTCATAGATACTGCATGGTGTCACGTAGCGCGGATGCTTGTCAAAAAGCAGGTAGGAGACAAGCACGCCGCTGCGATGGATATTTTTGACCTTGTGTTCGATCTCGACTTCGGCAGGGACTTCACCCAGAACAATCGCACATTCGGTCATACCATGGGAGAGGTTGGCTTTCTGGCTGTAGGGATGGAGCATGATCGCTTCCCCGTAGATAGCCTGAAAATCCAACTGCTTCGCTTTTTCGATCAGATAGTCAAACATCTTGTTCATGATACCCATCTGCTTATATCGCGGGTCGACGGTAGCGACAGCGATTTCGGCAATGTTTGAATAGTGGCCGTGAACCAGGGCAAAATGACCGACCACCTGATCATTATAGACAGCGACGATAGAGTGGACATCGCCGCTCTCATTGGCTTTTCGCACCTCATGCGGTTCATAAAAGAGATTTTTATAGTAGGTGTAGTTGTAGTTTCGGTAGATCAGTTTGGCAATGCCGTCTCCATCACCTGTGACGAAGGAGCGTACCTGCAGTGCATTAAGCACTCTCTCTTTGACGATATCCTCTTCAATCACCTGACTTGTTTTCAGATCGAAACATTGATCGAAGGGCTGGATCAGGGTGAAACATTTACCCTCATTGGGCATCGGGGTGAAGTAGAAACGTTCAACAAGGTCATAGATTCGGTAGAAGCCTTTGCGGTGATCACTGCTGTGGTCGATCGCTTCACTGAGGTATCGGCTGAAGTCAAAGGGAATTCCCTGCTCTTCCACATCGATCTGAATCTGGCAGCTACTAACGGTAAACCGTACTTTAAGATCGATCTCATAGGTGCGGTCATAGGCATGTTCAAGGACATTCTCGATGAGCTGTTCGAGCGCTTCGCCTACATTGTTTAGCTCATAAATGGGAAGTTTTGCTTTGAGATATTCATAGGTATTGTTGATGAGGGAAACATCATGGGTGTTGCTGATTGAGAGAGTGATCCTGTCATACATTTTCAATCGCTTTCAGTGCTGTCGAGGCCATCACTTTCATCCCGACGATGAGGGCATCATCATCGACATCAAAACGGGCATTATGCTGGGAGACACAGGTGCCTTTGGCCTCGTTACAGGTCCCCAGGCGGAAAAAGGCACCTGGAACGATCTCAAGATAGCGTCCGAAATCCTCACCGCCCATCACCGGGTCAAAAAGGTCGATACAGTTCTCTTTTCCCAAAACAGCCTGCGCTTCACCTACAAGCAGATCAACCATCTCATGAACATTATTGACTTCCGGAGAGCCGAAGTCGTAGTTGAATTTAAAATCGGCATGCATGGAGCGGCAGATCCCTTCGATGGTGACCTCCATCATCTTTGGAATAGTGTGACGGACATCATGATTGACGGTACGGACAGTTCCGTTGAGCTTGACATGGTCACAGATGACATTGGCGGCTTTGCCGCCTTCGATGGTGCCAAGCGAGATAACGGCAGGGTGAAGCGGGTCGATCTGACGGGAGACAATGTGGTTGAGCGAATTGACAACCATAGAGGTGACCAAGATGGCGTCGACACCTTCATGGGGTCTGGCCCCATGGGAACTTTTGCCAAAGATCTCTATTTCGAAGGTGTCGGCAGAGGCCAGCATCACTCCGTGTTTGTATCCGATCTGTCCTGTATTGAGGTAAGGATAGGCATGAAGTCCGAAGATCGCTTTGACATTTTCAAGCGCATCCTGCTTGATCATATCTGAGGCACCGCCATCGGTGATCTCTTCGGCAGGCTGAAAGATAAAACGGATATTTCCGGGAAGATGCTCTTTGCCATGGGCCATAGCGATAGCCGTACCAAGCAGTATCGCGGTATGTGAGTCATGCCCGCAGGCATGCATGATCCCTTTGACTTTTGAATGGTAGGCTGCACCGGTCATCTCTTCGATAGGCAGGGCATCCATATCGGCGCGAAGCGCGACAAAAGGTTCTCCCGGACGGGTGATCAGGTCGGCTATCAGCCCGTAATTGTCGTCAAATTCACGTATCTGCAAGCCTTCTGCTTCCAGGATACCTTTGACAAGATACTTGGTATGCTCTTCATGGGCAGAGAGCTCAGGATGCGCATGAAGATCCTGACGAATGGTGATAATACGCTCATTGATAGACTCGATGACATTAAACAGTTCAAGGGCTATTGGGGACATGACGACTCCTTTTAAGAGAGCTCTTCTTTTAATTGTACAATATAACAGTACTTAATGTTCTGAAAGGTTTAGGAGGGAAATGTTTTTGAGAAGGAGTATCTTTATGTAAAAAAGATGCACTGTTTTTAAGTCTGCTTCATAGGGAAATTTATGCTAAGATTCCAACCATGAAAAAACTATTTTTATTTTTAATGCTGACATTCTCACTCTATGCCGGTGAAATAGAGTGGGTGGAGAGCTACCAGGCGGGAGTGGAACAAGCTAAAAAAGAGGGCAAAAATATCTATCTTCTTGTGACATCAGAATCATGTCGATGGTGCCATAAACTGGAAGCGACGACACTGTTGGATGATGAGGTGGTCAGACAGATTCATAAAGAGTTTGTGCCGGTCCATGTCACCCGTGATAAAGATGACTATCCCTCATATATCAAAGCTAAAATGGTACCTATGAACGTCTTTTTAACCAGTGAAGGCCGGGTATTTCATACTATGCCGGGATACTGGAATGTCGAAGACTTTCTCTCTGTTTTAAAGGACACACGCTATAAATTAAAGAGGATTGACAGATAATGAACTACATCCAGACAGACAATGCACCGGCAGCCATAGGGCCCTATTCACAGGCAGTCACTGTAAACGGCATAGTCTATACATCGGGACAGATTGCTCTGACACCTGAAGGCGAGATGCTTGAGAATGATGTCGTGATTCAGACAAAACAGGTGCTTAAGAATCTTTCGGCTGTTCTTGAAGCAGCGGGAAGTTCACTTGGAAGTGTCATTAAAACAACAATTTTTCTGGACAGTATGGATGATTTTGTAACAGTCAACGAAATCTACGCTGAAGCGTTTGGTGCTCATAAACCGGCTCGATCAACAGTAGCGGTCAAAACATTGCCCAAGAATGCCTTGGTTGAAATAGACGCGATTGCAGTTGTAAATTAAAATTAATCTGGGTATAATTCGCCAACTTTTATTTAGGGCCTCTTTTAAAGAGTACCCTGACAAAGACTAAAAGAGTGCTTTTTAGCTCTTGGTGTCGGAGAAGACAACGATCTTCTCTTTACAGGCTGGACCTGATCATTGCAACTGTTTTTAATACCTTTTTAGGTCTATTAAGTCTTGTGATGATGAGTAAGTGCTGATACTAAGCGTTTTTAGAGGGCTTTAAACCAAAAAGGAAATATATGTACGCAATTATTAAAAACGGTGGCAAGCAGTACAAGGTTCAAGAGGGTGACATTCTTCTTCTTGACAAAATGAGCCTTGATGCAAATGCTGCAGTTGAGATCAAAGAAGTTCTCGCTGTTAACGACGGTGAGCTTAAAGTTGGTGCACCATTCGTTGACGGTGCGGTTGTTACTGCTGAAGTGATCAATGAAGGTCGCGCTCAAAAAGTGGTTATCTACAAAAAACGTCGTCGTAAAGACAGTAAAGTTAAACGCGGTTTCCGCCGTGATTTCACACGCGTTCGTATCACGAAAATCGCAGCGTAATTAAGAGGAGCACAGAATGGCACATAAGAAAGGTCAGGGTAGTACACAGAATAATCGCGACTCGGCGGGACGTAGACTTGGCGTTAAGAAATATGGTGGTGAAACTGTAAGAGCCGGTAACATTATCGTTCGTCAGCGTGGAACCAAGATCCACCCGGGTAATAATATCGGTATGGGCAAAGATCATACACTGTTCGCACTTGTAGACGGTGTTGTAGCATTCGAGCGTAAAGATAAAACACGCAAGCAAGTAAGTATCATTCCGGCATCATAGATGTCATACGTCAAAGGAAGTAATTCCTTTGACTACGCTAACGCTATGTTTTGCTCGGCGCAAGGCCCGCGTGCAGTAAACCGCACTTCAATATCCACTTTTGAGTTTTGCTGACTCTAACACAAAAAAATTTCAACATTCATCAAAGCGCTTCAACATGTTTGCTAGTGTTGTTATGACTGTTTAACCTAGACAAGGATCCAAAATATGTTTACCGATCACGTAACACTGACACTCTCATCCGGAAAAGGCGGGGCAGGCTGTGTGGCTTTTCGCCGTGAAAAATTTGTGACCAACGGGGGTCCGAACGGTGGCGATGGCGGACGTGGCGGTGATGTCTGGTTTCGTGTAGACAACAATACCCACACGCTGGCTCACTTTAAGGGATCAAAAAACCTAAAAGCAGAGAACGGCAAACCGGGAATGGGTTCGCGTATGACCGGCAAGTCGGCTGACAAACTCTTTGTCATTGTGCCTCCGGGAACCCAGGTTATAGATGAAGAGACTGGTGAAGTCCTGTTCGACCTGCTTAAACATGGGGAAGAGGTCTGCTTCTTAAGAGGCGGTAAGGGTGGACTGGGAAATTTCCACTTCAAGTCATCCACCAATCAGCAGCCGCGTTATGCCCAGCCGGGTGAACCTGCACAGACACGTATGGTAAAACTTGATCTGAAACTGATTGCGGATGTCGGTCTGGTAGGTTTCCCGAATGTCGGAAAATCAACGCTGATCTCAACGGTCTCAAATGCCCGTCCCGAGATTGCCAACTATGAGTTTACGACGCTGACACCGAAACTTGGCCAGGTACAAGTCGGTGATTATGACTCATTCGTCATGGCAGATATTCCTGGAATCATCGGCGGGGCACATGAAGGCAAAGGACTTGGTCTTCAGTTCCTGCAGCACATTGAACGTACAAAGATCCTGCTCTTTATGATCGATCTGGCCTCTTACCATGAGATCAAAGCGCAGTTTGACACGCTCAGTACAGAGCTGGAACAATTTTCTGAAATATTGAGCAAGAGCCACTATGCAATCGCTTTGACCCGCAGCGATGCGATGTCAGAAGAAGAAGCGATTCAGAAGTCAAATGATTTCATTAACGATCTTGGCTTGACTCCGAGTAAGGCCAATACCTTTGGTTTTGAAAGAAACCTGCCTTATTATGTACAGGGTGACAGTGAAGGAACAGAAGAGATAGATATTACAAAGCCATTTTTTGTAGCACCGATATCATCAGTGATGCAGACCAATATTGAAGCCATTCGTTTTGCACTTTTTGATCTGGTGAAACTGGTACGCCGATGAAGCGAATCGTTGTCAAGGTAGGAAGTGCGGTACTTACGGAACAAAACCGTATTGCCCGGGAACGGATGCAAAACCTTATTGATCTGATCGCCGACCTGAAAAAACAGTATGAGGTGATCCTTGTCTCATCCGGTGCTGTAGCTGCCGGCTACACGGAACTGAAACTCGATAAGAAAGATATTGCAAACAAGCAGGCACTCGCTTCTATCGGTCAGCCGATCTTGATGCATCGCTACCGTAAAAAGTTTGAAAAGTATGGGATCTTGCCATCACAGGTACTTGTTACGGCAGCCAACTTCAATACCAAAGAGCAGGATATTAGAGTTAAAAATACCATCGAAAAGCTGATCAGCAACGGTGTTCTTCCTATCATTAATGAAAATGATGCAACGGCTACAGATGAACTGGTCCTTGGAGATAATGACCAGCTATCTGCCTATGTTGCCCATCACTGTGATGCTGATCTTTTGGTGATCCTCTCCGATATTGATGCCTATTATGACAGAGACCCACATACACATGATGATGCGAACATCCTCTCTGTCGTTGAGAAGATCGACCCGGCTGAACTGGAAAAAACGGTTACACCGAACAACAGTTTTGCGACAGGCGGTATTGTCACCAAACTGAAAGCAGCCGATTATCTGCTCAACCATGGCCGATCGATGTTCCTGGCAAGCGGGTTTGATCTGTCTGATGCAAAATCTTTCCTGGTCGATCATAGACATAATGGCGGTACACTTTTCAAGGCTCGGCTGTGAATGTCATTTTCATGGGAACGCCCGATTATGCTGAAAAAATTCTAGAGCAGTTGATCAAAGCAAAAAATATTAATGTTGTCGCGACGTATACACAGCCTGATAAACCGGTTGGACGTAAAAAAGTGATGACATCTCCCCCTGTCAAAATCATGGCAGAGGCTAATGCAATTCCTGTCTATCAGCCAGCCCGTCTGCGCGATGAGACGGTAGTGGCCCAACTGCAACAGATCGAATGTGACTATATTGTCGTAGCCGCCTATGGGCAGATATTGCCAAAAGCGATCCTCGATCATGCACCTTGTATCAACCTGCATGCTTCCATCCTTCCTCAATACCGTGGGGCAAGTCCGATTCAGCAGAGTCTCTTAAATGGTGATGAGACGACCGGTGTGACAGCGATGCTGATGGATGAGGGGCTCGATACGGGTGCGATCCTTAAAACGGTCACAATCAACATCGGTGAAGACGAGATGGTTGAGTCACTGTTTGATCGTTTAACAGCACTGGCGGCCGATATGACGCTCGATGTCTTAAACGAGTTTTCCACCTTGACACCGGAAGTACAGGATGAGAAGCTCTCATCTCACTGTACAAAGATCTCCAAAGCTGATGGGCTGATCGCTTTTAAAGATGCTGAGATGGAGTACAATAAATATCGTGCCTTTACTCCGTGGCCGGGTATCTATCTGGAAAGTGGTCTGAAACTGAAAGCGATCAAACGTGAGGGCTACTGTAAAAAAAATCGTCCGGGGGAAATTCTGGAGATCGATAGTGATAGCGTTGTTGTCGGATGTGAATTGGGAAAATTGCGCATCTATACCGTTCAGCCCCCATCGAAAAAAGCGATGTCGGTGATCGACTACCTCAATGGAAAAAGGCTTGGTCTTGCAGATACGCTCGCTTGAGCGAATTGATTCGACACAGCGTTACCTGATCGATCAGCTTAAAAACGGAGAGTTAAAAGCTCCTTTTGCCGTGACAGCTGTTGAACAGCATAGTGGCAGAGGCAGCCGTGAAAATGGCTGGACCGGTCTTAAGGGCAATCTGTTTCTCTCTTTTTCCTATCCCCGTGCACTCCTTCCGGATGACCTGAAACTTGAATCGGCTTCACTCTACTTTACCTATCTTTTGAAAGAGACACTGAGTGAAGCAGGCTCTAAGGTCTGGCTGAAATGGCCGAATGACCTCTACATCGATGATAAAAAAATCGGCGGTGCCATTACGAATCTTGTTGCTGATGACCTGGTTTATGGTGTCGGGTTAAACCTAAAGGCCGCGCCAGAGGGATTTGGCACACTGGATATTGATATTGGGCAGGATCTATTGCTGAAACGTTATTTCGAAAAGTTGAAAAAATGCGATTCATGGAAGCTGGTTTTTAGAAAATACGCGCTAGAATTTGACAAGAACAGAACCTATTACACGCATTACTTCAAGCAAAGAGTAGCATTAGAAAAAGCTATTTTACTGAGTGATGGTTCAATTGAGTATGAGGGTCAAAGGATGTTTAGTCTACGATGAGTGAAGTTATAGTCATTGCCAATCAAAAAGGTGGCGTAGGAAAGACAACAACAGCAGTCAACTTGGCTGCATCTCTTGCTGTCGCCGAAAAAAAAGTGCTGCTGATCGATGCGGACCCGCAGGCAAACGCCACTACCTCACTTGGTTACCATCGTAATGACTATGAGTTCAATATCTATCATGTCCTGATCGGAACAAAAAAGCTAAAAGATGTCATCTTGAAGTCATCGCTGCCGACACTGAGCCTGGCTCCATCTAACATTGGTCTGGTGGGTGTAGAGAAAGAGTATTATGATGCGGGTAACTCCAAAGGGCGTGAGCTGATCCTTAAAAATGCGATCGCTCAGGTGAAGCGCGAGTATGATTACATTATCATCGACTCTCCTCCGGCACTCGGACCGATGACCATCAATGCACTCTCAGCATCGAACTCTGTCATCATCCCGATCCAGTGCGAGTTTTTTGCACTGGAAGGCTTGGCTCAGCTGCTGAACACGGTTCGTCTTATCCGTAAGACGATCAATCCGAAACTCTCCATCAAAGGTTTTCTGCCAACGATGTACAGTTCGCAAAACAACCTCTCCAAACAGGTCTTTTCAGACTTGACGCAGCACTTTAAAGGGAAGCTCTTTAAGGGTATGGACGATGATTTTATCGTGATCCCGCGTAACGTGAAACTAGCTGAAAGTCCGAGTTTTGGAAAACCAGCTATCCTTTATGATGTCAAATCAACCGGCTCGCAAGCCTATCAAAACCTGGCACATGCGATCATCGCATAATGGCTAAATCGAAAGCACTTGGACGTGGTCTCGGCGCACTACTCGGTGAGATCGAAGAGGCGTATGACAATGAAGTGCCAAAGCAGTACACTGTTTTAGAGATCCCGCTTTCACAGATCAAGCCAAATCCTTTCCAACCCCGTAAAAGTTTCGATGAAAAGTCGCTTCAGGAACTGAGCGAATCGATTAAAGAGCATGGACTGCTTCAGCCAATCGTTGTTGTTGAAGATATCGACGGTTATGTCCTGGTTGCGGGAGAGCGACGTCTGCGTGCAAGCAAACTTGCAAAACTGAAGACGATCCGTGCCGTTGCCGCTTCCATTGATGAATCACAGATGCGTCAGCATGCGCTGATTGAGAATATCCAGCGTGATGAACTCAATATCATTGATTTGGCCCATGCCTATGACGAACTCTTGAAAGTTCATGGTATCACCCATGATGAGCTCTCGGCCATGGTTCACAAGAGTCGCACACATATTACCAACACTCTTCGTCTGCTTCAACTCTCTAAAAAGACACGTGCCGTACTGATCGATGGCAAGATAACAGCTGGCCACGCCAAAGTGCTGGTTGGTCTCAGCGATAAAGAGCAGCAGTTGATGGTCAATTCCATCATTGGGCAGAAGCTGAGTGTCCGCGAAGTAGAGATGATGGTTAAAAAGATGAAGGCGGCACCATCGGCCGATAATGCTGTCCCACCTGCTGCTGCGACTACAGATTTTAATTTCAAACCTCTTCAAAAACATCTGAATGATGCAGGTTTCAACAGTACCGTTAAGTCCAATAAGGTAACCGTTGAGTTTAAAGATGAAGCTGATCTTGAAACTTTTTTGAACTATTTTAAATAGAGCTGCATTAAATATAGACCCATCTAATCTGAAATTTGTGTTTCCATAAGTGCCTTTTTTGGACTCTAGGTTATAAATTAAACAATTATTTTTAATAATCTTCTCCTATTTAACTATCCCTTCAATTATTAATAGGTATAATCTCGCAACTTTTAGGAGGTGGTATGTTAGATATTAGTCCAATACTGCTCGGCAGTACACTGATTGTCTTCCTTATCCTTATTGCCGTTCTGAACAGTTGGCTCTACAATCCTCTCTTCGCTTTTATGAACAAGCGTGATGCAGATATCAAAAAAGATCTTAACGAAGTTGGTTCCAATGACGACGAGATCGCTGCATTAACAGCAGAAGCTGAGAAGATTGCTACTGATGCCAAACTGGGAGCTTCGGCCTTAAGAGAAAAAGTGATTGCTGATGCAAAAGAGATTGCAGACAGCAAAATTGAGGCAAAACGTGCCGATTTGGCAAACGAGTATCTTGAGTTTGAGAAAAATCTGGCTCAAGAGCGTGAACAGTTGAAAAATGCGTTACTTTCACAGGTACCGTTGTTTAAAGAAGCTGTTAAAGCTAAATTCAGTCAGATATAAAGGAAGCGCATGGGTAAAATAGTTCTTACTTTATTGATGGTAACTGGTTATGCATTCGCATCAGGCGGTGAATCAGGCGGAGGGACTGATATCGTAGAGCGTACGATAAACTTTCTTATTTTCGCTGGTATTATTTACTACCTGTTGGCCGATCCGATCAAAAACTTTTTTGTCGGTCGTTCACAGGGGATCGCAGGAGAACTTGAAAAAGTTCAAGAGCGCCTTCGTGAATCAAAGCGTGCTAAAGAGGCGGCGGAGCTGGAAATTGAAGAGGCAAAGAAGTTTGCTGAAGAGTTGAAAGAGACGTCCAAAAAAGAGAATAAGATCCTCAATGACAGGATCCTTGAACAGTGTGAAGCTGAACTGGAAAATATCCAGAAGCAAAGTGCTGCTCTTATGGACCTTGATCAGCGTCAAATGGTCCGTGATGTAGTCAATGACATCATGGAAGATGTATTTGAACAAGAGAGTGCTGCCTTCGATAAAGAAGCGATGGCACAGATCATTATGAAGAAGGTGGCGTAATGGAAGAGCTTATTGCAAAACGTTATGTCAAAGCACTGCAACATAGTTCAAGTGAGGCTGATCTTGAGAATTTCAGTCTTCTCTTTAGCACACTTGCTGCAGAGTTTTCCAATCCTAAGTTTGATCAGATCATTAACTCATCAGATGTCAGTGCCGCCCAAAAAGAGACACTGCTACTGGAGAGTGTAAAAAGTGCACAAAGCGATACCATCAACAATTTTGTAAAACTGTTGGTCGAAAATGGACGTATCAACATTATTCCGGCAGTGGCAAAGGTCCTTGACAAAGAGATCGCTAAAGCAAAGAAGAGTTACAGCGGTGTTGTTTACAGCAACAGCGATATTGACGCTGGAACGATCACAGGTCTAAGTGCTGGTCTGGGTAAAAAAGTAGATGCTTCAATCACACTCGAATTTGTTAAGTCGGATTTTGATGGGATTAAGGTAGAAGTGGAAGACCTTGGTATCGAGGTTAATTTCTCAAAAAGCCGGATAAATATGCAACTTATCGAGCATATTTTGAAAGCAATCTAAGAAGGGGGATATATAGTGGTAGCTAAAGTACAAGCTGATGAGATCAGCTCGATTATTAAAGAACGAATTGAAAACTTTGAACTGAACGTTGACATCAATGAGACAGGTAAAATTGTTTCTTATGCAGATGGTGTTGCTCAGGTTTATGGCCTTAACAATGTTATGGCCGGTGAGATGGTAGAGTTTGAAGATGGAACTGAGGGGCTGGTCTTGAACCTTGAAGAGAGCAGCGTTGGTGTTGTTGTTCTTGGTGGCGGTAAAGAGCTTCGTGAAGGTATGTCAGTCAAGCGTCTTAACAGACTTCTTAAAGTCCCTGTGGGCGACGCACTTCTTGGGCGTGTTGTAAATGCTCTTGGTGAGCCGGTTGATGGTAAAGGTCCGATCGAAGCGAGTGAAACACGTTTCGTAGAGGAGAAAGCGCCTGGTATCATGCAACGTAAATCGGTTCATGAGCCAATGGCAACCGGTATTAAAGCGATCGATGCACTTGTACCGATCGGCCGTGGTCAGCGTGAGCTTATCATTGGTGACCGCCAGACTGGTAAAACGACTGTCGCAATTGACACGATCATTAACCAAAAAGGTAACGGTGTTGCATGTATCTATGTTGCAGTCGGTCAAAAAGAGTCTACGGTTGCTCAGGTTGTCCGTCGTCTTGAAGAGCACGGTGCACTAGAGTACACTATCATCGTAACTGCATCAGCTGCAGAGGCTGCCGCACTTCAATTCCTTGCACCATACACCGGTGTAACGATGGGTGAATATTTCCGTGACAATGCGCGTCATGGTCTGATCGTTTATGATGATCTGACTAAACATGCGGTTGCTTACCGCGAGATGTCACTGATCCTTCGCCGTCCTCCGGGCCGTGAAGCGTATCCAGGTGATGTTTTCTACCTACACTCCCGTCTTCTTGAGCGTGCAGCGAAAGTAAATGATGATGAAGGTGCCGGTTCACTGACTGCACTTCCGATCATTGAAACACAAGCAGGTGACGTTGCGGCCTATATCCCGACAAACGTTATCTCGATCACTGATGGTCAGATCTTCCTTGAGACTGACCTTTTCAACTCAGGTATCCGTCCGGCGATCAACGTTGGTCTTTCGGTCTCTCGTGTTGGTGGTGCAGCACAGATCAAAGCAACGAAGCAAGTTGCCGGTACACTGCGTCTTGACCTGGCTCAGTACCGTGAACTTCAGGCATTCGCCCAGTTCGCATCTGACCTTGATGAGATCAGCCGTAACCAGCTTGAACGTGGTCAGCGTATGGTAGAGGTGCTTAAGCAGCCTCCGTTCTCTCCACTTCCGGCTGAAAAGCAGGCACTGATCATTTTTGCTGGTAATGAAGGTTTCCTTGACGATTTCGCAGCATCAAACGTTGTTAAATTCGAGGCAGAGCTTTATCCGTTTATTGAGGCTTCATACCCTCAGATTTTCGAAAACATCAGAAGTGCATCTAAGATCGATGATGAGACTAATGAGTTGATGAAAAAAGCGCTCGAAGAGTTTAAAGCTACTTTCGTCGCTGAGTAAGGACCATTATGGCCAACTTAAAAGATATTCAGAGAAAGATAAGCAGTGTTTCTAACACGCAGAAGACTACGCGTGCAATGAAGCTTGTTTCTACGGCGAAACTTCGCCGTGCCGAGGAACTTGCCAAACGCTCTCGTCTTTTTGCTGAAAAAACAAATCAGATCATCACTGAACTGGCCGGCCGCATCCAGTGCCATAAAGTCGGTGGTGTCGAGAGTCGTAGTTTTGCAAAGATCGATCAGCCGGAAATGGTTGATATCGTTTTTGTAACTGCTGATAAAGGCTTATGTGGCGGGTTTAATCTTCAAACGATTAAAGCGGTCAATAAACTTTTGAAAGAGTTTAAAGAGCAGAAGGTCAAAGTCCGTATACGCGGGATCGGTAAAAAAGGGGTTGAATACTTCGGTTATAACGAAGTAGAACTTCTCGATGCAGTAAAAGATTTGAGTTCTGCCCCTGATGTAGAGCGTTCGTCTGAGTTTATTGCAGCTTCGATCAATGATTATAATGATGGTGTTATTGATGGTCTTCACATCGTTTACAACGGTTATAAAAATATCATTACGCAAGAGCTTCATGTCAATCGTCTGCTGCCGGTAGATGTTGAAGAGTATGATTGTGAAGAGAACATTCAGAGTTCTATGGTTGAGATCGAAGCAGAAGATGATGAAAAAGTCCTTGAGTCACTGATCAGAAAATATGTAGAGTACAATATGTACTATGCGTTGATTGACTCTGTGGCTGCTGAGCACAGTGCCCGTATGCAGGCAATGGATGCAGCGACAAATAATGCTAAAGAGATGGTTAAGACCCTGAATGTTGCTTACAACAAAGCACGTCAGGAAGCTATTACTACTGAACTAATTGAAATTATCAGCGGCGTCGAGTCGATGAAATAATGGAGAAAAATATGATTGGAAAAATTTCCCAGGTAATTGGACCGGTTGTTGATGTTGATTTTGAAGGTAAACTTCCAGCAATCAATGAAGCAATTGAAGTAACAAACAGTCTTGACGGTGTTGATCAGCGTCTTGTACTAGAAGTAGCTGCACACCTTGGTGATGGTCGTGTACGTACGATCGCAATGGACATGAGTGAAGGTCTTGTTCGTGGTATGGACGCAACAGCGACTGGTGACCCGATTAAAGTACCGGTTGGTGAAAAAGCACTTGGACGTATCTTTAACGTAATCGGTGAGACTATTGATGATGGTGATCAGATCGAAGATGCTCCTATGTGGTCAATCCACCGTGATCCTCCACCGCTTGTAGAACAGTCTACAACAACTGAGATGTTCGAAACAGGTATCAAGGTCGTTGACCTTCTTGCACCATACTCAAAAGGTGGTAAAGTCGGACTATTTGGTGGTGCCGGTGTTGGTAAGACCGTTATTATTATGGAACTTATCCACAATGTTGCACACGGACATGAAGGTCTTTCAGTCTTCGCCGGTGTTGGTGAGCGTACCCGTGAGGGTAATGACCTTTACCACGAGATGCTGGAGTCCAACGTTTTGGATAAAGTTGCACTCTGCTACGGTCAGATGAGTGAACCTCCTGGAGCACGTAACCGTATCGCCCTTACCGGTCTTACTATGGCTGAGTACTTCCGTGATGAAAAAGGTCTTGATGTATTGATGTTTATCGATAATATCTTCCGTTTTGCACAGTCAGGTTCTGAGATGTCTGCACTTCTTGGACGTATCCCTTCGGCAGTTGGTTACCAGCCGACACTTGCTCGTGAGATGGGTGCACTTCAAGATCGTATTACATCAACGAAAAAAGGTTCGATCACTTCTGTCCAGGCTGTTTATGTTCCTGCGGATGACTTGACTGACCCGGCTCCTGCTTCGGTATTTGCCCACCTTGATGCGACTACGGTACTTAACCGTAAGATTGCTGAAAAAGGTATCTACCCTGCGGTTGACCCACTTGACTCGACATCCCGTCTGCTTGATCCGCAGATCATTGGTGAAGAGCACTACAGTGTTGCACGTGCTGTTCAGCAGACACTTCAAAAGTACAAAGACCTTCAGGATATCATTGCGATTCTTGGTATGGATGAGCTTTCTGAAGATGACAAATCTACCGTTGAGCGTGCACGTAAGATCGAGAAATTCCTTTCTCAGCCATTCTTCGTTGCAGAGGTATTTACAGGTTCTCCTGGTAAATATGTCAGCCTTGAAGATACGATCAAAGGTTTCAAAGGTATTATCGAAGGTGAGTATGACCACATGCCGGAAAATGCATTCTACATGGTTGGTGATATGAAAGAGGCAATTGAAAAAGCCGAAAAGATGAAAGCGAAGTAATTCGTTTTCGTTCCCTTAAAGGATAATTCATGGAAACACTGAACCTAGAAATTTTAACTCCGAATGGTTTGATCTTTGATGGACAGGCTGCCAGTGTCACTCTTCCGGGTGAAGAGGGCGAATTTGGTGTCCTTCCTCACCACGCTTCACTGACGACTCTGCTAAGTGCCGGTGTCATTGATATTGAAAAAGAGGACAAAAGCAGCGAGTCCATTGTAGTTAACTGGGGTGTCGTGCAGGTAGACGAGAAAAAAGTCGTTGTCCTTGTTGATGGTGCTGTTGCTATTCGCGGAGAGAGCGAAGGTGACGTTGCCAAGGCATTGGATGATGCTAAAACATTGCTTCATGACGTCTCTGATTCCAATGTGGCCATTGCCGCTGTTTCAGCAAGAATTGAGTCAGCTGCACACAAACTAGTCTAATAATGATCGACGCATTATTTGATTTTTACAGTAAGAGCAACAGTGTCACACTCTTTGTTCTAGCACTGCTTGCTGTCTATTTTATCGCCCTTAACTGGGTCTTTTTTTACCGCTATTTTTCTCTAAAGCAGTGGGTCTCCAAAGAGTCTTCTTCTCTGGAAGCGCTCTTAATGGGATCTGCTTCCGTTGCAGAGTACTCTTATCTCAACCATTTTATCAAAACCAGTACTGCACTCTCCCGTGAGATTCTGGACCTAGGTATGTATGCTGCTACAAAAGAGTCGACAAAAGGGCTCTCCTTATTGTCTGTTGTCGCTTCTACAACACCGTTTATCGGACTTTTTGGAACAGTCGTGTCAATCCTAGATACCTTTGATCATATTGGCCAGTCCAGTGGTACAATGACAATTATTGCCGCAGGTGTTTCTGATGCCTTGATCGCTACGGCAGCCGGTATTTTTGTGGCTATTTTTGCCTATACCTACCACCAGATATTAAAGCGTCAGTCGTATGAGTTAAATAGCTTGATACGCATGCAAAGTGATGCACTCCTCGCTCGCAAGGATTGAGTTTGACTTATGATTGGGATGAAAAGCCGGAACTGAACATCACCCCTCTTGTGGATGTTATGCTTGTGCTTTTGGCCATCTTGATGGTCATCGCCCCCAATATCGTCTATGAGGAGCTGATCAAACTTCCCCAAGGTTCTGCACAAAAAGAGCTCTCCCAAAAACCGCCTGTTCATATTACCATCAATAGAGATGGTGAAATTGTCATTAATAAAGAGAAGTTCGACTATCTTGGCTTTACAGACAACTTCTATCGCTATGCACAGAAACTGGATAAAAAAGCTTCTGTTATGATCAGTGCCGACAAGTCTCTGGATTACGGTACGGTGATGAGTGTGTTGGGTGCTGTCAAGCAGGCAGGTTTCTCTGAGGTTTCACTCGCGACCGATGGTTAGTCCAAACGACAGATATTTCTATCTAAGCGGTGCCCTGTCGTTTGGACTCTTTTTTCTCTTTACCGCGCTTTTTGGATTGATTCTTCTTAAGAGTGATCAGGTTAAAAGTTATGCTTTGAAAAAAGATGACTATATTGCTGTTTCTATCAATTTACCTCTTACCAAGCCATCAAGACATGATACAAAAAAACCTGCGCCAAAGCCGATTGTCAAGCCTGAACCTGTACAGCCGCCTAAAGCGGAAGTCCCTCAGACCGCACCGGATGTATCTTCGCTCTTTTCTGATATCTGGACGCAAAAGGTCTCAACGAAACCGAAAAAAGATGTGGCAAAGGTTGACAGTAAACGCTTGAGTGCCATCGAAAAGAGGATCAAGACGACTAAAAGCGAAAAGTCACTGGAAGCATCAGAGAAGATTAAAAAACTTGACTTAAAAAGGCCATCAGTCGAGCTGGTTGGCAGCTCCAGCTCATCTGCCTCGGAAGTAAATGAATATTTGGCTAGAATACAGGCTTTCGTTTACGAACATTTCTACCCTCCGATGAACAGTGAGGGGAACAGTGCAAAGATTCGTCTCCGGCTTGACAGCTTTGGGAAGATGAAAGATTATCGTATCTTGGCACCGTCGGGCAGCCCGGCATTTAACAATGAAGTGGACCTTTTGAAAAAGCGTTTAAAAAGTGTAACGTTCCCGCGACATCCCAAGCGTGAATCGATCACCATAGATATTATTTTGACAGTAGAGGAGTAGGTATGCGTTTTATAGTCGGCGTACTGATTTCAATCACGTTTCTTTTTGGTGCAGATGCCACCATTGAAGTAAGTAAAAAGGCAGATTCACTCTCATCGATTGCAGTTGAAGATGCTTCTGTTAATTACAGGGATGGTGTGAGTAAACGCTTTTTCCAGGCAATGGTGAGTGATCTCAATGTATTGTCACTCTTTAATGTAGACCGTAAGTACTCTACGACCCATTTTAATGATGAAGGTGTCAATGAGATCAATGCCAATGCGGATTATGTGTT
Source organism: Campylobacterota bacterium (assembly GCA_034717975.1). Taxonomy (GTDB): domain Bacteria; phylum Campylobacterota; class Campylobacteria; order Campylobacterales; family Sulfurimonadaceae; genus BB26. The sequence continues at coordinate 17,662 of JAYEMF010000027.1, forward strand.
GCGTTACAAGCTTGAAGAAGATGACAATGGAGCATTTCTTGCCGAGATAAAGCTGATTCGTTCAGGCAGTGTAGAGTTGTCGAAACGCTATCGCATCAGTAAGAGTGAAAAATATATCTTTATTGTCCACGCCATTGCTTATGATATCAATGATGCTATGGGTGGGGCACCGGTTGATTGGATGAAACGCAAGGTGGTTCTTTCCCGTCTTGTCGCGCCAGGGAAGAGTGAGATTCTTCTTACTGATTACACATTGACTTACCAGCATGTGATAATCCGGGGTGGTTTGAAAGTCTTTCCAAAATGGGCAGATGATGCACAAAGCAGTTTTTACTTTACCGACCTTGACGGACGTAAACCGACACTTTATAAGATGGATACCCGTACCGGAAAGCGTGAAAGAATCATCAGTTCAGATGGGATGATGATCTGTTCGGATGTACGTGATGATGGTCAGAAATTACTCCTGACGATGGCTCCGCAAGGGCAGCCTGATATCTATCTTATGGATGCCAATACTCGAAAGTATTCGCGTGTCACCAAATATAAAGGTATCGATGTCAACGGAGAGTTTATGGAAGAAAACCGGATTGCATTTATCTCGAATCGTCTGGGATATCCAAATGTTTTCTCCAAACGTATCGGTTCATCCAGTGTTGAGCAGATGGTCTATTATGGTAAAAGCAACTCGTCATGTACTACGCATAAAGACTATATCGTCTATAAAGCGCGTGAGAGCAGCCATGCTTTTTCACGCAATACCTTTAACCTGCACCTGATCTCTACAAAAACGGATTTTATCCGCCGGCTTACAGCAACCGGTGTTAATGAATTCCCAAGATTTTCACGTGATGGTGACGCAATCTTGTTTATTAAAAACTACAAACAGCAGAGCGCTATCGGCGTCATTCGTCTGGAACATAACAAAAACTACCTCTTTCCTCTAAGTATAGGGAAAATTCAGTCCCTGGACTGGTAGGTCGTTCCGACACAAAACTGCACAAAATTCAGAAAAACTTATTAAATCGATTGTCGGTTTACCCGGTAGTTGTATTTTTGTAAGATTTTTCTGATAAAATACCTACAATTTTTACCAAAGGTTCCTATATGAAAACTCTTCTTCTCTCTAGTGCATTGATTGCACTGCTGGCATTCAGTGGATGTAGCTCTAAAGATCCGGCTATCGATGCAACTGATGAATCCGCACAGACACAATCTCAGGCAGATACAACTGCTTCCGAGGTGACAACTGAGACAGTTGCTGATGATATCGTTGTTGTTGATGAACAAGGTGTGTCAGCTGCAGATAGTAACGAGATGACAATGAGTGGGCTTGAAAGTCAGATGCAAAGTGTCAATTTTGACTTCGATAAATTCGTTATCCGAAGCGATATGGAAGATAAGATCAAAAATAATGCGGCCATGGCTAAAGGTGATGCGCAGAGTTATATGATCAAAATCGAAGGTAACTGTGATGAGTGGGGCAGTGATGAGTACAACTATGCCCTTGGTCTGAAACGTGCCAATACAACAAAAACAGCTCTGGTAAACGAAGGTGTTGAAGCCAACCGTATCACTATGGTAAGTTATGGCGAGAGTAATCCGGTCTGTTCTGACAAAACACGAGATTGCTGGGCGAAAAATCGTCGTGTAGACTTCAAACTGCTACCGTAAATGCGCGCAGCGTTAACTCTTTTTCTCTCCTCTTTAACTCTCTGTGCCGCGGAGCCTTCGGCTTTCGGTGCAGGAGATCTTGACCATCCCGCTCCTTATGGATTGACCTCCGCTGAAAAAAACATTCTTAAAAACAAAGAGACACTCTCTGATGTCAAAAAGAAGAGTCGTGCAAATGAATCACAGGTTGATTCGCTGCTGGAACGTGTTGACGGATTACAGACGATTGTTGAAGGCCTCAATCAAAAAGCACAGGGCAACCAGATGGAGATTAAACGTTTTCAGGATGCCAAAGATCTAGACGAGACTGAACAGCGTCTCGAAAAGCTGGATCTCGTTGTCAAAGCGAATGAAGAGAATATAATCAAGCTGAAAACGGTTTTGGATGAGCTCTCGACACTGATAGACACCATCAATAGCAATTATGTCTCCAAAGAGGAGTACAATAAGCTTGTTGAAGATGTCAATCAGTTCAAAACCCTGGTCTCAAAAGAGCTCAAGTCGATCAGAAAATCGCCTAAAGCTGTGAAGAAAAGCAGTCTCAGCAGCGGTGCTCTGGCAACAAAAGCAGCAGCCAATTACAAGAAAAAATATTACACGAAATCGATCGAGCAGTATAAAGAGCTCATTGAACGCAAGTATAAACCTGCTTATGCACACTATATGATCGGTGAGATGTGGTACTATCGCAAAGATTACGGTCAGGCGATTGCCTATTTTAAAGAGAGTGCCAAGCGTTATGACAAGGCATCTTACATGCCGACTTTGATGCTGCATACAGCTGTTTCTATGAAGAAAACGGGTGATAAGAAAAATGCAGATGCTTTTTTTAATGCACTGATGGTTAAATACCCTGACAGCAAGGCTGCAGCTTTGGCAGAAAAAGAACTCAACAAATAGGGAACTTCTTTAGAGAGGTGATCTTAAGTCAATGAGTATTGCTTATTATTCAGGCAATTGATAGTTTAAAATGATAAAATCCCAAAAAATAAAAGAAGGTTGATTATATGGCAATTGAAGCAAATCAAATTGTATCTTTAGAGTATGAAGTCCGTGACGGTGACACAGTAGTAGACAGTAATGTTGGTGGTACGCCACTTGTATTTATGTTTGGCAAAGGCCAGATCATTCCAGGTCTTGAGTCTGGTATTGCGAACATGGCTATCGGTGAGAAGGGTGATGTTCTTGTCAAGTCTGCAGATGCTTATGGTGAGTACAACGAAGAGGCTCAGCAGGAAGTTCCTAAAGATCAGTTTGCCGGTATCGAGCTTAATGTCGGTATGACACTTTATGGTCAAGGTGAAGATGGCGGTACGGTTCAGGTTATCGTTAAAGATATCGGTGAAGAGAGTGTTGTGGTTGATTTCAACCACCCGCTTGCCGGTAAAGATCTTATGTTTACGGTAACTGTAAACGGTGTGCGTGATGCTTCAGCTGAAGAAGCTATGACAGGAGTCCCGGCTGAAAATCAAGCTGACGACAGCGAGTGCTGTGGTACTGGCGGCGGCAGCGGCTGTGGGTGTAACTAATTTTATAACCGCATCCGATGCTTCAGCCGAAGCATTCAAAACAGCAAATCTTTTAAAACTTCTCTCCGTAAATGCACTCATTTACGGAGAACGGGGAACGGGTAAACTTACCCTTGCCCGCTACATTCTCCCTACTGCGTCCGTTATTGATGCTTCCAATTTTGATGAACTTTTAGACGCATTGCAAAGCAGCAGTGAAGTGATCATTACCCATATCGAACAGATCCCTAATATGCAGACGCTTCAACAGCAGATTGCGCAGCACAATGTGCGTGTGATTGCTACAGCCAGTGATACCTATGCCAATGAACTGATTGAAGAGATATTTACGATACGTGTCTATCTTCCGTCGCTTGGTGAACGTCTGGAAGATGTGCCTGAACTGCAAGCGGAGTATCTGAACGATGCCATAGCGATCTTTGGAGAGAGCAGTAGAGTGGAGTTAAGCAAGATTGATCCTGATTTGAGTGAAAATGCGATTTCGATTCGTCGACAGATCTTTTTTAACTACCTTTTGAGTAACATTACAGAAGAAGAACTGATGCGCGTTACAGAAGATTATCTTTATGATCGCCTTGGCTCCAACAATGACTACAGAGAGTATCTTCACCTTTATGAAGTACCTCTGATCAAAGCGGGCCTCAAGCGTTTCAAATCACAGCTTCAGCTTTCAGAGAAACTGGGGCTTAACCGAAATACACTACGCAAGAAAATTGTCGAAAATAAGGAGTACAATTTAGATGAGTAATAAACGTATAGCGATGATCTTCCCGGGACAGGGAAGTCAGACAATTGGTATGGGAAAATCTTTTTACGAAGAGAGCGAGTTGGCGCGTGAGATGTTTGACAAAGCCGGAGAACGCATAGGTGTTGATTTTAAGGCGCTGCTTTTTGAAGAGAATGAGCAGATCAATCAGACAGCCTACACACAGCCGGCTATTTTACTAGTCTCTATCATTGCCTATAAACTGTTTCAGCAGGCTCATGACGTCAAGCCGACGCTTCTTCTTGGACACTCACTGGGTGAGATCAGTGCAGTCTGTGCAGCGGGTGCCATTGACTATCTCGATGCTGTTGAACTGGTCCATAAGCGTGGAGCGTTGATGCAGTCAGCCTGTGAAGGGATCGATGCCGGGATGATGGCACTGGTAGGTCTGGATGATGCAACGGTAGAACAGATCTGTACGGATGCCCGTGAGAAAGAGAAGAAGAGTCTCTGGCCGGCCAATTACAATCAGGATGGCCAGCTGGTGATCGCCGGACTTAAAGCTGACCTTCAGAGCATGGAAGAGACCTTTAAGGAAGCGGGTGCCAAACGTGCTATTTTGCTAAATATGTCAGTAGCCAGCCACTGTCCACTGTTAGCCCCTGCACAAGCACCACTTCGCAGCGAACTTGAGAAGATGCTGCATGACTCGTTTGCCGCTGATGTTATCTCCAACGTAACAGAGAACCCGTACAATACCAAAGCGCAGGCGCTTGAACTCATAACAGAGCAGCTGATCCGCCCGGTTCGTTACAAACAGTCGATCCTTGCCATTGCCGATGATGTCGATATGGCCATTGAGTTTGGAAACGGCATTGTCCTGAAAGGTCTGAACCGCCGTATCAATAAAAATATGCCCACAATGAATGTCTCTGATATGGAAACACTGGACAAGGTAGTTGAAGAGCTTTCATGAGAGTTACACTGATTCAGAATGCACCCAAGCTCAATCGCTCGAACCTCTCTGATGCACTGGATCAGATCCAACAATTTGCCGGCAGTACAGATGTGATTGTTTTCCCCGAACTGGCACTGAATGGCTACCTGCTTCAGGACAAAGTCTATGAGGATGCCTGGAAAATGGAAGAGCTGGGTGACCTCATTGCTGCTTCACACAGTGTAGACATTGTTATAGGTGCCGCAATGAAAATTGATGGGCGCACCTACAACAGCGGGCTTTATCTGAGCAGAGGTGAAATCTCCCATCTGCACCACAAAGTGCATCTGCCGAATTATGGAATGTTTGAAGAGGCGCGCTACTTCTTCAAAGGTGATCAGATCGAGACCTTTCAGACACGTGCGGGCAAAACAGCTATGTTGGTGTGTGAAGATCTATGGCGTGCGCAGACTGTAGCTGACCTGGTGGCTGAGAAGCCGGATATGCTCTATGTGATCGCCAATTCGCCGGCGCGTGACTTTAGTGATAAGGGGTTGCTGATCGAAGCGCAGTGGGATGCCTTGTTGAAGTCTGCTGCTATTCTTTGCAGCAGCTATGTTGTCTTCATCAATCGTGTAGGATTTGAAGATGGCCTTGGCTTCTGGGGCGGCAGCCGTGTGATCACGCCAAAAGGTGAGGTTGAACACGCTTCAGAGAAGTTTGCCAACAGTGTTGAAACTGTCAAACTTTCCCACTCCCTCCATGGCCTCCAGAAGTGGATGGCTAAGATAGATTAATCATTAGTTTTTTTTGTTCCCACGCTTTTGCGTGGGAACAAAGATTTGTCAGAAAATATAGGTACGTATGCATTCCTACGGAGACCGTAGGAACGAAAAAAACAGATTAAGGATATTTATGAAAATAGCAATTATGGGAGCGATGACCGACGAGGTTGAGCCGTTTTTAAATCTTGGAGAGCATGAACCGCTTCTTAAATATTTTAAAAAACATAATGATATTTCCTATGGAGGCAATCTCTATCACGAAGCCAACTATAAAGGGCTGGAAATCGTTTTGGCATACAGCAAGATCGGCAAAGTCAATGCGGCACTGACTGCGGCAACGATGATTGAGAAGTTCGGGGCTGAACAACTGCTCTTTACCGGTGTGGCCGGTGCCGTCAACCCGGAGCTGAAGATTGGTGACTTGGTAGCGGCGACGCAGCTTTGCCAGCATGACCTGGACATCACCTCGTTCGGGCATCCCCACGGCTATGTGCCTGAAGGGAAAGTCTATGTCGAACCTTCCCGTGAACTTCTGCATATGGCCCAAAGTGTCGCCGATGAGAAAGGGATAGTTCTCAAAGGCGGGATTGTTGCCACCGGCGATCAGTTTATTGACGATCCTGAACGTAAGGAGTGGATCAAAAATACATTCGAAGCGGATGCCATTGAGATGGAGGGAGCAGCGGTTGCAGTAGTCTGTGATGCATTAAATGTGCCGTTTTTTGTACTGCGTGCCATCAGTGATGCCGCCGATGCGGATGCAACCTTTGATTTCGAAGAATTTTTGAAACACTCGTCTCAAGTCAGCAGCAGTTTTGTTCTGGCCATGCTCGATAAAATTGCTGATGGTCAAGCTTAGCAAAAAGATCATGCGCCAGCTTGGGCGTACCAATGCCGCATTTGACCTGATTGAAGAGGGGGACAAGGTCCTTGTCGGCCTGAGCGGGGGAAAAGACTCCCTGACGATGCTTCATGCCATGAAAGAGCAGCAGCGGCGTGCTCCGTTTGATTTTGACATCCTTGCCGTGACGGTGGGTTACGGTATGGGAGAAAATTTTGACCATCTCACTGCACACTGCAAGGCACACGGTATTGAGCATATTGTCTATGAGACGAATACCTATGAAGTCGCAAAGGAAAAGATCCGCAAAAACTCTTCCTTTTGCAGTTTTTTTTCCCGGATGCGCCGGGGGTACCTCTATACGGCGGCTTTGGAACACGGCTGTAACAAAGTGGCACTTGGACATCATCTGGATGATGCGGCCGAGAGCTTCTTCATGAACCTTACCTACAACGGCCATCTTCGTTCGCTGGCACCGAAATACAGAGCGGAAAATGGCCTGATCATCATCCGGCCGCTGATTCAGCTGCGCGAGCGCCAGCTTGCTGCCTGCGCCGTTGAGAATGAGTGGCAGACTATCGGTGACGAAGCATGTCCGGCGATGCGTTTCGACGTCAAGATGCCTCATGCCCGTGCCGAAATGAAAAGTATGCTGGCTGATATGGAGAAGAAGTACCCTGATATTTTTACCTCGATAAATGCCGCTTTCGGGCATATCTCTGAAGATAGTTTTTTTGACCCCGAACGATTCTCTCTTTAGAGGTGCCCTTTAATTTATCTGAAATCTCTTAGCTGCGTCAAGCAGCTTAATTACACCTATGTATAATTCGCAAAAAGATACTGGAACAGTAATGAGTATTAACGTTTTTCCCGATAAAGAGATGCTGGAGAATTCGTCGATGACTATCGTCGATATTCGTACGAAAGCGGAGTGGAGGCAGACCGGTATTGTTCCGGATGCAAAGTGCATTACCTTCTTTGATAGTTCCGGAAATTATGATGCTGAAAGCTTTTTGAAAGCGATGGACGAGTTGGGAGGCAAGGATGCTGAGATCGGTCTGATCTGCCGTACAGGAAACCGTACTCACCAGATCGCGATGTTTATGTACAACCAAGGCTATACGAAGGTGAAGAACCTTGATGGCGGTGTGATGAAACTAATGGCAGAGGGGTATCAGCTTACACCTTATCAGTGAGTACTGATATATCCCTGCTCATGTTCTTCCTGGTGTGCCTCTGAAGGCTGATCTGTTACCGGAACAGCTTTCTCTTCACATCCGAGAAAGAGAAGAACAGTGAAGAGGCTTCCGGCTATCTTCAGCATAAACTATCTCTCATAATCTTTCTTGGTCTGGGCCAAAAACTCCAGCATACGCTGTTGGTATAGATGGGTCTCTTCATCATTGTTACAGGCTAAAATAGGTTTGAGCTGTGAAATGTCGATTTTTTTATAATAGCGTGGAATCACCTTTAGCTCTTTGACGATTTTGTGGACGAGGATATCAATATCCAGGCCATTGTCATCACGCACTTTTTGCACATACTCTTTAGTTGTCAGAGTCAGTGAGTTGGCACGGTCTTTATCATTATAAATGGTCATGCCCGCTTCGGTGACAATTTCAAATTCAAATTCACCGGCATTTTCATTTGCAGCGATAATAAGGGCGAACATACTGGCACGGAACTCCAGTGAACTGTGATGATAGATAAAAAGTTCACGAAACGCATTAAAAAAATGGTTTTTCAATTTGGCTGCTAATCCCATGAGTAATCCTGTCCCTTAAATCATGCTATTATACCGCAAAAGGAATACCATGCACTATCTTTTACTGATTTTAACACCGCTTCTTTTTCTGATAAGCGGCTGTTCAAAAGCACCTGAACCACTGCAGCATAAAGAGATATGTCAAAGCGACATCTATGCGATGCGAAGTGCAGAATGCATTGATATGGAGAGATTGCTAGAAAAGATTGAACCCTATCAGATTATCTTTGTCGGTGATCATCATGACAGTAGCGAATCCCACGCTTTTACAGCAGGGCTGATAGGAGAACTGGATCAAAAAGGCTACCGGATTCATTTGGCGAATGAGTGGTTTAGCCCTGAGGACAATGCGCTGCTGTCCGAGTATGCCGATAAAAAGTTCAATGACGGCAACTTCACCAAAAAAATAGCGTGGAAAAAAAAGGCTGGCTATGATTTTGAACTCTTTGCACCAATCTATCATGCTGTGCAGGAGGCTGATGGAGAGCTCTACGGCATCAATCTGAGCAAAGCCTTTCAAAAACGCATCTCCGATCAGAATATTTCAGGGATGAGTGAGAGTGAAAAAGTCTTTTATGATACTCTTGACCTGAATGTTTCTGCCCATCAGCAGATGCTCTCTCCCTTTTTCTCACACTGCCATAGGCTGAAAAAAGTTGAGACGCAAGAGGCGTGTCAGGGACGGATGAACCGTGTTCAAGTTGCCTGGGATACGATGATGGCAAGGGAGAGTGCTGTACTGGCCGATACGGTGCTGAAAACGAAAAAAGACAAACTGATCGTATTTGCAGGTTCGATGCATCTGGCTTACAGCCTTGGCGTTAATCTTCGTTTTGGCAGGTATTCTGATCTGCCCTATGTGACAATCTTGCCAGAGGTACGAAGTGATAGTGGTATGGAGCATGGTCTGGCCGATTATCTCTTTCTCTATAGCTCTAAACAGCCGGACGAGTGATCAGGTAGCCGCCCAGCAGCATCAAAATTTCGCCTTCACGCTCTTTGGTCACCTTCTGATCCTCATCCTAATATGAAGGGATTGTAGCATAAGAAAAAACAGTGCTATTACAGTAGAGTTCTTTCAAAACTCTATTTTGAACGCCAAACGAGCAAAGCCCGCTTGGCTACGCTAGCCGCTACATCCAGTGCTGACCAATGGCACTGAACACACGTGGCACTAAAGTCTGCCTCTATAGAGGCAGAGAGTTCTCAAGCAACTTGATAGCTTTATGATCAGCACCGCTTAATGCCAGTGTCTGGATCTCTTCTAACGTAAACCATTCATGCTTTTCAATAGCTCCCTGATGTAGATAGACATCGGCTTCGAGTCTAAAATGCGAATAGGTTTGGGTGATATTTCCTAACTTTTTGGTTGAGTTGAGAGGCTCATTACTTTCATATTCGCTAAATCCCCATAATCCATGTAAAAACCGGCTTCGGCGCTGCTGCATGGCATAACGTCCATTTTGGTGATGGATAATGATCTTTTTTTGACGTATCGGTACCGCTTTTCTCTGTTTTTTTTCCGGATAAGCCAGCGGATCGTTTTTGCCCAGACAGATACTTTCAAAAGGGCAGAGAGTGCATTGGGGTGATCTGGCACTGCAGATCATCGCTCCCAGGTCCATCATAGCCTGATTGTAGTCATAGGGGTGCTCCCTATCAAAGAGTTCGTAAGCGTACTCCCATAACGCTTTGTCAGTTGTTTTTCTGATCCCAAAGATGCGGTATAGAATCCGCTTGACATTGGCATCCATGATCGGAACAGGGGTGTGGTAGGCAAACACGGCAATGGCATGTGCCGTACTTCTGCCAATTCCCGGCAGGGCTTCAAGCTCTTGTACGGTCTGCGGAAGAAGAGGTGCCGCTCTCCTTGCGGCTTTGTGCAGGTTTCTGGCCCGGGTGTAGTAGCCCAGGCCCTCCCATTTTTTCAGAACATCATCGAGATCGGCATCGGCTAAATCCTGCAGCGCAGGGAAGGTTTCAAGGAAGGGAAAGTAGAACCGTTCAAGGACAGTTTTTACCTGAGTCTGTTGAAGCATGATCTCACTGATCCAGATATGATAGGGGTCGTCGGTATTGCGCCAGGGAAGACTATGACGGCCATGCTTTTTGTACCACTGGTAGAGGAAAATATGCGCTTTCGTAAACATAGTGGCATTGTATCAGATACCACGGTTTATTCAGCACATAGCGACTCTTTTTTATCCATACTATTGGCAAATGAAAAGTGCCCTACATTATGCAACTGTCGTAATAGGGAATTTCTGTTTGAGATACTGTCGCATCGAAGTTCTTAGCAGTGACAACGTCTAAAACGTATTCATTCTGGATATGAAATTGAAATTCATGTTTTTTATCCAGCGCTCTCAAGGTTATAAAGAGTTCTTGGCTGATCTCTTTTTCAAAGCAAAGACGTGCCAGCTCCAATTTTTGATCAATATTCAAAACACAAACAAAACTGTTGCACTCTCTTTGCAAACGATCGATCATTTTCAAAAGTGTTTTCATGATGTTTCACTTATCTCTCTTTGCACTGCATTACATTCAATATGCTGTTCAATAGCTTTAAGAATGCGATAATAGGAATTAATTTTAATATGTCTATACATTGCCACCGAGATCAAACCTGTAAGAAAGCATAACATCAGCAGAGTAACTATTTTTAAGTCTATAAAAATCCAAATAAAAATGATAGCCGCTGACAAAAGCAGGGCAGTTTTTACTGCTATGTCAAATGCTCTGTTCTGATCTACAGAAAAGCTATCGAGCAACTCTATGGGGATCTCTGTCTCTAAACTATCTACCAGATTCGATATATCCGGATGGTCGTTGAAAAAGTGATTCATTTCATTACCTTTGAAAAATAGGAAGAGCACTTTAACCTAAAAGAGTGCAGAAAGAATGCAGATTTATAAACCAATAAAAACATATAAAATCCGAAATGATTTAAAATATTGTGATAAAAGTTGATATCTCCATGCCTGTTGGTAAATTTTTGATCTTCCTATAGCTTGAAAATGTCTAGCAGCGTATGGGGAGGGTGCTTGTGTAGCATCTAATAACAGATTGGCTACACTTCGGGTATGTTTACCGTAATCGAGCATACAATAGAGACTCTTGAAATAAAACAATCCAAATTTATCGCCCATCTGATGCCGTACGCACAATTTAAAGAAGTGCTGGAGCAGCTGAAAGCGGAACATCCAAAAGCACGCCATTTCGTCACGGCTTTTCGTTATCTGAACGAGTATGGGCAGGTCGTGGAGGGGAGCAGTGACGACGGAGAGCCGAAGGGGACTTCTGGCAAGCCGACTCTGGCAGTTTTAAAGGGGCATGCGCTCATTAATACGGCGGTGATAACGGTGCGTTATTTTGGCGGGACCAAGCTTGGTACAGGTGGTTTGGTGCGGGCTTATTCGGATGCTACAAATATGGTTATTGATGCATCAGAAGTGGTTGAATACATCAAAAAGGAATGCTCTGTATTCAGCTGTGACTACAGTGATATGGGCAAAGTAGATTATCTGCTTGAACAGTGCGGTATTTCGACGATTGAGAAACAGTTTGAACCGACGGAAGTGCAGATGAATATCTCGGCTGCGGAGGAGCAGTTGGAAAGCTTTTATGAGCAGGCTAAAAGATTGGTTCGTTCTCGATATTAAATTTCAGCTTTCGCACATGCCGTCACCCCGGACTTGATCCGGGGTCCACAGCTGCAAGGTCTTAAACATAAAAACCACTAGATTCCGGGTCAAGCCCGGAATGACAGCCATTTTTCATATGCGAAAGTTGAGTTAAATTATTTAAACATGACTATTTTGATGGGATGTACAAAGAAGCCGATGATGCTCTATGCGGCAAAAGAGGCAGGTCGCAATCGTGTAATCGGCGGATTGACGACCCTGGAGATCCAAATACCAGAATAACCCCTTATTGTGTATCGGTTAATGTTTTTGGGGCGTCAATGTGCGCCTCTTCCAGCTCCGGATAGCGAAGTTTTTGCGTTTCACTTAAAAATGTATGCCCAAGATAGATCACATAAAAGGCCGTGGCAAAGAGAATGGCAAAAGGGATAAGTGATACAAGGTAAAGCATAAATGTTTTTATGCGAACAGAGTTGGCACTCTTCACGTGAATGAGTGCATACTCCTCTTTGGTTGTAATGGTAGAGGCGACATCGAAGACCATCAGCTTATGAAAAAAGTAGTAGAAAGGGAGGTTCAAAGCCACAATATTGAGAATGGGTATAAAATAGAAAGGGAGCAGTAAAAAGAGCAGCCCCAGCATGATAAAAAAGCTTTTGACAAACTGCCAGGCAATGGTGCCAAAGTGTCCATAACCGACAAGTTCGATCTCAGGATAGTGACGCTGCTGGATGACCCTTAAAATCGGCGGTGTCAGAAAACCGATGACTGCCAGCGCAATGACAACAGAGAGCAGCAGGATAAAGAAACTCCCTACCGTATAGATGAGAAAACTGACCAGCCAGGAGGTGATGGAGTACTGCAGCAGAAATTTCAGGATTCCCGAACCAGCGAGATCGGCCGACACCGTTTCGGTATGGGGGTGGCCGTCTCGCATCGTCGTCTGGGACTGCTCGATCTGGACCGAGGCATTCTCCAGCTGATCAAGGCCAATATCGGCCAGGATGAAAAAGAGACCATAGAGCAGCACCATTGTGATGATGAATGGGAAGATGGCCAGTTTGAGGATCGGCGGCGTGAAAAAGTCTCTGATACTGAGTATCAACAGATTACGTTGAGGTGTCATGGTTTTCCTGACTGACTGGAGATAATATGCTCTTGGGAGTGGAGTGCGTTACTGACTTTTGAGTGTTCATCGGGCAGTTTGCTCCAGAGACGTTCATTGAGCTTGAGGTCTTCGATAACACCGATGGCCAACTTGAGTGTTTTGATGTAGCCCATTGCCTGTTTATAGCTTAGCAGGGTACGGTAGACCGAGGGTTCAAAGTTGTCACCGGTCTGGATGGCGATGTAGATCTGCGTACCGACAAACGAGATGAAGACATTCTCTTTGGAGCGCTTTTTAAACTCTACGAGACGCTGCATCATGGTGTGGGTGAGGATATAGCGTGCTTCGATCTGGTCACTGCTATAGACGACAAAATGTTTCTCAAACTCCGGGTCATCCAGCTTCACCAGCGCCTCGCGGCCTACATTTTTTGACTGAAGCCATTTGCCGATGAGTGAACCGAAATGTTTTTCTGCCTGATCGGGCAGGACAATGGTTTTACCCTTGAAGTGTTTATTGAATTCGGCGAGAATGAAAAGTCCATTGAAGATGGTATGCCAGGTGGTACGCCCTTTGGAGTCTTTAGTCTTGTATTCGGCATGGATATCGGAAAACTTTATAGGGATTCCTTCGACTTTACCTTTGACGAGGTCGTTACCGCTGAAGCGGTCAACGCGGTGGCGGAAGATCTTGGAGCGTTTGAAGTGGTGCTCTGAGACGTAGCCGCTCTGGGAGTAAGAGAGATTGTCGTCGATCGCTTCGATCAGCGGCTGGATGATCTTGGACTTGAAATCAACGGTGTAGTCCGAGGTCATGAATTTGTGCAGCATTCCGCCGATGGCAAAAGCGGCGAAACCGACAAAGATAAGCCTGTCACCGAAGCCGCCGCTGGCATCATAGATGATCATCATGATGATAATGGCGATCAGCGCCAGAATCCCATTGATAACGATCAGTTTGCGTTTGATCTTTTCACGCTCACCATCAAGCTGCTTCAGGTCTTCGTAGAGATGATCATAATAGAAGTCGGTCAGTTCGCTGATGGTTTTCATTTTATTTCCAGACGCCGAAGGAACAAAGTCCCTTCGACTACGCTATCGCTAAGATTGCTTTGGCAGCAGGCCTTCGTGCCATTGCACTCTTGGGTTTGACTTTGACAAACAGCTTTCATTGCTCCAACCTTTAAAAGTACGGCATGCTTTTAGACTTTTCACCTTGGTTGCTATTTAAAAAGCTCTTTGACATTGACATTCTCGCGTTCGGTATCCGGGATCTCAAAGAGCTGTTTACGTGTCATTTTCATAAAGCCGGCCATGATATTGGTCGGAATCATCTCGATAGCATTGTTGTAGTCGGTAACAGCCTGGTTGTAGGCACGGCGGGCTGCCGAGATCTGTGCTTCAACCTCATGAAGTGTCCGCTGCAGGTGCATGACATTCTCGTTGGCTTTAAGATCAGGATAATCTTCAACTGCGACTATGATCGATCCGAGTGCCGAGGTGATCTGCTGATCGAGTGCAATTTTCTGTTCATCGCTGATATTTGGCTTGGTCGCCTCTGCGCGCAGCTGGGTCACTTTTTCCAGCAGTCCTTTCTCATGTTCCATATATTTTGAGACGGAGGAGACGAGATTTGGGATAAGATCGTAGCGTTTTTTCAAAACGGCGTCGATACCGGCAAAGATGTTTTCAACTTCATTCTTCTTCCCGATCAGGGAGTTATACATTATGATCAGGATAACGGCAACGATACCTAAAATGATTAACGGCGTGGACATGAGAATTCCTTTTTGTTGTTGTAGGATTTTAGCGTAAAACTGAGAGTTTCTGCTTTAGCAGGGCTGCTTTTTTGTCATCATCGGTCGTGTCGATCAGCTGCTGCATCCAGGCGATGACTGCGCGCTTGTAGCCAAAATATGAAGCGCGTTCAATGATCATTTCAATCGTCATATCATCAAGATAGCTACGTGCAGTCGAGGCTGCGATCATCTGTGATGTCAGCGGTTCGATGTCGGCAATACTCTTTTGAATGGCGTGGCGGTTTTTGGCCAGATAGGCTTTGGCAAAAGAGCGGTACTGGGAGGGAAGAGCCGAGATCTCTTCTTGTCTGACATTTTGGTTCAGCAGGGCAAAATAGCTCGAAAGTGATGGATCATCACTATGGTGTGCGATAGATTGATACTCATCACACGCATCTTCAAGTAAAACGGAGCGGTTAAGGGCACATTTGCTCAGGTAGAGCCGTGTAAGCGGTGTGAGATCGGCACTCTGTTTGGCATAAGACTCTGCCTGGTTGTATTCACTCTTTGCAAGAGCCGTTTTATCTTCAAGAAAATACTGTTCGGCATATTTGTAGGCAGTGGCCGTGTTGTAGCGCCAGGCATCATCGGGACGTTTGGTACTGCAGCCGGCAGTCATGATCAGAAGCACAACGGTTAGTATCAATGTCCTCATGGCAGTTCCACCTCGTCACGCTGTTTTTCCTGCAGCAGAGCATCGATCTTTTCGACCATCTGGTTGGTCTTGCTGATACCCAGACGGATCTCATCTTTGAGATCGAGGATAGTTGTATCATAAGAGCCGATGGCCTTGACGGTTCCATCCAAAGCAGAGAGTTTGTTCTGGATATCTTGCAAGATCAGATCGACCTGTTTCATTGATGCTGTCGAAGGGGTGATGATATCGTTGTGTAACTCCTGCATAATGGCATTGAGCTCAGCGGTCATCATCCTCATCTGTTTGCTCATTTCGGCTGCATCGTTTAGTGCCAAACGCAGTATGGCCGCACTCTCCTCTTCGCCGGTAATCGTGGTCAGCAGTGCTTCGTTGGTTGCAAGGCGTTCAGTGAAAACCCGCATATTTTTGACGGTAAGCGCGAGATCACCCTTGTCGTCCGCCATCTTGGAAGTGATGGTATTGATAGAAGTGACGATCGTTTCAAGCTCGTTGATAATCGGTTCAACATTGGTGATCATGTCGTTAATATCGTCACGTACGATAATTGAAACGATGCTTTCAGGTGCCAGTTCCGGGTAGCCAAGAGAGGTCATCACATCGATGGTCGGTGAGCCGATAAGCGGTTTATCCAGCATCAGTATGGTATCTTCACATATCCATTTATGGTTGCTTTTTTTAATCTCGAAAATGGCATGGACTTTACCGTTCTCTGTCAGTTCAATATCGCTGATCTGTCCGATCTCAAAGCCTGAGTAATGTACTGGCATACCGATATGGAACGAGCCGGCACTCTCGGTGTAGAAGTGGAAGGCATATTTCTCTTCAAAGGCACCTTTCTTATCCAGAATGATGTAAACGATTCCGGCAAAAAGCAGGGTGAAGAAGATGACGAAGATCCCGACGGCAAATTTCATGTGACGATATGACATTGTGATCCTCCCTCCTCATATTTAAGTCGATTTGTCTGCATATCCAGGATAATGACACGCTCACTGATATTCAGCTTCGCAAAAAGATCAAGAAAAAAAGTGATCTCTCTGGCATCATCGAGCAGGACGAACGGTGTAGTAATTATAATCTTAGCATATTGCACCATTGTCGCACGAATAAGCTGGGTGATAAATCTGCCTTCAGCGTTACACTCGGCACTGCGATTCCGAGCGATCTTTTCATAACCAATCCTCAGAAATGCCTCCATGGCAAGAGCCTGTGCCTTTTCGGTTGCCAGATGTTCATGTATCTCTTTGATCAGGGCAATATTTTCGAGATTATTGAGATTTGAGAGCAGTGGTGTGCGTTTGTTTAGAGGAGCGATGGTGGTGGGATCCATGCTTTTGAAGTAATGTTCCAGTGCATCGGCATCATTAAAGAGCCTTACAGTAATCGAAGCAGCAATGAGAACACCTCCACGGTAAAGATTGCGATAAAGAGTTTGATCATGCCGCCGAGTACGGAGATCGGAATGGCTGTCAGTGCGCTACCCGTTTTAAGACCGCTGTAGATCGGGATCAGCATCGCAAAAAAACCGAATGCGACACTCTTCCCGCCAAGGAAGAGCAGGTCTTCGACATGGATGGCACTGACCAGTGTCCGCAGGTAGAGGTCCAGATCCATCTGTAGAAAAAACGAGCTGAAGAGGTAACCGCTGGCAAGCATAATAACCGTAAATATTGCCGAGAGGATAAGCACACTGATGACACCGCCGATGATCCGCGGTAAAAAGAGATAATCGATGATGTCGATCCGGTAAGCTTGCAGGGTATCGAGTTCATTATTGACTTTCATCACGGCGATCTCGGTGTTGATGGCAGCACCTGAGCGAAGTGATATCAGCAAGACCGTAAAAAATGGAGCAAACTCATTCATAATGAAACCGACCAGGATGGTTCCGATCTGAGATTGAAGAGAAAAGGCAACTGCCTGAGAAACAACGAAGCCGATGATGACCGAACCAAAGATAATGCCGATAAGCAGAAACAGCGGCAGAATCTCGACTGCCGTGAAGTAGATCTGCCGGATAAGTACAGCAACCATGGCAGGATTGTAACTTTTAGGCAAAAAGAGATGAAGCAGGCAGGTAAAGCCAAAATGGAGCGCTTCGACCCATGAGTAGGCGGCTCTGATCGTGTACTCACCGATCGACTCGACAGAATGGACAATACGCCTCATGGTGTGATCCGGTTATTCATAATAGCTATAGTATAGTGGAATTTTTCTAAAGGACAGGGAAACACCACCCTTCGCTTTTTACATTTTCTGGAGGCATTGTCGTATGACCTGTCAGGATTCGATAGCCTCCGTAGACGCATAGCATGGCATCCAACAGATGTTCATCATGATCTATCCGCTCTATACCAAGCTGCTCAAACAGTTGTGACGGATCAGTTTTGTATTTACCAAGATGTAATTGTTGGGCGATCTGTTTGGGATAGACTTCATAGATGGGGAGACGCTGACCATTCAGTGTAATATTTGGAAAATGGTAGTCACACGCCTGCAGCAGGGCAATGGCACGGGCAGTCAGCCTGCCGATACGATCACCTGCAGGCGGCATGGGCCGCAAACCGAAACTCTTGTAGAGGTAGTAATCAGTGTGACGATACAGGTAAGGGTTGATGATCTCTCCACTCCCTTCTCGCGGCAGTGATAAATGATCTGGTATATACAGAGGCAGGGGCAGGCTTAGCGGTGCATCGATGGCAATGGCATCGACTCTATAACGGTTGCATGCATCCAGTAAAAAATTATGACAGGCAAGGTGCTCTTTATGCTTTGGCTCTTTAAACGCGTCGTGGAGCTTGATTTTACCGTCACTTACCGTCGCATAGATATAAGCGCTGTTACCGCTCATGCAGCCGCCAAGGTCAATTCCTAAGATTTTATAATTTTTTTGCATGAAGGGAGTGTATACTATTCTTTATGAAAAGCTACAAATTTATTGTCACTGGAAAAGTGCAGGGTGTTTACTATCGGCAGAGTGTCCAGATTCATGCAGTGCAAGCTGGTTTCAGCGGTTATGTCAAAAACCTGCCTGATGGCAGTGTCGAAGCTGCGGTTACCTGTGATGAAGTGCAGTTGACGGATTTTATTGCCGCATTACGGGAAGGCTCCGAGATAAGCCGTGTCGAAGATATCAAACAGTATGAGATCGATGAGCTCTATGAAGGTATGTTTGAGGTAAGGTGATGAATACGTTACTCTATCTCGGCATCATCTTTGTACTCGGTGCATTTACGGAGTGGCTCAGCCCGAAACTGCATCTCTCCAAAGTCGTCGGCTATATGATACTGGGGCTGTTGATCGCACCGGGGACGTTCGGCGTCATGCCGCAGCATTTTGTCGACAATGTCCATATTGTTATCGATCTGGCACTTTCACTGATCGCCGTACTGGTTGGGGCAAGTCTGAAATGGTCTGAACTCAAGGGTATGACGGCACAGATTCTGACTATTACCTTTTTTCAGGCTTTTTTTGCCTTTGCGACAGTTTGTATGGGGTTTTATCTTTTCTCGACACTGCTTTTTCCATCGCTTCAGACACCATTGATAGTCGCCCTCTTGTTGGGCGGGATAGCTTCGGCAACAGCTCCTGCAGCTACCTTGGCAATTATCCAGGAACTTAAAGCCTATGGAAAGTTTTCTACCATTTTGCTGACGGTGGTTGCTTTTGACGATGCGATGGCGCTTATGCTGTTCGCCTTTGCATTGACTATGAGTGCGACTATCCTTGGTTCAGGCGGTATCGATTTTTCCGGTCTGCTCGAAGCAGTGATCGTGATCGCCGGCAGCGTCACTGTCGGTCTGTTTGCCGGTCTGCTGACAACCGGATTGGAGAAACTCTTTTCACACCATAAAGGGATGGAGACTATTGCAACGCTGGGAATTGTTTTTATTACCTACAGTGTCTCTCAGCGTTATGGATTTGAACCGCTTTTGGCAACACTTGTCATGGGTGCCGTACTGACAAATCTCTCTGCCGATTTTGATCTGGTGGAGGAGGAGGTGGACAACCACATCGTCGAGATTGTCTTTATGCTCTTTTTCATACTCTCTGCCATGCATCTGGAACTTTCGGCACTCCTGAGCCTGCCCGCTGCAGTGGTTGCCTATGTACTATTGCGTATGATTGGAAAAGTGGGTGGAACCTATGTGGGAGGCAGAATTTCCGGGGCGGATGATGATGTGCAGCGTTACCTCGGTATGGCACTGGTCCCTCAGGCGGGTGTTGCCATTGGACTGGCACTCTCCATTCAGGATCATAGCGGTTTCGAGTCATTTGCCCCGACGATCCTCAATATTGTAATCGCCACAACGATTATTCATGAACTAATCGGGCCATTTATGACAAGATATGCACTGATACGTGCCAAAGAGAACCATGATGAGTAAAGGAGGGACTCCTTTACTCATTCTCCTCTTCCCTCATCTGTAACATCTGAGTTTCT
Organism: Campylobacterota bacterium; assembly: GCA_034717975.1. Taxonomy (GTDB): domain Bacteria; phylum Campylobacterota; class Campylobacteria; order Campylobacterales; family Sulfurimonadaceae; genus BB26. The sequence goes on from JAYEMF010000027.1 coordinate 37,551, forward strand.
ATATTGTCGATAAGATGCTGCGCTTCAGCGGTTTCCAGAACACCGTCATGCTCCATTTTCCAGATAAGCGAACGTTCATGATTGAGCAGCAGCCGTCTGGCTGATTTGGACTGCAGCTGGGCAATGAGTTCCGGGTACTCACGATTGATATGACGGGTAAAGGTAAATGCCTGGGTGCAGTTCTGATTGATCATCGCTTCGATACGATTACCGGTCTCTTCATCCGGCTGCAGTGCTTTGATGTGCCGGCGCATCTCCTCCTGTGCGGCGACAAATCCCCTGGCAATATCATAGCTGAGTGAGAGATGGGTAAAGAGCCACTCCTCCATAGAATGTCCCATAATGGGAAGGTTCTGGATCCATTTAGGCGGTGTAGGTACTTTAAAATCCTCTTCCAGGGAGTAGCGTGGAGCAATGACAGGATTGTTGTCGAGGGCATTTTCAACGGAACGTGAGAGTTCAAAAGCGGCCTGACGTCCAATGTGACCCTCCTCAAACTGACGCCAGTAGTCACTTCGTTCGATCTCCAGCAGCCGGCGCATGAAGGCTACATCGATCTCCTCCTGCTTGATGGTTACTGTATCAGGTTGAGAGGTTTTTTCAATTAGTCGTCCAAGCGAGTCAAGTTTGACCATATTGAAAAAAGGGTTGTGGGTCAGTGTCGTCAGAAAGCTGTCCATCTCTTTGTTAAGTGTCTGGCGTGCTTTTTGGACCGATGCCTCTTTGGCTGCGGGGAGTTTGTCCAGTTTAAGCAGGTGCAGCAGCCACTCCATCGTCGAGCCGTTGATGACAATCGTGAGAAAAACGATCCCTGCTGTCAGAAAGAGGATCTGTTCACGCAGCTGTTCGGGGACAGCTTCATCCTGGGCCAGGGAGAGTGCCAGGGAGAGTGATACTGCACCTCGCAGTCCACCCCAGACCAGTACAGTAGCTTTTTCCCGGGTGATTCCTACACCTATACGCCTGAGAAGTGGCATGAGTGTCCATACGGAAGCTGTTCGGATAAGCGTAAGTACAATATAGAGCACAACCAGCGTGATCCACAGCTGCGGTGAATCGAATGTGGTGTGGGTCATGATGACGATACCAACGATCAGAAAGATCAGGGTGTTGGCCATGTAGCACATCATCTCCCAGAACTGGTGCAGGAAGTGTGATATCTCCGGAGAGACACGGGTTCGTCCAAGTGTCGAAAACATCAGGGCGAGGGCGACCAGGGCAACAACGCCAGAGACGTGCATCGTCTCTGCAATGATAAAAGTGAGATAGGCGGCTGCGACCGAGAGGGTGATCTCGATCAGCGGCTGATTGATCAGTTTTCCGATGATCCACAGTACTGACCAGCCGACCGCTGCCCCGATGATCAAACCGGCTGAGACCACCCAGATAAACTCCCCAATGACAGGGAGCGTTTCGACTTCAGTTGTCGTTCCCAGTGCAAATCCGTAAAAGAGGGAGAAGAAGACGATGGCCGTTCCATCATTGAGCAGTGACTCCCCCTCGATGAGGGTTTCAAGACGTTTGCGTGAGCTCTTCTCTTTCAGCAGTGCAACGACGGCAACCGGATCGGTAGCGCTGATCAGTGCCCCAAAGAGCAGAGCAACGCCCATCCCCCACGAGAGCAGCCAGCTGACTGCCAGCGCACTCAGAACCATGGAGATGATGAGACCGACAATAGCGAGCAGAGTGATCTGGGGTGCTATGCGAAAAAAGAGGTGAGGCTCCATCGAGTAGGCTGATTCAAAGATGAGTGTCGGCAGGAAGAGAAAAAGGATAAGATGGGGGTCGATATGTCCCACCTGTGTAAAGATACCGCTGATCAGTGTCTCCTCTCCGAAAAGACCAAAGTGGTTCATTCCTCCTGCCGCGATCCCGAGAAGCAGCAGAATAACGGTATAAGGAAGACGGCTGTTGCGCATCACCGCTTTTAAGAGAGCACCTGTGAGCAGGGAAAAGATGACAAAAAGAAGGATAGAAAGGCCGCTGTTATGCATTTATTACTCCTTATTTAGAACGTGCATCAACCTCTTTCATAATATGCTTGAGGTTATCATAATCACTTGCTTTTCGGGGAATGAACCCGGTCGCTGAAGGCTTGATACCTTTGAGTATATCAGGGTCTTTAAGTTCATAAAGGGCGGCTTGCAGTGTCTGAAAAAGCTGCTCACTGATGGTATCGGAAGCCATAATGGAAAAGTCGTGAATCGATTCACTGGTGGCAATGATTTTTAAAAACTTTGCATATTTTTTGGCAACAGCCTCTTTGACCGCACCGGCTTCGTATTTCCCCATAATGACATACTGTGCCACTTTGTCATGTTTGCCAAGAAAATCAAAGCGATCGAGTTCTTTGTCAACCCCTTTTTTCATAAGCATCTGCATGGGAACATAGTAGGAGAGGGTCGATTTTGGCGAGCCAAAGGCAATTTTTTTCCCTTTGAGATCAGTAATGTCTGAAATGGGATTACTCTTTTTTGTAATGATGACACTGTGAAAGTAGGGGGTATGATTACTTTCGAGTCCGGCAATGATCTTTAGTGGAGCAGCTCTTTTCTCATTGGCAAAGAGATAGGGTGCCGGACCAATATAACCCAGGTCGAAGGTACCATCGGAAAACTTGTTGATGGTATCTTCATAGTTATAGCCGGTTTGGAACACTATGCGTTTGCCGGTTTTTTGTTCGAGATAATCCAGCAGAGGCGTGAACTTCTTTTTAATGATAGCACTGTCAACCGTAGTGATCGCTCCAAAGATTAAAGTATCTTTCGCGTGCAGTGAGAAAGAGAACAGAAGACTCAAAAAGAGTAAAATCAGACTTTTCATAGTTCCATTATAAACCGGATTATGTTAAAGTAGTGTCATGCAGATAAAAAAATATACAATTTCATTGTTACTTTTTCTTGCTTTGGAAATCGTAGCGGGTTATTTTTTCTATCAGATTTACACAAACGGGCAGAATGCCTATTATGAACGCTCCATTAAAGAAGCTCAAGCTAAATTCAGCTCTACCGAGCATATTTTCAGTGTACTTTCCAATGACTTTTTCAACAATCATGGCCAGGATATAGCGCGGATGATAGCAGCTTATGAAGCTGCTTCGTCGGCAAAAAAAGAGAAGGTCCGGGCTCTGCTGCTTAAAGAGTTCAGTGAGTTTCATACCAATCAAAAACTGCTTGGGCTGGAAGTCTTTCATATTTTTGACAAAGAAGGCAGGAGTATATTACGGTTTCATCAAGTTGAGAAATATGGTGATCCGATCTATAAAAAACGTTACTCCCTGCGGGCAATGCGTAAAGATTTTACCTATCAGGCAGGTCTTGAGATCGGTCTATTTAAAGAGTCGTTCCGTTTTCAGTTTCCTCTTTTTTATGATGGTGAGTTTGTCGGAAGTTATGAGTATGGTATCGGGTTTAAGGCGATGGCACGTGAGATGAACCGGCTTTATAGTGGAGATTACCTCTTTTTACTGAAAAAAGAGGCGATTGATGCCTCTGTCAAGCAGGAAGTCATTGCTCAGCGTTACGGTGAATTTAGTTTGAACAGGGATTATCTCTATTTAAAAAATGCGCAAAATATAGGGGCAGTTCAAAATAAGAGACGGCATCCTGAGAAACAGGAGTACATTTCAAAAGGCCTTAAAACAGCCCAGCCATTCGCATTTGGCCAGCAGGTAAACAGTGAAGCGTATACCTTGGTGTTTATGCCGGTTAAAGATATTGAAGGCACTCAGATCGCCTACATCGTCAGTAGATATAAAGGCAATCCGGATCAAGAACATCTCTATGCTCTAATCCTCGATATGTTTCTGGCCACGCTTCTGTTTGTAGGATTAATAGCTCTATTCTACCTGGTAGACAGCAAACGCAGATATGTCAAAAATATTTTGGATACTATGAAAGATATGATCGTCTTGACTGATGGTAAAAAGATTCAGGATGTCAATCAACGGCTGCTGCAGTTCTTTGGCTATAAAAGCCTTCAACTGTTTAAGCAGGAGCATGATTGTGTCTGTGACTTTTTTATTGAAGAAGAGGGCTACCTCAGTAAGGATGTCAGTACTCTTAACTGGATAGATTATATCAAAATACATCCCAATGAGAAATACAAGGTCAAAATGGCCGATACCAATGGGATTGTTTTTGTCTTTATGCAGGAGTATAGTGAATTTAAAAAGGGAGTTGATGCTGTCATCACCTTTCATGATATTACACTCTCGGAGATGGAACATGAAAAACTGGAAGAGCGTGCTTTCACGGATACTTTGACAGGAATCTTTAACCGTGAACGTTTTAACTTCTTCCTGGAAACCGAACTGGCTCGTACAGAGCGGTATGAAACGCTCTTTTCGCTTGTGATGTTCGATATTGATCACTTTAAAGAGGTCAACGATACCTACGGGCATGATGTTGGTGATAAGGTACTTAAAACATTGACGCAACTAGTTCAAGGTCAGATCCGTGACAGTGATGTCTTTGCCCGCTGGGGCGGTGAAGAGTTTATGATCATTACCCCCAATAATCTTGGCTCAAGCGAACAGTTGGCAGAAAAACTTCGCTGCTATATCCATGAACATGTATTTGACAGAGTGGGAAATGTTACCTGCAGTTTTGGTGTGACACAGTCACGTAAAGGTGATGCTGTTGAGACCATTGTTAAGCGCTGTGATGAGATGCTTTATGCGGCTAAACATTCCGGTAGAAACTGTGTGGTAAGTATTCGGTGAAGCCAAGAATTTAACCGATTTTTAAGTAAAAATTCCCTATTATTGCGTGCTAAAATTAACAACTAGGGGATGTTTATGAAAAGAACATATCAACCACATAATACACCACGTAAACGTACGCACGGTTTTCGTACTCGTATGGCAACGAAGAATGGTCGCAAGATCATCAATGCACGTCGTGCCAAAGGCAGAAAATCACTGACTGTGTAAACAGTTTTTCGATTTTAAAGACAAACGGGCAGTTCCAGTTTGTCTATAAACGGGGCAAAAGCGTCCATGCACGCTCCCTTGTCCTCTTCTATCTCCCAAAAAAGGGAGAAAAAAACGTTGGCTATACGGCCAGCAAAAAAGTCGGTAATGCCGTTGTCCGAAACCGTTCTAAACGGCGGTTACGGGCACTTTTTGCCGAATTTGCCTCACTACTTCAGGATGGCAGTTACGTCCTGGTAGCGAAGGCATCGATGAGTACAACTTCATATGAAGCTTTGAAACGTGACTGCAGACACGTCTTGAAGCGTACAGGTGGGTTAGCAGATGCTAAAAAAGTCTCTTCTTAAGCTGCTGGCCTTCTATCAGCGGTTCATTACCCTGATCGGTTTTGGCAGCTGCCGTTACTACCCTACCTGTTCGGAATATGCCAAATGGCAGTTCGAAGAAAACTCCATTCCAAGCGCTTTTTATCACTCTTTCTTACGAATTTTACGTTGCAATCAGCTTTTTCCAGGCGGCATTGATTATCCGCTTTTAGACAAACTCTGTCTCAAACCGACAAAACTGGCAATCGATTCTATAAAATTTTGGCTGGTTCCCGACCAGAAAAACCGCTTTTTTATTATTAAAAATTTTGACTATAAAGGTTTATAATGCTAGATAATATGACATCCAATCAGCGACTGATACTTGCAGTCGTCCTCTCCTTCGTCTTCTTTTTGGGTTATACGACGCTTTTCCCACCGGAACAAGCAGAAGTGAGTGAGCCGAATGCAACGCAGCAGAGTGTTGCCCTGAAACAGAGTGACAAAAATGCAGTAACCGGTTCTATCCCGCCAAAACAGAGCAGTGTCGGTCATACGGTACGTGCCGATGAAACGGTTGCAAAAAGTGTTTCAAACACACTGGTGAGCATCGAGTCAGATCAGTTCACAATGCAGATCGATACGCTTGGACGTATCGCTTCAAAAGTCCTCAAGGATGAGAAGTATTTCAACGAAGATGGAGAGCCTTCGCAGTTGGTTCCTGATTTCGGTGCCAAACCTCTCTATATCCGTTTTGCGGATGAAGCGACCAATGAAGCCTCGACACGAACAGCCTACAGTGCTGACGTCACTTCGGCAACACTTGCTGATGGTCAATCAGTAACGATTACGATGACACAGGTGCTGCCGGACGTGACAGTTGAGAAGCGGGTCACTTTTCACAGTGACGGCCATTATGACGTGAGCATCAACCTCTCTAACGAAAAACGCTACTTTGTCTACCTGGGTCAACGTCCTCAGGTCAGCGATCAGATGATGACCGTACGCGGTGCACTTGTTTATACGGGTGACGATATGACGACGATCTTTGAAGATGGCGATGTCGAAGGGCGTACAAGTTTTACCGATGTCAAACTCTTCTCGGCGTTCGACCAGTACTTTGCATCGATCTTTTATGGGCTGAAGAATGAGATCACCGTTTATGTAGAGCGTGACCGTGATGACAATCCGATCAGCTATTTCGATGCGCCGCAGCATGTTGAATTTAACGGCTATATCGGACCAAAAGATTATAAGGTACTCAAATCGGCTGACCCGGTTCTTGTCAATGCGATCGAGTATGGCTGGTTTACCTTTGCTTCGGCTCCACTCTTCCAGCTGCTTCTGTGGCTGCATGGTATCTTCGGAAACTGGGGTTGGGCGATTGTCGGCTTGACACTTATTATCCGTGCGGTGCTTTACCCGCTGACCTATAAAGGGATGATGGGGATGCAGAAGATCAAGGAGATCGCTCCGAAAGTCAAAGAGGTTCAGGCCAAATATAAAGGCGATCCGCAGCGAATGAACGCAGCGGTTATGGATCTTTATAAGAAACACGGTGCCAACCCGCTCGGCGGATGTCTGCCGATGCTGCTTCAGATCCCTGTATTTTTCGCGATCTACCGTGTTCTTCTGAATGCGGTCGAGCTTCAGGGTGCTGAGTGGATCTTCTGGATCAACGACCTCTCCCGTATGGATCAATTTTACATCTTGCCAATCCTGATGGGTGCATCGATGTACTACCAGCAGAAGATGACGCCAAGCAACTTTACCGATCCGATGCAGGAAAAGATATTCAAGTTCCTGCCGATCATCTTCACCTTCTTCTTCCTGACATTCCCGTCAGGCCTGGTGCTTTACTGGTTCGTTAACAACCTCTTCTCTATCGGACAGCAGCTGATCGTCAACAAGAAGTTCGAAGCTGCCAAAGCGTTACGCCATGAAGAGCATGAAGCGAAGAAACATCATAAGGGTGGGAAAGATCATGCTGAAGATTGAAGCTGATACATTAGAAACCGCTTATGCCAAGGCATCGGACCAGCTAGGATGTTCGGTGACAGAGTTAGAGGTTCAAGTGATTCAAGTCCCATCCAAAGGCTTTTTGAACCTTTTCTTTAAAAAACAGGCCATCATCGTCGCTCGCAGCAATGTCAGAAGTGCCAAAACTGATGAGCCTGAGCAAAAGAGAGATGAAGAGAAGGCTGAACGTAAATCGGCACCTCTCAAAGAACTGCTTGAGGATGAGGCAGAACGCGAAGAGCCAGCTGTTTCAACGCCAAAACAGTTAAATGAGACAATTCTGCCGCAGTCATTTGTAACTGACCAGGATGAGGACAACGAAGCTGAAGTCATTGAGCGCGAAGACTACAGCGATAAAAGTGCGGCAGTATCTGAAAGTTTTTTCAGTGAACGAAAGCCACTTGAAGAGATAGCAGAAGAGGTTGGCAGTAAAGTCAATGAACTGTTTGCTTCTGTCTGCTTTGATATTGACGCTATTAATGTATCGCCTTATGATGATGAGACGCTTCTTATCGAATTCAGCGGTGCGGATGCGGCACTGCTGATCGGCAAGGAGGGGTACCGCTACAAGGCTCTCTCCTATATGCTTTTTAACTGGATCAATGCAGAGTATCAGCTGCAGCTGCGTCTTGAAATCGCCGAGTTCCTGAAAAACCAGGAAGAGTCGATCGGGCGTTATCTTGTCGGTGTTTATGAAAATATTGAGCGTGACGGACGTTCCCAGACGAAGATTCTTGATGGGGTACTGGTCCAGATCGCCCTGCGTGAACTTCGTAGTCGCTATCCGGACAAATATGTCGCTATCCGCTCGACACGCGATGGTGCGAAGTTCATTATCATCAACGACTACAACGAGTATTGATCTGTATTGCAGATCAGACAAGAGGGAAGTGGAAAGTGGGAAGAGGAAAGAGAAAAAACTTGAACTTTTTTATTGATTTTCAACACTCATTACCCCTTTCCCCTTTCCCCTTCCCCCCTCCCATAACCTACAAAGTAGGTTACAATCATGTCTAGTACAATCGCTGCCGTTGCTACTGCACATGGCATCGGTTCTATCTCTATTATCCGTCTTAGCGGTGATGATGCACTGAGTATCGCCAAAACCCTTACAAAAAAAGAGAACTTTACCCCACGCCACGCCACCCTTACACCGGTTTATGACACAAATGATGAACTGATCGACGAAGCCATCGTTATCTACTTCAAAGGGCCGTACAGTTTTACGGCTGAAGACATTGTGGAACTGCAGTGCCATGGCGGCCATATCGTTGCGCAGGAAGTCTTGGATGCTGTTCTGGAAGCCGGTGCCCGTCTGGCGGAACCGGGTGAGTTCAGCAGACGTGCGTTTCACAACGGTCGCATCGACCTCACTGAAGCCGAAGCGATCGCCCAGCTGATCGAAGCAAAAAGTGAAGATGCCGCAAAGATATTAGCCAAGCAGATGAAAGGCTCGCTGCGTCACTACGTGGAGTCGGTGCGCGATCAGCTGCTGGAGATCATGGCCTATTCGGAAGTGACCATCGACTATGCGGAAGAGGACCTTCCCGAAGACCTGATCGATCAGATGAAAGCGAAGCTGGGTGCCCTCTACCGTGAACTCTCCCGCACTCTGCAGGCGAGCCAGAGCCGTGCAGGATTGATGCAGGGATTTAAAGTAGCCATTATCGGCAAGCCAAATGTCGGGAAAAGTTCACTGCTCAATGCGCTACTCAATTACAACCGTGCCATTGTCAGTGATATTGCCGGAACGACACGTGATACGATTGAAGAGCAGGTGAAGATCGGTACCCATCTTATCCGTATTATCGATACGGCGGGGATCCGTGAGTCCATCGACGAGATCGAGCGGATCGGGATCGAGCGTTCGATTGCCGCCATCGAAGAGAGTGATATCGTGATTGCCCTGTTTGACGGCAGTGGTGAAGCCGACAGTGAAGATGAGACGATCATCAGACTTCTTAAAGAGTATCAGGATGAGAAAGAGCTGATCGTTGCGCTGAACAAGAGTGATCTGGAGCAAAGGTTCGACCATGCCGATATAGACACCTACACTCCTTTGCATTTGAACTGCAAAGCGAACGTCAATGCGCTTATCGATGTGCTGCAGGAGATGATGGACAGCAAAAATCTTTCGGATGAGACGATGCTGATCTCGACACGTCAGATCGATGCCGTGAAAAAGACCCTTCAAAATATCGATGATGCCGTGATGCCACTGGAAGATCAGGAGCTGGAGATATTCTCTTTCCACCTGACGCAGGCGATCAATGCCATCGCTTCGATCACCCGACCGTTTGAGAATGATGAGATGCTCGATAAGATGTTCCGCAGCTTCTGTCTTGGGAAGTAGCGGCTTTGCCGCAGGGAAGGGGAAAGAGTGAAGAGGAAAATAATTGCGATAGACCTTGGCCTGAAACGCATTGGGCTGGCTTACAGCGCCGATGGCAATATTGTCACCCCCTTACCCGCCGTTGAACGAAAAAATAGAAATCAGGCTTCCGCCGCCGTTAAAGCGGTGATTGATGAGTGGGATGCCGAAGCGGTAGTGATCGGTATTCCGATGGGCGGAAGCTCCGAAGAGGAGATGCGCCGCCGCGTGGCGCACTTTATGAATCTGGTTGCATTTGACGGTCCGGTCTACTATCAGGATGAGAGTGACAGCTCATTAGAGGCCGAAGCCTTGATGAAGGGCGAGATCCGTCAAAAAAAGGATGGACGGATCGACTCGCTTTCAGCAAAGATTATTTTGGAACGATATCTTCACGCTTTAAAGGCATAAATATGATTCAGCTTTCCCCGAAAATATATGCAAAAGTCTCCGATATCACCCAGGAGAAGGTCTGTGCCATCGTCAATGCGGCCAACAGCTCATTGATGGGCGGCGGGGGAGTCGACGGTGCCATCCACCGTGCCGGTGGATCGGAGATATTACGAGCTTGCAAGCGTATACGGCAGAGTGACTACCCGGATGGTCTTCCTACGGGTGAAGCAGTAGCCACGACGGCGGGAGAGCTGCCGTCGAAGTATGTCATTCATACTGTCGGGCCGATCTATCGGCATTGCGGAGACAGATGCGCTTCACTTCTCAGTTCCTGTTATAAAAGCAGTATGGAGGAGGCCGCAAGAGTCGGGTGCGACAGCATCGCCTTTCCTGCCATATCTACAGGGATATACGGTTATCCGAAAAACGAAGCGGCTGAAATTGCATTGAATACGGTCAGGGCACTGCAGCTTCGCCATGCGATCACTGTAATCTTTGTTTTTCATTCCGAAGAAGATCTCAATACCTTTCTTACCAAATAGGGCATTATGCCGCTATCAGGAGTTTATGCATGGCCAATGCGTCAATTTTATTAATGGAAGATGAGCACTCCCGCTCTCCCTGTGACGCAGAAGCTCCTGTAAGATGATGTTGAAGAGATAAGCGATACAGATTGTGGTAAGAATTTTACAGGTCAGATGTGAAAATCTGTTTTTAATTACTTTTTATCTTTTTTAGTGGTATCCTTAACTCTCATATTGAGAGGAGCTCTTTAGCCGAATGTTAAAAACAAAGTATTCCAATGAATAAATTTATTCACCTTGAAAAGAGGATTTTCTATTTTATTGTTCCGTTTACACTCCTTGTTTTGGCTGTTCTCATGCAGGCGGGTTTTGAATTAAAAGAGGAGAAGCAGCAGCTTCAGGTTCAGCATCTTGAAACGGTTGGAAGCCAACTGCATCAGAAGATCACAAAGGGCCTTTTGCAACAGCAGGAGAGTACAACTACCATAGCGATTGCCAGTACCAGAAGTATTGTCATCAAAGATGATGGCAAGGCAATTGATATCGCTGAGAGCAGTCAGCAGCTGCAGGCTATCTCTGTCGAGCTTGCCAGGCATTCCAAACTGAAAAAGGTCTGGTTTCAGATTTATGATGCAAATGGTGAAAGTATCTACCATTCATGGAACGATCAACGTGGCACTACTCTTTTAAGTTCGGAAAAAGATCTAAAAGTGATGCTGAACAGGCCACAGATAATCGAATCGATCACTGTTGGAAAATATGGGCTCAGCTTTAAAACGATGATGCCGGTATTTGAACAAAAAAGTTTTATTGGCATAGTGGAGGTGATCACTTTTTTTGACACGATGGTGGAGACGTTTACAGACAGTGATGAAGCCCTGGTTATTGTTATTGACAAGCGTTTTCAGAGAGATCTTGCCGAATCTGCATCAAACTACTATATTGACGGTTATAATATTGTCAATCCAAACGTATTGCCGGATGGGTTGCTGCAGAGTGTGGAAAAAATCGGGATAGAATCCTTGATCGATGCTTCAGCCTATCTTGATTTTGAAGACTACCGTATCAATATCGATACGCTCCGAAATAAGTCTGCTCAGCAGGGTTCCTATCTGAAGGTGGATGACTACCTGATGGTACGTGAAAAGATCAAAGATTCCGACCACACGGAAATGGCTTATTTCCTGATGTTTAAAAAGCATTCGAGTATCGAGCACCGGGCACTCGATCAGTTAAGTTACACACTCAATATTATTTTTCTTTCCATTGTGATATTGGTTATCTTCATTGCTACCTCTTTTACGCTGCGTTACCTCTATATTGCAAAACTCAAAGAGACACGTATCAGTGATGCTCTGACCGGTCTGCCAAGCAAGACGAGACTTCTGGAAATACTCGAAGAGGAGAATAAGAGTGATAAAAAGCTTCTGATTGTAAATATCAATAACTTCAGTAACATTAACATCGTGTATGGATTTGAGAGGGGGGATTGGATTTTAAAATCGGTTGGACAGCGGTTTCAGAGTATGTGTGAATGCCGTAATGTCTTTCGAATAGAGGGCGATGAGTTCGCCATACTCTATGATGAGCATACCGATCTCATCAAGACGATCAAAATGATTCAGAATCACTTCTTTACACACCCCCTGAAACTTGGTGATTTCTCCTTGAACCTGGTCTTCTCATATGGTGCGGCAGAGTATGAAGCATATCTTTTTCGTGATGCCTCTTTTGCACTCAAACAGGCAAAAAATCTTGGTCCGAACCGTTATCATATCTATGATTCAAATACCGACAGCCTTGATCAGGGTGCACGTAAAGAGTTCATCCGAATGAGTGGTGTTTTACATAAAGCTCTGGAGAGTGATGAGGTGGTTCCCTATTTTCAGGGGATTCGGGATAATAAAACCGGAAAGATCACCAAATTTGAGACATTGGCACGAATTCATCATGAGGGTAAGGTGTTAAACCCGAGTGAATTTATAGAGGTGGCGCAGACAACCGGTATGATCACCAAAGTTACGAAAGTGCTCATCGATAAAGCTTTTGCCTATATGAAAAAGAGGCCTTATACCTTTTCCATCAATATTACCGAAGAGGATCTCAATCATAACTACCTAAGCAAATATATTCAGCAGAAACTGCACCATCACCAGATGGACCCTGAACGGGTAATCATTGAAATCCTTGAAGGGGTGAGTGTCGGAGGGCAGAAAAACCATATGGAGCAGTTCAAAGCTTTGAAAAAGATGGGCCTGAAGCTGGCGATTGATGATTTTGGTGCCGAGTACTCCAATTTTGAACGTGTCCTGGAACTCGATGTTGACTTTTTAAAAATCGATGCCAAATATATTAAAGACATCGATGTCAATGAACGGAGTTACGAGATCACCAAGTCAATCGCCTATTTTGCCAAAAACACCAATATCCCCTGTATTGCCGAATTTGTCTCCTCCGCTGAGATTCAGGCGGTTATTGAAGAGCTTGGCATAGAGTTTTCGCAAGGCTATCACTTCTCTGTTCCGAAGGAGTTTATCCCAACCGTATCGGACAGCCTTTCAAATGTGGGTGCGAGAAAATAGTATTTCCGGCTGTTTTGACAGAGGTATTAGCTTTTGGCGATATACTCTAAAATTTCATCGACAGAGGGGACCCGTCCGGTTGAGACGACCTCACCGTCGATGACCAGTCCCGGTGTCCCGGTGACACCGTAGTTCATGATCTGCATCATATCCGAGACCTTTTCAAACTGGATAAACTTGCCGCTTTTGGCGATCGCCTCTTTTACTTTTGCTTCGAGCTCATTGCATTTTCTGCAGCCCGTTCCCAATACTTCTATTTTCATCTAAAATTTCTCCTATAAAATAATGTTGAACAGATAACCGATCCCGATGATCCCGATCCCGATAATGGCAAAAAAAGTGGCGATCAGGCGCGGGGCAAGGATCTGCTTCAGTATGATCGCTTCGGGCAAGCTCAGCGCCGTCACCGCCATCATAAACGAGAGCGCCGAACCGAGCAGCATCCCTTTTTCGGTCAGGACCTCTACCAGAGGCATCACACCGGCAGCTGAGGAGTACATCGGAATACCCATAATGACAGCCAGAGGTACGGCATACCAGGCATCACCTCCGGCATACTGAGCAATGAACTCTGCCGGGACATAGCCATGAAACCAGGCACCGACACCGACACCGACAAGGACCCAGAGATAGATTTTTTTAAATATATCGAGCGTGGCCTGCCAGGCATCATGAATGCGCTGTTTAAGATGCAGAGTCGTTGTCTCGACATGCAGGTCGCCTTCCATCACAGGCACATCCAGCAGAATGTGTTTGTGCGCGTCGGTCCGGCCGATGAGCCAGCCGCCGATAATGGCGATAAGAAGGCCAAATCCGATGTAGATGGCGGTGATCTTCAGCCCGAAGATGCCAAAGAGCATGGCGATGGCGATCTCATTGTTCAGCGGTGCGGAGATGAGAAAGCTGAAGGTGACTCCGACAGGAATACGAGCCTGCAAAAACCCAAGAAAGAGGGGAATGGCCGAACAGGTACAAAAGGGAGTGATGATGCCGAAGAGTGCGGCAAAAATATTACCGGTGAACTCTTTTTTACCGGCAAGATAGGCACGTACCATCTCTGTATTCATCCAGGTACGTAAAAATGAGACGGCAAAGATGATGGTGATCAGCAGAAACCAGATCTTGATCGTATCGTAGATGAAAAAGTGGACGGCATCGGCGAATTTACCTGTTAAACCCAGCCAATTATTGACGAAATTTTGGCTTAGATCGTACCACATAAATATGCCTTTAATGAATGATGAATAGTGAAAAATGAAAAATTATTTTGTTGAGTCATTTTTTGCCGTTTGACATAATTCCCGCTTAATGATTGGAAGCAGTTCCGCCTCAATCAGATCCAATGCTTTGGCATACTCTTCCGTAGCCTTACCCGATGGATCGTCAAATCCGATATGGATCGTTTTGACAGCCTTTGGGAACATGGGGCAGGTCTCATTGGCATGGTCACAGACCGTGACGACAAGATCAAAGGCATTGTCAAGAACGGTTTCGATCACTTTTGAGTGGTAATCCTCTCTCCAGTACCCTTTTGCCTCCAGTAGAGCCTGAGCATTGGGATTGACCTTGCCGCTCGCTTTGACACCGGAGCTGTAAGCTTCAACGCAATCGCCAAGCTTGGCATTAATGAGCGCTTCGGCCATGATGGAGCGGCAGCTGTTGCCAGTACATAGAATCAAAACTTTTTTCATAAATTACATCCCTTTTTGGTGTCAGCTTTTTTAAGTGGTGGCAGTTCGATACCCAGATGACGGATCTCCTCAAGAGCTTCACTGCGGAAGCGGTCAAGTGGGGAGCGTATAGAGTAATAGGCCCAGGTCCCTTTGCGGTCAACCCGAACAAACCCCGCCTCTTTCAAGATCTTCAGATGACGAGAAAGCCGTGACTGGATCATCTCGAGCGACTGTTGCAGGTCACAGACACACAACGGACCATACTCGTCTAAAAAACGTAGAAGCAGGACACGTGTTTCATCATTCAGCGCTGCCGTTGACTTTAAAAAAATTTCCATGAGCGTAAGTATAGCTGTTTTATTTTAATATATCAAGATATATTGATTTAATAATCTTTTTTTGATATAGTGTCGTTAAATTAAATATTGTCATTCCTGCGAAGGCAGGAATGACGGTTTGTTAAAGAAAGTCGAAGATTAAACTTGACTTACCGTGAATGAAAGGATTGTCATGCAGCAAGATAAAAAGCGCAATGTACTCTTTATAATTGCATTGAACCTGATCATTGTCGCTGCCGAGATCTTTTACGGCCTATTGGCGAACTCCATTGCCCTGATCACAGATGCGTTTCATAACCTCGGGGATGTACTGGCTGTAGTTATTACCTATAGCGCCATTGTAATGAGCAGTAAAAAACCGACTTTTAAATACACCTTCGGATTTTTAAAAGCCGAAATGATGGCGGCATTCGTCAATGCCCTTTTTTTGGTAATCACGCTGGGGTTCCTGATCTACGAGTCGGCAGGACGTCTTTTTGAACCGCAGCAAGTTCAGGCGGAGTATATGATCGTTGTGGCCCTGATAGCCCTGGTTGCCAACGCTGTCAGTGCGTACCTGCTCTCAGAACAGGGAATGGGACATCATCACGACCATCATGATCTCAATATCCGTTCGGCTTACCTGCATATGCTGGGCGATGCACTGATCTCACTGGGCGTTGTTGCCGGCGGTGTGATCATCTACTTTTTCGGTATCTATATGATCGATGCTCTTCTCTCCATCCTCTTCTCTCTTTACATTCTGAAAGAGACGGTTCCGCTGCTTCGCCGAAGTTTCCTCTCACTGATGGAAGCCAATTTATCAGATGTCAGACAAGAAGATATTGAAGCAGTACTTCTAAAAAATGAACATGTCAGCGGCTATCATGATCTGCATCTCAGCCAGCCAAAATCAAATGAGACCTACCTGACAGTTCACCTTCTGATCGACAGTGATCTGAATCTGAGCATCCTGGATGATATCCTTGAACAGATTCGTGAAGATTTTAAGCTGCTGGGCATTACCCATACGGTGATTCAGAGTGAATCCAACAGCTATACGACGGATCATCCGTTTTGTAATACACATTAAAGAAGGTCGATTATGGAACTTTCAAAGCGTCTTTATGCGGAGTTTTTTGGGACGATGATCCTTGTTTTCGCCGGTACAGGAGCAATTATCACGGAGCAGTTGACCGGTGCTGTGACCCATGCCGGCATCGCTCTGACATTCGGTGCAGTGGTGATGGCGCTGATCTATACCCTTGGACATATCTCCGGGGCACACTTTAATCCGGCGGTGACTATAGCGTTCAGTGTAGCGGGCGAGTTTGATAAAAAAGAGGTACTTCCCTATTCGCTCGCACAGGTCGGCGGCGGCATAGCTGCAAGTGCACTGCTCTACGCCTTGTTTGCTGAAGATATCACTGCGATGGCGTCAGTCGGCTACCTCGGTGCGACACTGCCGCGCGGATCATGGATGCAGTCGTTTGGTTTTGAATTTGTTCTTACCTTTATTTTGATGCTGGTCATCTTTGGTTCGGCGGTGCATGCCAAAGCGGTAAAAAAAGCGGCAGGATTAGCTATTGGAGCGACGGTCGGCCTTGAAGCGATGTTCGCCGGACCGATTTGCGGGGCGTCGATGAATCCGGCCCGCTCCATCGGACCGGCCCTGATCTCCGGTCATTTTGAACATCTATGGCTCTATATAGTGGCTACAGTTCTGGGCGCTGTCGCTGCTGTCTTTGCCTACAGACTTATGCGTTAGGGAGAGTTTATGAAAGTTTTGTTTGTCTGCAAATACAATAGTGCCAGAAGCCAGATGGCAGCGGCTTTTTTTAATCACTATGCCTTGAAACCGAACCTGGCAGAGAGTGCCGGCATCGAACCGGGGGCTTTGAGTATGCATGCTGTTAAAGCGATGGCAGAAAAAGATATTGATATTTTTGGCAATGTGGTTAAAAGTGTGGATGATGCGGGAAGTGACTTTACCCACCTTGTTGTCATAGGTGATGAAACCATAACAGCCAAATGCCCCAGCTTCCCGAAACTTGAAGAGACAGTTATCTGGGATCTTCCTGATCCTTCCACCTTTGATGGCAGCCAAGAGGAGTTTAGCGTGTTGCTATGTTGTATCCGGGATACCATCGAGCAGAAGGTCAAAGCACTTGTCACTGATGGTTTGGAGTAAATAAAACAGATATTTTGTTATACTAATCAAGTATATCTGTAATGCAAGGAAAATCCTATGCAAAAAATTCTTGAAAAGCATTGGCACCATCTCCCCGAAGAGGAGATCCTTGAAATCCTGGAGTCTGATGTCCGGAAAGGATTAGATACTTTCGAACTC
>JAYEMF010000028.1:0-4955 GCA_034717975.1 Campylobacterota bacterium
TAATTATTTATAAAAAGTGCAAATATAAAGGTAGATGTATGACAAGAGTATTGCTACTCTTACTTTTAGGATCTTTGACTTCTTTATCTTCGAGTGACTTTGATTTTGAACAGGACTTTTTACAGAGCCTTGAAGAGGTAAGTGAAATTGCGACAAAGACAAAGCTCAATATTGATGATATGCCCGCATTTGCAACGATCTTGCAGCGTGAGAGACTGCTGCAGCTTGGGGTAGACAATATATTTGAAGCATTGGGCTTTGTTCCGGGCGTACAACTGAGCAGGGAAGGCACCGGTGTACCGGTGGTGATCTTCCGCGGTGCAACGCAAAAAGGCGAAGTGAAGCTGATGGTCGATGGCGTGACGATCAACAATGCCTATCGCGGATCGATCTATTACTATCTTGATTTTCCTGTTGAACTGGTTGAACGCATAGAAGTGATACGCGGCCCTGGTTCGGTGCTTTACGGCTCCAATGCCATCAGCGGGGTGATCAATATAATTACCAGAAACGCATCCGATGGTGAAAAAAGTTCCCTCTTTGTATCTGGCGGCAGCGACAGTGCCTATAAAGGGGGTGCTATTGTCAGCTTAAAAGAGGATGACTTTCATCTCTCGGCAGACACCTATTACCAAAAAAATGACAAGCAGGTCGACGGCGGTCCGGACAGAGGCGGCAGCTATGGATCGAGTGATCATAGCCTTCGTGATTACTCTGTCGGTATTCATACCTCTATTGGGGGGTTTAGTTTTAACGGCCGTATCAAACATGAAACATTGGGTACGGGTTACGGCTTTGGTAACTTTTATGAACCCTCAAATGATCTTAAAGGCAATGAAAACGGTTCCCTTTTTGCAGAGTTTGCATATAAACTTGATGTCAGTTCTGATATATCGTTGAAAACTGTGGTGGGTTTCAATGAATATGAGCAAGAGGTAGAAGTGCGTCATCTGCCGGGCTATATGAGTGATATTGTCACGTCAGGTGCCAACACTACAGACCTGATCCTTGGTAATGACTATAAAGAGCAGACCTGTTATGCCGAAGCCTATGCCCATACTACGCAGATAGATCATCATGATATTATCGTCGGTGCTCGTTATGAAAAAACAAAAACAGAAAAGACAGACTTCTTCAATTATTTTGAATACACTTCAGATACATATATTCCGGCTACCGATATTATAAAACCTGACAGTGAGCGTTATATTGTTTCACTCTATGCCAATGATCAGTTCTCGATGAGTGAGAAGTTCGATATCTCTGCGGGAATCCGCTGGGATCATTATGATGATTTTGGAGATGCGTACAGCCCGCGTCTGGGATTGGTTTACCGTGCAACTGAAAAACTTAACCTGAAGATGATGGCTTCACGCGCTTTTCGTGCACCGTCGTGGATAGAGCTCTACAGCAGTGCCGTTTCCCTTGGTGACTCAGCTCTTAAAGAGGAACGTGCCGATACGCTTGAGGTAGGAGCAGTATATAAAGAGGATATGAAGAGCATCCTGCGTCTTAATGCCTATATAACGAGGATCAATGATATGATCGTCAAAGAGGGGTCTCAGTATACCCAGCAAGGCAATAACGATTTCAGCGGTGTAGAAGTTGAATACGAACACGCATTGAACAATGAAATGCAACTCTCTTTGCTTGGAAGCTATGTGCATGGTGAAGATGATGATGGGAACAGTTTACCAAATATTGCCAACTACCTGGCAAATGCATCCCTGTTGTATGAACTTGGTCACGGGATCAGTTCAGGTTCCGTTTTGCGTTATGTCTCGAGCAGTGAACGTGAAGCGGGGGATGATCGGAGTGATCTGGATAGCTACATCACCTTTGATCAGACTTTCACCTATCGCCTGAAGGCTTTTACGGCCCTTGCAACAGTCAAAAACCTTTTTGACGATAGAGTCGCTTATGCAGCGCCGGTTGGAACGTATCAGAACGATTACCCTGAAGTAGGCAGAACATTCTGGCTTAAAGCATCATGGGAATTTTAAGATGAGACATATGCTTATGCTGCTGATGGTGCCGTTTACCCTTTTTGCATTGCAGATCAATGAATCACTTCTGCAGGTACATGCCACACTCTTTCCAAAGACTATCTTGATGGATTATCAGTTTGAGAAGAAGTTGCATGAGGGTGCAATTACCATAGCCATACTCTATGAAGAGGGTGACTACCGTTATGCCGTTAAATTGCAAGAGATGGTCGAAGCAAAGTATAGACAGGGAGTGAAAAATATTCCTGTTCGTGTTCTTCTGAGCAGTTATGACAGGCTCCAAAAGAAGGCGCCTGCCGCAACGGCATACTATCTGTTTCCTGCATCAGATTCATCGATCAAAGCAGCGGTTGCATTGGCCAATAATCATAGCAGTCTATCATTTGTCTACGATGAGAATGATCTTATGATGGGTGCAATGATATCAGTGAAGATTACCGATAAGGTCAAACCTTATATCAATGTAGATGCTCTAAAGGATGAAGGTATCTCATTGCGGCCGATACTGTTGAACATCTCGG
This sequence comes from Campylobacterota bacterium, assembly GCA_034717975.1. Taxonomy (GTDB): domain Bacteria; phylum Campylobacterota; class Campylobacteria; order Campylobacterales; family Sulfurimonadaceae; genus BB26. Next base: position 2,528 of record JAYEMF010000028.1, read on the forward strand.
AGCTCTTTTTTCAGCCTCATAGTGCCGTTTTAGAGAATACTTTTGATCAATATTCACTCTATAACGTTTAAGATGTCGATGCTGCTATTGGCAGTATCTCTCATCTTTATCGCTTCAATCGTTTTCATCGCAAAACATCTGTTTGTGTCTGAGTATGAGTTGATGGAGCGTGAGAAACTAGAAGGTTTGATGAAAAATGTAGAATCCTCGTTAAGTCTGAATCTCAGTTACGGTTTTGATCAGGCAGTCGATGAGATTGGTCACGCTTTGGTGGCTAAAAACGATATTCTTCAGCTTCAACTCGTTAAAGCGTCAACGGGAGAGGTGAAGCATTTTGGCGAAGAGAATACATCACCGGGCAGATTGATAGCAGATGGACACTTCTCTCATCAGATCGTACTGCTTGATCCGGCAACATCCGATAAAGTGGGAACATTTACAGCTGTATATTCGAAAGATCATTATGAATACTTGATACAACGCTTCTATACCTGGTTGAGTATGGCTATTGCTCTCTTTTTAGGAGTTCTTGCTTTAGCTATCTCTTACCTTGTCAAATCACTTTATCCTTTACGTTCACTTGCTGACAATATGGAAAAGTTTGATCCGGAAAACCCACAGGAGATGAAACTTGATTTTTCCGGAAACGATGAAGTTGTATCTATTTCCAATGCCGCAGAAAATATGCTTGGAAGTATTGTGCAGTATACATCTGATATGCAGCTGCTGAATACGGAACTTTTACATAGCAGAGCGCATCTCGATGAAGCACAGCATATGGCCCATGTCGGAAGCTGGGAGTATCTGCTAAATAGCGGTCGATTTGAGATGAGCAAAGAGATGTATCGCATACTGCATCTTAATACGCGTAAAATAGTCACATGGGAGTCTTTTCGTGCTTTTATCATAGACGAGGACAGGGAGTATGCTGATGCTGTTTTAGAGAAGTCAATTATCAATGGATCACGTTTTGAGCTTCACTACAGGGTTATGAGTGCCTCGGGTGATCTTGTAGATATTCAGACACATGGCAAAGTACGAAAAAAAGGTGACAACATCAGGATAGCCGCGGTCAGTATGGATGTAACGGAGCAAAACCGAACGCAAAAACTGATTGAAAAATTGGCTTATTTTGATGCATTGACCGGTCTGCCTAACCGCTCACTCTTTAAAGACAGACTGCAAAAAGCGATAGAGATGGCACAGAGGAGCCATGGGAAACTGGCAGTCCTCTTTTTGGACCTTGATCACTTTAAATTGATCAATGATACCCTGGGGCATGATGTGGGTGATGATCTGTTGAGTTATGTCTCAGATCTCCTGAGCAGACAACTGCGCGCAGTTGATACGCTTGCCCGGATCGGTGGCGATGAGTTTATCGTATTGCTGCCTGAAATAAAGCAACAGGAGGATGCGACCAATGTTGCCGATAAACTGATCAAGGCTCTACAGGGTCAGCATGCCATTGGATCACATTCACTGTACATTACTACAAGTATAGGTATCGCAAGTTACCCGGATCATTCCGACTCAGTCGAGAGCATCATAAAAAACGCCGACATCGCCATGTATAAGGCTAAAGAGAGTGGTCGTAACAGCTGGTTGCTTTATCATTCGGATATGAGCAGCCATGTTGCTGAATTGATGACACTGGAGCAAGACCTCCGAAATGCTGTCGAAACGATGGATGAGTTTGAACTCTATTATCAGCCTAAAGTCAATCTTGCAACGGGAGAGGTCTGCGGAGCAGAGGCACTGATACGCTGGAATCATCCAAAAGAGGGGCTTGTGTATCCTGACAGTTTTATTCCGCTGGCTGAAAGTACGGGTATGATTACAGTGATGGGCAGATGGATTATCAAAAGCTGTGCAGAGCAGATCGTTCGCTGGGAAGAGCAAAGTCTGGTGCCTCTTCGTATTGCCATTAATCTTTCCGGACGCCAGTTCCAAGACAGTGCGCTTATCACAACGATCAAAGAGATGATCGAGGAGTATAGTCTGGATCCTTCCCTGCTTGAATTCGAAATTACAGAGAGTCTCTCCATGTCAAATATCGAAGGAACGTTACGTACCATGCACGAACTGAAACATCTCGGCGTCTCTATCGCTATTGATGACTTCGGCACGGGTTATTCGTCATTGGCATACCTTAAGCAGTTCCCTATCGATATTGTTAAAATCGATAAATCATTTGTTATGGATATGGTTGACAATGATGATGATAAAGTGATTGTACAGACGATCGTTTCCATGTCACATACGTTAAACTATAAGACCGTGGCCGAAGGGGTTGAGAGCGAAGGACATCTGCAACTGTTGAGAGATATGGATTGTGATGCTATTCAAGGTTACCATTTCAGCAAGCCGCTGCCGATTGATCAGTTTGACCGGTATCTCGCTGCCGTATAGATTTAAGGGCACCTCTAAA
>JAYEMF010000029.1:0-4881 GCA_034717975.1 Campylobacterota bacterium
ACCCATATTGCGGTCGGGGGTATCTTTGGTGTCGGTTTTTTAAGAGAGTACCTTGAATCAACCAGTGTTAAAGATGAGATAGCGCATGAAAAAGAAGTGATTGTTGATGAGAAAAAGCTTCTCAAAGCACTCAATAGTGAGCTTAGAACATTAGAGGCCAAAGAAGATAAGCAAAAAGAGAATTATGAAAGAATCGTAGAACTCTACAGAATGATCGATGAGGAAGAGGGTAAGATCAAAGAGGCCAAAAAGCAGTTGAAAAGTGCCGAAAAAGTCAAGTATGTCAAACGGGATGCGGTGAAAAAGATCATCGCTGCATGGGTAATAACGGTTCCGGCAGCTGCGGTGTTGTCGGCGGCGATATTTTTTATGATAAGAGGAATTGTCCTTTAATCATACAGGTTGATTAGAGATAGCTATAGAATAGAAAACGTACAGAATAGAGGAGTACTGGTTTATTGTTAAAGAGAATATTTTTACCGGGATATTGTAGAAGCGGTAAAAGGTACCAAGCATCTGCAAAAGAATCTGGTTAAATACGCTTCTAATGCAAATGAGCATATAAAAGAGCAATATAATTCAACTTTCGCACATGCCGTCACCCCGGACTTCAAGGTCAAGAGGGACAACCTGGGTTGTGATCCGGGGTCCACAGCTGCAAGGTCTTAAACATAAAAACCACTAGATTCCGGGTCAAGCCCGGAATGACAGCCGTTTTTCATGTGCGAAAGTTGAGTAAAAAAGCAAAAAAAGAGCTAAAAGAGGAGCTTGATATTATCACTTGTCAGATAAAAAAAGGCGAGAAGATACTAGATAAGCTCAACGCTTAAAAAAAGGAAAGGGTATAACAATAAAAAAAGAAGCGACTATAAAAGAGATCAGACTTTTTTTGGAGAGACTGGTTGGGTTATGGGCTATTTCCAATATCGAAATAGTAGAAATCGAGTATATCGGTGAGATGTCACTGCAAGGTGCAGATATGATTCAAAGTGATCTGATCTTTAGAAAAAATAACTCTATATACTCTCATTTAGGGATATATGTACCTGTTAATGTAGGAGAAGATGTTTTCAAAAAAACCAATATTGGCACCAATTTAAGTATATTTTTTGAATATATCGTAAACGTATTGGCAGATAGTATTATTTTTTTATATAACAGTACAAACCCGAGAAGTTATATAGCAAAGTATCATAATGACATCTCCGTTTCGGTATCAAATGACCTCTACAGAGAAAATATTTATAGAGTCGTCTTGAAAATATTCGGAAAAGAGGAGTCTATCTATTTTGATATTGACAGGTCTCAGTTATTTGTAAAATAAAGTTGGAAAAGATGGTAAAAATGGAAGAAAATATGCAAAAAAGTTTTGAAATAGATGGTGATCAGGTTTCACTGGATGAGTTGATCAATGTATTTAAATCGTCAAAATCAGAAAAAAAGTCTGAAAGCAAGGCTGAACAAAAAAGGGCAGATGAGCAGAAGTTGAAACCTTATCAGGCGGAACTTATAAAACTGCAAAAACATCTTGAAGAGACGTCTCAGAAGATGATCATTCTTTTTGAGGGTCGGGATGCCGCGGGAAAAGGGGGGACGATAAGAAGGGTGACAAGGTATATGGATGAAAAGCATTATCGCGTAGTGGCGCTCGGCAGGCCGACTGAAGAGCAGCGTACGCAATGGTTCTATCAAAAATATATACAGCATTTTCCTAGAGGCGGAGAGATCGTTCTTTTTGATAGAAGCTGGTACAACAGGGCGATGGTCGAGTCTGTCTTTAATTTTTGTACAGAGAAAGAGTATAACGATTTTATGAAAGGTGTTAAGGGGTTTGAAAAAGACCTTACAAGACAGGGCATCATCCTCATTAAACTCTATTTCAGTGTTACAAAAGATGAGCAGGCCAGAAGGTTTGAACGACGAAAAACCGATCCTTTGAGACAGTGGAAGCTTAGCGAGATAGATCTTCAGGCTCAGGAGAGATGGGATGATTTTACAAATACAAAATATCATATGATCAAGCAGACGCATTCTCACAATGCTCCCTGGACTGTTGTAAGATCAAATGATAAACAAAGTGCAAGGATGGAATCGTTAAAAGTGATTTTAAATTCTGTTGACTACAATGGAAGAGATGAAACTCTCAACTATGCACTGGATCCTGAAATAGTCATTTCAGGTGCACGGGAAGTAGAGATCATGGATGCACAAATAACAAGCAGCGGTAAATTTATCGGTTAATATATTGATTATATAAAGGTATTCAGATGGCAGATAAGAAAAAGAAAGTCCAGGTAGATAAGAGGTCTAAAGTCCAGGCAAACAAGAAAGGCAGAGTTCAGGTCTGGATGAAAGAAGAGGTAATAGAGTATGAAAAAGAGCTGGCAGCACTCCAGGTCGAGCTTCTGAAGTTTCAAAATCATGTAAAAGACAGAGGTCTTAAAATTTTAATGATCTTTGAGGGCCGGGATGCTGCCGGTAAAGGCGGTACCATTAAAAGGATCACCGAACATCTGAACCCGAGGGGGGCCAGAATAGTTGCATTGGAAAAACCAAGCGACAGAGAGCTGACACAATGGTACTTTCAAAGATATATAACCCACCTGCCTGCTGCGGGTGAAATAGTGCTGTTTGACAGAAGCTGGTATAACCGGTCTATGGTCGAGCCTGTTATGGGGTTTTGTACAGAGAGACAACATCATAAATTTTTAAAAGATGTCCCTGAGTTTGAAGAGATGATTGTAGATGAAGATATAAAGATCTTTAAATTCTATTTCTCAGTCTCTAAAGATGAACAGGCCAGAAGATTTAAAGCAAGAGAGACAGACCCTTTAAAACAGTATAAACTCTCTCCGGTAGATAAAGAGTCACAAAAACTGTGGGATGAGTATTCACTGGCAAAGTTTCTGATGTTAAGTGCAACGCATACCGAAGTCGCACCTTGGACAATTGTCAAGAGTGACAATAAAAAAAGAGCCCGGATCAATACGATAAAACACATATTAAACTTTGTTGACTATCCGAATAAGATCGATGAGAGCGAGATAGTCGTAGATAAAGATATTATCGTTTACGGACGGGATGAAGCGATAGCTATGGAGAAATCATTTAAGTTCGCACTTAAATGATTTTTTGAGAGTGCCACTTCTTTAAAGAGTGACTAACTGTAACCTTGGCGTAATCAAGCTAATTTAAAATTGCACCATCATTAACCAGGAGAAATACTAAATGAAAAAAATTACATTATCGGCAATGGCCATGTTGGCATTGAGCGGTGCAGCTGCTGCTGGCACTCTGACACTTTATACTGACGCTGCAACGGGTCAGGTTTACACTACTCCGGGCGAAGGCCGTGCCGAGATGGGTGATTTCGTTGATGCGAAAACTGTTTACGAAGAAAATCAGGCGCAGGACTCTGCGATCGTTAAAAAAGATGTGAAAGCGGCTAAAAAAGGTAAAACACCTGTCTACTCAAAAGCAAGCAAACTTAAATTCAGCGGTAAGCACTATCTGGGGTACCGTTATCGAGATCAAAAAGACTCTTCAATAGATAATCAGAGTCAATTTGAAACCCGCCGAAACTACTTCCAGGTAAAAGCCTATATGTTCGACAATCCAAAGAGCTACATGCGTATCACGATGGATACCTATCAGAACAATAATATCTCTTGGAAGTATGATTCTGTTGATGATAATAATGAGCAGGCAGAAAAGCAGGGTGACAGTGACTACGGTAGCTACGATGTTCGTTTAAAGTATGCGTTTTTATATCTTGACAACATTTTGCCATATACCGGCGTAGAGCTCGGTATGGTGCACCGTCCGTGGCATGACTATGAACAGAAGTCTGGATACCTATTCCGTTCGATCGCCAAAGTTTTCATGGAAGCCAAAGAGTCGGCTGACCTCTCCAACTCGGCAGACCTTGGTATCAACTTTAAAACGAAAACGCCATATTTGCAGACTGAGCTCGGTGTCTTCAACGGAGAGGGTTATCACCAGCAGGAGATGGGTCAGGGCAACTCGTTCGAGTGGCGTGTAACCGGTGTTCTCACAGGTAACGGTGACAAGAAAACGAAGCCTAAGAAGACTACATACGCTCACATCTCATCGTTTGGTCAAATTCAGGAAGAGAGCAATAAGGTCGGTACGCGTGATTCTGATGTAGCAGATGGTTATGATTTTAACATCTATGGCTTCCATGGAGTTTATAACCAGCCGGAATTTTTGATCGCTGCACAATATATCAAGTCTGAATCAGATGCTCCGAATGACTATAAGCAGGGTGACGGGTACTCGATCAATGGTACTTACCGTTTCGGTGGAGACAAAGAGTACGGAATCTTCGGACGCTATGACCGCTGGGATGATGATAAAAAAGATTATGAAAAAGAGTACTGGCTAGCCGGTGCTTACTATGACTACAACAAAAATGTTCGTTTCATTGCCAATGCAATCTCTACAGATAAAGATAAAACTGACGATGTAGCTGCGAATAAATACATGGATTACATGTTCACAGCAGAGGTTAACTGGTGATAACCGTTAAGCAAACGACAATTTCTTGTCGTTTGTAGGTTTGAAACCAGAGTCGATGTCCGAAGGACCGACGGCGGAGTCTACTTCAGACAATTTCTTGTCGTTTGTAGGTTTGAAACCAGAGTCGATGTCCGAAGGACCGACGGCGGAGTCAAAACTAAAATTTATTCTCTCCTTGAGAGTGTAACAGGCGTATGAACGCCTGTTCACTCTCTAACTTTGCGATTTCCCTCGATTTGGCTACAATCTCTTAACAACTTCTTACAGGTTTAGAATGAATATCACCACGCCGATTCTTATGATCATCGTACTTTTGGTCGTACTGCTTATCCTCGTGTTTAT
>JAYEMF010000029.1:4981-53999 GCA_034717975.1 Campylobacterota bacterium
AACTTTGCGATTTCCCTCGATTTGGCTACAATCTCTTAACAACTTCTTACAGGTTTAGAATGAATATCACCACGCCGATTCTTATGATCATCGTACTTTTGGTCGTACTGCTTATCCTCGTGTTTATGTTGGTGGCCAGACCTTCGAAAAAAAAGCATGTACAAAAACGAACGATTAAACAGCCACCTGTTGAAAAAAAGAGAGTCCGGTCTTTTGACGAACTTGTAGCGGTGTTGAAAAAGAAGACAAGCGGTGCCGATGAGCTGCGTGATGCACTGCATGAGATAACTGGAAGTTACGGAAAGATCACCCCTAAGCTCGGCGCGCGCGTCCATCCTGATTTTGACAACTATATGCTGGTGATCTTACTGATCTGCCGCCACCGTAACACCAATAAAAATATTATTTTGGATTTTGATCGTGCTTTGAGCGGGCGTAATCCTGAGTATAAGCGCGAGATAAGCGATGCGGTTCAAAAAGGGCTTAACTCGAGAGGGTAAGTGTCTTGGCGCAGGCAAACCACATACCATGTGGCTCTTCCCCTTCCCGCTTAGCGAAGCGACCTCTTCACCCTTCCCCAAGCTGCTTCGCAGCTTACGCCAACTCCTCAGCAAGCGGTCCCTGGATCGTATAGATATGCAGTTTTGAAAGTTTTTCCAGCTCTTCGTCTGTGCTTACCCCTGCCGCCATCAGTTCGATCCCCAAAGAATCGGTAATGATCTGAAGCGTTGACATGCTCTGCTGCGACTGGTCGAGCAAGAAGGCGATGTCGGCCTGAATGTAAAGTGGTTTGAGCTCTTTAAGGAAATCGTAGTTTTTGGACTCTCCGGTGAACTGGCTGATGCCGAATCGTACATAGAAGCGCTTGAAGAGTGTGGTGAGCTGGCGGACATGTTCAATGTTTTCGACGATCAGCTTGTCCGGGATCTCAAAGATCATGGAGAATGAGAGATCATCTGCATATTGTTCAAACAGCAGGGTCAGGTTATGCATAAACGAGACCGTTTTTAGCAGGTCTGTGGGTGTCCGTACCGCTATGCTCTTTCCGGAAAGCAGTGGGTTCTGTTCTCTCATGAGATGTTCAATAACATGAAGGTAAACATCATCTTCCAGCCCCAGGCTGATGACCGGTGCGATAAACTGCCCGTAGGAGTAGGACGTTCCTTCCTGATCATTGAGGGAGAAAGTCATTACCTTGTGCTGCAGTGCTTTGGCCTTGGTGTTATAGGCCGGCCAGAACTCCATGCTGAAGCGATCGTGGGACATACCTTCTGTAATCACTGTACGCCAGCTCTCTTTACCCATAACCCCCTCCAGGGACTGGGCACTGTGAAGATAGGCATTGTCGAGCGGAAGGAGTTTGGCCTGAGCAAGGGCATAGTCGACATTGGCAAAGATATCGCCGATGCCATCACCTCGTCGGTAGCTGTATACTCCTGCGAAGATGCCGAATCCATCCTCTTTGGCAAGCGTGTAGTGATTCAGCATCATCTCTGAAGCCTGACCGATCTGCTGAGCGATCTCAAAGGCTTCCTCTCCATCACATCCCGGAAGCAGCAGAGTGAACTCGGTTCCGTTCATACGCGCGGCAAGCACATCTTCAAAATCATCGCCATGACTCTGGATCAGCCCGCCCAGTGCGCCAAAGAGTTCATCTACTTTCTGGTGGCCGATGGCTTTGTTGGCTTTCTGAGCACCCTCAAAGGAGATGAGGATCAATGCGCCTCTATCGTAGATGCTCTCATCATTAAGGTATTGCGGCAGTTTCATCATCAGGTAGCGGCGGTTATAGAGCTTGGTGACATTGTCGTTGTAGAGAAGCTCATGGTTGCTTCGCATCGCTTTGTTGCCCTTTTCAAAGATATCTTCTACCTTTTTGACCATCGCGTTCATCCCTTTGGCAACATGCTTGAACTCGGTGGTGTAAGGCATTTTCTCCTGAATGATAAACTCATTGTTGAGAATAGCTTCGGCCTGCTGCTGAACCTTGGTCAGCGGGCGCAAGATAATATGGAGTACGCCGGCTATCACGATAAGACCGATAACAGCGAGTATAAAGAAGAGAAGCGATAAATGGCTAAGTGTATTGTAGAGCAGTGTATAGGCGTAGTCACTGTCGCTTTGAACACTCAATATCCCGATTGGGGACCATCCCGATGAGACCTGTGCTGAAGCTGAAGGGATATCGATATGGACCAAATCGGTAAACCATAAAGGCACCTCTATTGTAGTCTGCTCTTTGACGCGTTCATAGATAAGTTCATCATCAATGTCATAAAGGACGATATGCGTATAGTGGCCGCTGTCGAAGTTCGCATTGATCATGGTTGACATGATCGTCTCATCACCCCCAGCCGTCCCGAGGGAGAGGCTGAGTGATGAGGCGGTGTTCTTGGCATCTTCATAGAGCTGCTGCTGAATCGCCTCTGAGGTCTGAGTGAAGTTGACGGCGAGGACAGTAGTCAGAAGTAAGAGTAAAAAAAGTGAGATGATCAGGGCCATCTGTTTAAAGAGTGTCACAGTTTATTCCTTTTGATATCTTGAATGAGTTGATCCCATTTTTTATGGGTCTTAGGGCTTTTAATGGCTTTGCCCTGTTCGCCTTTTTTCTTGGCGAGGTAGAGTGAGTCACCGTTGAAGTTGTAGATCGGTATGAGGTCACGCCGCTTGGTGGCGGGAAAGATCCTGAAGTTGTTGTTGTCCAGAACCAGCGGGATGGACTTGGGCGTCTCGAAATAGGTCAGAACCATATGCGGCTGTTTGAATTTTCTTGATTTGACGTAGGTGAAGTAGAGTTTTTTCGGATCGACGCCGAGCTCTTTCAGTGCAAAATATTTGGCGATGACGTAATCCTCGCAATCACCGAGATCGCGTCCGAGAAACTCCCACGGTGTAGCCCAGTAATCCTTCTTGCCATAGATCTTCAGGTCACTGGAGTAGCGGACATCGTTGAAGAAGTTATTGACTCCCTCAAGCTTTTCAAGATCGCTTTTCTCCTGAAGCTCTACCAGCGTTTTATTAAGATAGATAAAGCGGTTTTTGGCAAACTTTCCGTATTTGGCATTGACCTTGCCGAGAAGTTCATCGCTGGCAAAGGGTTCGGCGATTACAGCGACAAAGAGAAAGAGCAGAAGAGTAAAGGAGCGCATCTATTTTCTGTACTCCAGAAAATACCAGAGTATACCCATCACGACTACCATGCTTAGGAGGAAGAGGAAGTTCGGTAACAGCGCCACGTTGATCACGCTCTGGGTCGGCTCATTTTGATTCATGGGGATATTATATCCTATTGACTCCGCCGGCGGGGCAAGCCCATCGCCTCTGGTTCCGATCCTAAAAAGGCCAAGAAATCGGCCTTTTCTTAACGGATCTCACCTTTCTGCCAAACCCGTTTACCGCGGACATCGCCAAAGAGCAGGACATCTTTGAGCATTGCCTCTTTGGCCAGATAGTCAGCATCGAGGTTGATGTAGAGTTCTCCTTTGTCACTCTGGAAGATATCCTGGTTGATCACCACGGTGACGAGACGGTCTTCGTTGTCAGGCATCAGCTTGGCGATCTCTTTGCGTTTTTTTCCGGCCGGATTGGTAATGGTGATTTCACCTTTTTCCCCTTTGGCACCGGCAGTCGTTTCGCTCTTTTCGCTCCCCTGTGGAATCTCACCCAAAAGGGTGCGTACATTGAAAAAGAGGGAGAGGAGGTCATTTTCTGCCTTGTAGGGGAGAGTCTCGAGAGAGTCACTCTTTTCAACCGTCATGGTTTCAACATTTTTCATTTTGCTCCAGTTAAAATGGCTTTTATAGATGTTTTTCTGGCGAAAACGAAACTTCTGTACGTTGTGACTATCCGGATCAAAGACATAATAGGTATCTTCATGACGGTGGTCGGAACGGCGTATCTTTTTGTAGAGCTCGGGTTTGAGAATACCGTTCTCGATCACGCCGAAACTCTCATGGACCTCCCGTCGGTTCTGGCCGATGGAAGCGGCCGTTCCGCTCAGTCCGCCGTCGATATAGATATGGTAGAACTTCCCGTAGGTCTTAAAGGAGACTGTAGCTTCGCCGATCTTGCCGAAGACCGAGAAGGAGATGTCGTATTTGGCCGAGATGGAAGCGGCATTGAGCGTACTGCCAAGAACGAGTGCAGTGATCAGATTGAGTAGACGCATCATTGGCTGCTTTCGACGCGGTTGCGTCCGTTGTTTTTTGCATGATAGAGCATCATATCGGCGCTGTTGACGCTCTCCTCGAGTGTATCCTCATGGTCGAGTGATACCCCGATAGAGATGGTGTAACCGATCTCTTCTTGTTCACTGAGTGTGAGTGGCGTCGCTGCCACCTTTTGCCTGATATTCTCAAAAAGATCGACAGCTTGATCATTGGTGAGATCTTTGAGAGCAATACAGAACTCCTCCCCGCCAAAGCGAGCGACCATATCGCTCTCGCTAGTGTTGGAGCGCAGCAGTTCGGAGAGGTGGATGATGACCTGATCACCTACGTCATGCCCATAGGTGTCATTGATATTTTTAAAGTGGTCGATGTCGACCATGGCGATGGCAAAGTTCTCACCCTCTTCCACTGCTTTGGCAAAATACTCCTCCATGGTTCGGAAGAAATAGCGGCGGTTATAGAGCCCGGTCAGAAAGTCGCGTTTGGCATGGTTTGTAATGGCATCGATGTTCTCCAGCGCTTCGATGGCATTATTGAGGCGGCAGGAAAACTCCTCTTTGCTGAAGGGCTTTTTGATGAAGTCGGTGGCTCCGCTTTTGAGGAACATTGCCGAGATATCTTCATCTTTACTGGATGAGATCGCCAGAATACTCAGTTCGTTTTTCGGATGGACCTTGCGGATCTCGCGAGTGAGCTCAAGTCCATCCATAACCGGCATGGCGTAGTCGGTAAGAACGATCCGGATATCGGGATTCTCTTTCAGAATGCCCAGAGCCTCTTCGCCATGGGCAACAGCATAGACCTGAAAAAAGAGATTTTTGACCATCTTCTGCATACTCTTGCGAAAGAGCATGGAGTCATCGACAATAAGGACTTTATGCTGGCGGTTCTTATGAAGACGATCGATGGTACTGATAATATAGTTGATATCTTCGATGCCCCCTTTTCCGATGTAGTCGATGATCTCTTTTTTAAGTATGGAACGGCGGAACTCCTTGTCCATATTGCCGCTGAGCACCATGGCAGGAACATCCTGTTCGATGACGGCATCAACGATCTCGCCGTCAGGCGCATCGGGAAGGTTAATGTCCAGGAGAGCCATAAAATAGTCAAACTTCCGGGTAAAAAGCATGGCTTCTTTCATGCTGTAGGCAACATCGACCTCAAAGGGCAGATTGGCTGTGATCTTCATAGCGACCAGTTTTGCCAATGACTTATTGTCTTCGACCAGTAAGATGCGTTCCATGGGTTTAAGTCCTTCAATATATAATAATAAACAATATTTCATAAAGTCGGTTAAGCTGAATGCTATATGATGTTAATACTTTACACTATTTCGACACAAATTTGATTAAAATCAAAGGATATCAACGCTTAAAGTTTTTTTTTTACAGTATGATAAAGGAATTAAAAAAAAGGGGGAAAGGTGTAATGTCAAGAAAATCGCTGAGCAAATCGGATCAGCCGAAGAACTATACCGCCAATGAGAAGAAGCTGGATGAAAATGATTTCATCGTCTCGAAAACGGACAGGAAAGGCAAGCTCATCTACGTCAACCAGATCTTTACCAAGCTGGCGGGCTATCCGGCGGCTGATCTTATCGGCGCGAACCACAATCTGATCCGTCACCCGGATATGCCGAAACTGGCTTTTAAAGTGGCATGGGATCTTATCCAGGAGAAAAAAGAGTTTTTCGGTTTTGTCAAAAACCTCTGTGCCGATGGCGGCTACTACTGGGTATTGGCCTATATAACAGCAGATCTCGACAGCAGCGGCAACATCGTCAGCTACACCTCCATCCGCCGCAAACCGCCGCAGTCTGCCATCGATACGATTGCACCGATCTATAAACAGCTGCTCGAAGCTGAGTCGCGCGGCGGTGTACAGGCTTCTGAGGCACTGCTCAATGAGACGCTGGCCGAACATGGTGTGAGTTATGACGAGTTTATCATTAACTTGCAAAAAGATATTCGGGTATAGGGGACGAGATCATGACAAACATTAAAAATCCAACGGTTATCGTTTTACTGCTGCTTCTGCTTGGAGCTGCGATCTATCTGGGTGTTACCGGTCACATACTTGTTGCGGTGATCCTGGCGGTCATTGGGCTGGGTGCACTCTTTATCCCCTCAGCTGCACAGTCACCGGCTTACAGCACTGATATCCTCGATCAGATCACTTCGGTAGTCGGTGATGCCAGAAACGGCAAACTCTCCAGCCGTGTTATTTTGGATCATAACGAGACACAGCAGGAAAAAGTCGCCTGGGCGATCAACGACATGCTCGACCAGACCGAGGTGATCTTGCGTGAGACCCGTTATACCATCGATGCTGTCAGCAATGGAAAAATGTATCGCAGTATGTTTCCTGAAGGGCTGAACGGTGAGTATAAAGATACGGCCAATGCCATCCAGAGGGCGATCGCTTCGATGAAAGCCAATGCACGTTACCAGCTGATGGGGGTTCTGTCTACCGAGTTTGCCCAGCTTAACGGCGGTATTAAAGGAAGTCTGGATGTCATTACGAATGACATCAATCGGACTGAAGTGGCATTTAACGAAGTGACTGAAAACACCACCACTTCAGCTGCCTCGGCGTCTGAGACCTATAGCGCCGTTCAGCAGACCAACCAGGAGATCGCCAGTCTGAGTGAACTGGTCATCGATACGGCAAGTGCCATTGAACAGATGAGTACCAATGTCAATGATATCTCCTCTGTAGTCAACCTGATTAAAGATATTGCCGACCAGACCAATCTGCTTGCGCTCAATGCCGCCATTGAAGCGGCGCGTGCGGGTGAGCATGGTCGAGGGTTTGCCGTAGTCGCCGATGAGGTACGTAAGCTGGCTGAACGGACGCAAAAAGCGACGGGCGAGATCAGTATCACGATCCAGAACCTTCAGCAGCAGTCCAGCGGTATCTCTGAAAATGCCGACAGTATGAATACCATTGCAACCAGTGCCAACTCAACGATGGAAAATTTTGCCGATGTCATGAGCGGTTTCACTACAGATCTCTCCGCTACCAAAGGGCTTTCCAATCAGAGCAGTTTTGGACTGCTGATGTCCATTTACAAGATCCACCATATTCTCTACAAATCAAGTGCCTACTCGGCTGTTACCAACGGCAATGTGCGTGAAGAGCTCTTCGCCGATGCCAAGAGCTGCGGTTTCGGTATGTGGTATTACGGTGCCGGTGCGAGACTTTTTGGCAATTTGCCGACATTCAAACAGATGGAAGTCCACCATCTTGGTATTCATGATCTTATCAATGGTAATCTGGATTGTATCAAAAACAGTGGATGCGCTTCCAAGGGCGGCAAAGATAACATTGTCGCCGATTTTGCCAAAGCGGAAGAGCACTCCAATCAGCTCTTTGCCCTGATGGACAAGCTTGTCAGCGAAGTGGGTTCCAGCGTCGATATGAAAGCGGTGCTTGAAGGGCATCATTAGGTTCTACGCGATAAAATTACTTCACTTAATGATATGAGATGGAGTAGAAGATGCAGGTCGAATTTTTAGAAGTTGAGAAACCCTCCAATGTAGCGGTCTCCGCTGCGAGGACCTGTTATTTCCCCAACGGTATTGTCCCTCCTGAAAAGAGTGATGCGTGGTCCCGTAAAGATGATCTCTTAAAGGGTATCTTCAAAGGGGGTCACCACACCACCCTTCAGCATACGCACATCACGATGCTCATCTCCGATGTCAGCCGTCACCTTATCTGGCGATTTCTTCATGGCCATCCCTACTACAACTCCGAACAGGTCTCCCAGCGCTATGCCAAGATGAAGATTGAAAACTTTGTCTATCCGGAAGAGGGAGACAGAAGCGAGTGGGAGACGTTCTACCAGGAGCGTTTTGAGGATTATGAGAAGCTGATCGAGATCCTCTATCCGGATGTCGAGGCTGTAGTACCGAAGTTTCGCCGTAAAGATACGGGCAAAAAAGCGCAGGAGATGGCGCGTTACGTTCTTCCGGGAGGGATGAGCGCCTACCTCTACCATACGGTCAACATCATTACCCTGCTTCGTTATATCGCCGTGGCCAAATCGATGCCGGAGTGCCGGCAGGAGGCGCAGGAGCTGGCCGATATGTTCGCCGAAAAACTTGTGGAGCTAGACAGCTCGCTTGCCCCTCTGGTTGAACATGCGCAGCAATCCTCCCCGAATTTTCCGACTTTTGATATGCAGGGTCTGAAAAGTAAGATCGGGCTGAAGCACGAACAGGTTAAAGTCTATGATGTTGTTGGTGACGCCGCTTTCGATGTCGATGAAAACTATGCCGATGTCCTTCGCTATTCGCAGATGCTCCCTGACAGCGGCGTGCTGGGCGGTTTCAGCACCTACATGAAGCTTTCGCTCTCTGCCGATGCCCAAAACCAGCGCCACCGCCGTTCACCGGCTGTCCGTCCGGCAATGGAGGCCAACTATGAGCGCTCTTACTACATCCCGCCGATCATCGCGAAAAATGAGGAGGCGTTAGCGCTCTATAACGCGTCGATAACAGCCAGTTATGACTTCTTTGAAGCACAGGAAAAGAAGATCGGTTTTGGTGAAGCCGTCTACGCCATCAGCAATGCCCATGAGATCGAACTGATCGAGCGCAACGACTTTACCTCGTTCCACCACAAAGCGCAGATGCGGCTGTGCTACAACGCCCAGGAAGAGATCTATGACATCGTCTACGATCAGGTCAAACAGCTTCGCGATATGAACGTAGCGGGCAGTGAAGAGTTGCTGCCGCCGTGTGCGACCCGTTTCAAGATGAAGATCCGTCCGACCTGTCCGGAAGGCGATCACTTCTGCGGGATCAAAGTCTGGAAACTGGATTTTAATGACTACAAAAGGGATATCTGATGCGTTATATACTATTTGTACTTACAGCGATACTTTTCATCTCAGGCTGCAGCAGTAAAAACATCCGTGTAAGCGGGATGATCTGCCCGCCTGGTCACTCCGAGCAGATGGTACACAGCGATTTTCGCGAGTGTCGTGCCTATGATGAGAAAGAAGCAGAGGCGGCAACCTATCCTAAAACGCTTGAGGGTGAGTGTAAAGAGTGTCTCTTAAAACGCGGCTACAAAATCGACGAATAGTTGTCGGGTTGTTGGCACTGCTGCTCTTTCAAGGCTGCAGCAACTTCCGTTTCAATGCGACGATGTGTGACCAGATAGCCTCTGATCCGACGCAAACCGTTCCGAAAGAGTGCTATAACTACTCCGAAGAGGAAGCAGCCAAAGCGTCACTGCCGCCAAAAGAGCCAGAGTGCATTGAGTGCTCCAAACCCGACAAACTCCAATACAGGAAATAGATGCAACCCTATCACCGTTTTCATACGATCAATGACGACTTCCGCTCTCCCTATGCCCGTGACCGTGACCGTGTCATTCACTCCGGCAGTTTCCGCAAGCTGGAGTATAAGACGCAGGTCTTTTTAAATCAGGAGGGTGATTATTTCCGTACCCGTCTGACCCACTCTATCGAGGTGAGTCAGATCGCCCGCTCGATCGCTTCGAACCTTGGACTTGAAGAGTCTCTGGCGGAAGCGATCGCCCTCTCGCACGATCTGGGGCATACCCCGTTTGGTCATGTCGGCGGCGATACTCTCGATATATGTCTGCGCGAAGCAGGCTTTGCCAATGGCTTTGAGCACAACTATCAGAGCTTTCGGGTGGTTACCCTCTTGGAGAAGCGCTATCGGGAGTTCAATGGATTAAACCTTACCTTTGCAACCCTGGAGGGGATTTTAAAACACTCCTATCCTTACAAAAAGCCATTTTTGAGCGCCAGGATCGATGAGCAGTTTGACCTCTCCAAACACCCTTCCATCGAAGCGATGGTCGTCGACAGGGCTGATGAGATCGCCTATATGAGCCACGATATCGATGATGGGGTGCACTCCGGCCTGATCAGTTTTGAGACACTGAAAAAGAGTGCGCTTATCCGGGAGATACTGCAGAAGGTCTATGATGAAGGAATAACGGAGGAGGAGGATGAGATGTTTCGCTACCGTTTCAGCTCCCACTTCATCAACCATCTGGTCTATTCGCTTCTGGATTACTCCAAGGGAAAAGTGTCAACCGGAGCTGTTTTGGCTGCGACTGCCGAAGCTTCCGAACCGCTGCCTATCGGTTTTGATAAAGCTCTTGAGACAGAGATCAAAAAACTGAAAAAGATCCTCTTTCAGGAGCTTTACCAGCATAAGACCATCATGCGGAAGATGTATGCCGGTCAACAGGCGATCAAGGGGCTTTTCAGTGCGCTGATGGAAGAGCCGAAGATGCTGCCGAAGTATTATGCCAGACAGCTGGAAGAGAGGAACAAACATCGTGTTATAGCTGATTACATGGCCTCTATGAGTGACAGGTTCGCGATGGAGTTGTTTAGAGAGGTCTACGGGCGTTAGCAGAGGGATTGAGTAAGGGACAACTCCTTACCCAAAAAGTATAATCTATCGTTTCAGACCGATAAGTGTCTCAAGCAGAGTATCAGAAGTAGTAATCGTCTTACCGTTCGCCTGATAACCGCGCTGGATGATGATGAGCTGTGTCAGTGATTTACTGAGGTCGACATTTGAGGCTTCAAGCGCCGAGGACTGCATGAAACCACGTCCGGCAGTTGCCGCCGTACCGACAATCGGGTCACCGGAGTTGGCAGACTGCAGATAGACATTACCGCCATCAGTTACGAGACCTTCGTTATTGGCAAATTTTGCCATGGAGATCTGTGCCAGACCGAATGAGCGGCCGTTGGTGAATGAACCGACAAGCGTACCGCTCTGGTCGATACGGATACCGATGAGGTCACCACCCGGGAAACCATCCTGGGAGATACCGCTGGTCGCACTTGGTCGGTCGAAACTGGTCAGACCGTCAAAGCCTCCGAATGTTCCCAGGTCGATGATGATCGGCTGATCAGCCTGAGACCCGTTGTTCCCGGTAAAGGCGAAACTGATATCAGGCGAGTTCAGTGCGCCGGTATCGTCAAAGTTGATCAGCTGTGCCGGGTCGTTAAGTACATTTAGTGGTTCAACAGCACTGATAACGCCAGGTTTAGGTACGGTTACCGTATAGACCCACTGCTGGTTATCTGTTTTTCTGAAATCGATCTTGACCGTATGACGGCTACCAAGCGAGTCGAAGATATCGATACTGCTTGAGTGTGTCGCATGGTTGATCGGCTGTGATGCACTGAAACCGCCAGGGTTAACGGTACGGCTAAGCGGTGCCATCGCTTCATTGAAATAGATGTTTTCTGCATTATTGGTATCGGTTGCACCGGTTACATTGATACGCATGTCGGTAAAGGCAGAAGATGCGGAGTTCTCAACTCTGAACTCACCCTGTTGAGTGACAGTGGCCGTAACATCACTGCCGACCCCACCGATAATGTTGGCATCAGTTGCAAGCATGCCGCGAAGATCCTCTACTGTTCGGAAGGTTTGAATTGGGGCGGCATAGATGGTAGTACCATCATTATAGAGATACTCAACAGCAGTGATATCTTGAGCTACTGCAAGACCGGTATCATCTCCAGCCCCAACAGCAGTGATATCAATATTTTTTGTTGCTGTAGAAGTTCCGATAGTATTGTCGTTGCTCAAAGATATGACATCTGCGGCATCAGCCGTAGCCCTTACCCCGGTATCGGTAATAAACTGATTGATAAAGTTGGCCATTTCCTGAGCAGTATTAAAGGTAGTTGCACCACTGTTGATGGGTGTGCCATTGAGAGTAAAATCGATAGCACCACCAGGGATTGTTGCTGCACCTGGCGCAGTAACAGAAGATGAGGTGTAGCTAATCCATACTCCCTGCCCATTCTCAAGTGCCAGTGACTGTCCGACTGAGTTAAAGAGGACACCCATATCTTCAGGTACAGGTGGATTGATAGTGATAACATTGTCGCTTGAATCCAGTGGATCTCCGTTTTCGTCAATAGCAAAGGTAGGGGCGTACTGCTCGACCAGCGGACCGGAGTTGAGGTTGGCTTTAAGGTCGATCTCTGATGTTGCCTGTGCCGGTGTAGTCAGTCCCGGCGGGATCTGGATATCTGCGATCGGGGCGGTAGCATCAACCAGGCCGGTAGTTTCGTCGCGCATCCATCCCTGTACGACAAAACCGTTATTGTCTACAAAGTTACCCAGTGCATCAAACTTGAAGTCACCTGAGCGGGAGTATTTGTAAGTGTTTCCGCCATCGGAGCTGACGATGAAAAAACCATCACCCTGAATGGCGACATCGGTGTTTTTGTCAGTATTCTGGATGGAACCCTGTGAATGGATACGGGTGACCGAGTCGATCGTCGTACCAAGACCGACCTGCAAAGCATTCTTACCGCCAATGTCCCCTTGAGGCGCGGTAGCAATCTTGCTGGTCTGTGCCAGAAGGTCAGAGAAGTTGGCTCGTGAGTATTTAAAACCGATCGTATTAACGTTCGCAATATTGTTTGACTCGACGTCCATCGCAATCTGGTGGGATTGCAAGCCGGTAACGCCGGAAAAAAGTGATTTTAACATGGTGAATCCTTTTTTATCTAGTAAAGATAGTAAGCAAAGAACGTACCAGATTTAATTTTTAGTTATAAATTTTGAATTTTTAATTGAAAGGGGAGCAAAATCCTGCAAAGGATTGAAGTCAGAATTTAAAATTAAGCATTAAAAATTAACATTGTACTGCCATAGGCAGTACTTACATCTGTAGCGCTTTTTGTATCAGTTCGTCACTGGTAGTGATGCTTTTTGCATTGGCATCATAGGAGCGTTGCATGATGATGAGCTCAGTCAGTCCTACTTCCAGGCGGACATTGGAATTTTCGAGCATACCGGTAAGGATGGCTGTCCCGTTAATCGGGTTACCATTGGCATCGGTATAAAAAATCGGATCTCCGCTGTTTTCACTCTCTTGGAAGCGGGTACCGCTGGTACGTTCAAGTCCCTGGTCATTTTGGAAATGAAAAACAGCCATCTTGCCGACGGCACTGCTGCGTCCATTGGAAAAAGCGGCGATAACATCGGCATTTTGGTTGATCGTATAACCGACAAGTTCACCGCCTTCATGACCGTCTGATGAAGATGAAAGGGCAGCTGTCGCATCGCTGCCAGTGGACATGACTCCATTGAAACCTGTCCCAAGATCAATAGCTACAGGGGCACCGTCATTGTCCAATGAAGGCATGGTATAGTTTACCATGGCGCCTATCTCATTAAACAGGGCTGAACCGGTCTGCGTGTCATAGGTAATGGTGCCATCATTGTTGGTGACGGTTCCTACAATGTCCCACGCCGTTCCCGATGGTGGCTGCGTGGCGCTTTGTGTGAAATCAAGCCGAATCCGGTTGTGCGCGCTGTTGGGTGAAATGGCAGTTGCACTGACAGCAACGGGAATATCATCGACCCCAAGATCACCGAAAAACTGTGCCTGTGTCGTTGGTTGAACGGGATAGGTCATTTCAAGGGGGAAGTTGAGTGGTCCCTGAGCGACGACATCACCCAGTGGAATACTCTCCAAAGGTTCTGTCAAAACATCATCGGCGAAGTTGGTGCCTAATGTCCCAAGGGCATGAAAGCCATCCTGTGTGACAAGGTCGCGGTTACTGTCAAAGGTGAAGTCCCCGGCGCGCGTATAGTAGATTTCATTCATCCCGCTAATGCCAAACCACCCCTCTCCGTCTATGGCAAGATCGGTTGTACGGTCACCTTGAATGAGTGTCCCCATCTGCTCCATCATTGAGGTGGCCTGTACGCGAGAACCGACACCAAAGGTATCTTCTGTCGGACCATTGGCTGCCGCTGCGGTCAAATTTTTTTCAAAGAGTGAAGCAAACTCAGTCTGGCTGCCACGGTAACCGATGGAGTTGACATTGGCAAGATTATCAGAAATGACATCGATACCATATTGGGTTGACTGCATGCCGTTAATGCCGGTATAAAATCCCTGATTCACTGTTCAGCCTTTATTCGTAGATCTCTTTGAGTTCTGAAAATGGCACATAGGAGGAGCCGAGTTTTACAAGGGCCTCTCCCTCTTCAAATCGAACCGATTCAATCGGGTAGGCACCCATACGGGTTGTCTGAGACATACTGTCTCTATCCGTATAACTCGCTTCAACATAGTAAAAGCCCTCTTCCATTGAATTTCCTTGACTATCGCGGCCATCCCACTCAAAAGCATAGACACCTTTGTCGTTCTCAGTGACCGGAATGGTGCTGACAGTATTGCCGTTTTGATCAAGGATGTTGATCGTACCGCTTTGCACGTCATGAGGGAAGTAGAGCTCGAAATTTGCACCGCCATTCTCTTCGATCACGATGGCATTGCTGCCGGTATCAGCAGTCTTGCCGATAGCGGCAATGGTGGAGAACTGCATATTGTTCTGCAGTGATGCAGCCAGTCCCTCTAACGCTTTGTTAGTGTTTTCAGAGGCTTCGAGTGTCGCTAACTGCGAGGTCTGTGAAAGAATCTTTTCACTGTCCATCGGCTCTGTCGGATCCTGGTACTTCAATTCGGTTAGAAGAAGCATTAGGAAGTCATCTTTACCTAAAATACCTTTGGGATTGGTTCCGGCAGGTGCATCGACAAGTGTGGTTCCGGTGGCTGCTGTTGTATTTGTAACTTCCATAATTTATCCTTTATACGTATCTAGGTACGATTATTTCGAGGCTTTCGAGCAGATCAAACTCTTCACTGTTCTCAAACTGTTCATAGAGCTCCGCGAGGTGCTGGCGCTGTTGCTGTTGCTGCTGTTCCGGATTGGAACTGCTGTTGAAGTTCATGGTCGCGTTGTTCAGTCCATTCTGGGCAAGCTGTGTACGCAGTTCCGTTGCATTGTTCGCCAGCAGGTTGACCGCTGCAGAGTTGGAGCTGATGTTGATGTGGACATTATTGCCACGCTGTACCATAGTGACATCGACTTCACCCAGTTTGACGGGATTAAGCTGCATTTTGATGCGGGTAAAGGGCGGCTTGTAGTTCTGGATCGCCTCTTTGATCTCTCCGGCAAAATGGCGGACCATCTGTTTGGCTTCGTTTATCTTTAGTTCGAGACCGTCACTTTTTGCCTGGATGGTTGCCGTTTGAGCCGGTTTGGCCGTCTCTACTGAACGGTTTTCCGACTCGCTTTGCTGTGTCCCCTCGGTAACATCACCTTGCAGGAGCTTGGTAAGTGAGGCGGCAAAGTCTGGTTTTTGAGCAGCGTTTTTAGGCACCTCTTCTATTGCTGTTTCAGAGGGGAGGGAGGCAGTTGGCTGTTCACCGGATTTGGCACCGTTATGTTTGGCGGTATCGGTTTTGGCTTCTGTCTGGATGAGTGGCTGTTCTGTCTTGCTTGCAGAAGTCTCCTGTTTGGCTTCAGACTTGACCGGTTCGGTTTGAACTGCTGATTTGATAATAGCTGGCTCAGCTCGATTCTCAGACTTTAAACTGGTCTGTTCGGCTCTGTTTTCAGACTTTAAACTGGCCTGTTCAGGTTTTTGAAAAACCTGTTCACTCCGGTTCTCACCGCGAAGTTGAGGCTGTGCAGGTTTGTCGGTTTGGATATTCTCTTTGAGTGGTGCTGCTTCAGGCTTGCCCGCCGGCTCCTCTTTTTGCAGTAAAGTACGCAGTGGCTGAGACTCTTTTTTGCTTTCACTGTTCTCAGGTTGTTGCGTCTGTTTACTTTGGACCAGCTCTTCAGTAGGAATATTTTTTATTCCAGTGTGCCGATCTTTGGGCTCCGCCAAGAGAGGCTGAACTTTTACCGATTCGTTTTTAGGAAGATCTTTAGCCGATTTGCTGTTGCCTGGCTCTTGTTTGGACTGAGCCTGTTCCAGGGTGATCTTGGTGATATCGATCCCCTTTTTCTCCGCCAGCAGGACAAGGCCTTTAAGCGTTTTAGGCAGTTCTTTCTCTTCTACCAGATCACTTAGCTGGGTTTTGAGATAGGTTTTGGCATCTTCTATCAGTTCCCGAACAGCTTTAACCGGCATTTGAGGTGTGAGCTTTGGATGAAGCATCTTTATCTCTTCAAGCTCCTCTTTACTCAGATTCGGCTCCTCATCTCCATGCAGGAGCGTCAGGACAGATTCATCTGTCTTCCCGGTTTTAACTGCTTTAGGATCTATCTCATCATCCAGTTTCAGCAGAAGTCCCGGAGCGATTTTTGTATCTTGCTGTTTGCCCTCATTGGCAAGCAGCAGAGCAAGCTCCTCTTTTGAAAGGCCTTTGCCTCCTCCAAGGGAGAGTGATAACTCTTTTAAGATCTTGCCGAAGGTTTCGGAATCTACAGGATCCGTTTTTCCCATCAGGAGTTGCGACAGTGCCGCTTTGGCATCTTTTGGCGGTGTATCAAGTAGTATCACAACACGCTCCTTCACCCGAATATGCGGGCTTTTGATAATATAGTAAGAAAATCAAGCAACTATCATTCCAAATAAGTGTGATTAGTGGAAAAGCATACTCGAAACCGCTAGCCTTTGTAGAGTGAAAAACTAACTAAACGCAACACTGTTGATACTAAGAGAATGCTACTTGCCATCACTAACTTCATCTTTACTCATTTTTGGGTATAATCGCGAAATTATTTCAGGGCATAGACCCTATGAGAAGGAAATCCCTTGCAAAATATTAGAAACATTGCCGTTATTGCACACGTTGACCACGGTAAAACAACATTGGTGGATGGTCTGTTAACCCAATCCGGCACATTCGGCTCGCATGAGCATCATGATGAGCGTGCGATGGACAGCAACGATCTTGAAAAAGAGCGTGGGATCACGATTCTTTCAAAAAACACGGCTATCCGCTACAAAGATCACAAGGTCAATATCATCGATACTCCGGGTCACGCCGACTTTGGTGGTGAGGTTGAGCGTGTTTTGAAAATGGTAGACGGTGTTTTACTGCTCGTCGATGCCTATGAGGGTGTTATGCCGCAGACCAAGTTTGTCGTTAAGAAGATGATCGCACTGGGTAAAAAACCGATCGTTGTGATCAACAAGATCGATAAGCCTTCAGCTGATCCGGAGCGTGTTGTCGATGAAGTCTTTGACCTCTTCGTTGCGATGGATGCCGATGAAGATCAGCTTGACTTCCCGATCGTTTACGCTGCAGCGCGTGACGGTATCGCGAAGATGGATATGGCGGATGAAGACGGCAACTTCGAGTGTCTTTTCGAAGCGATCGTTAACGATATCCCTGTCCCGGACGGTGATGCAGATAATCCTGCTCAGGCACAGGTCTTTACACTTGATTATGACAACTACGTCGGTAAGATCGGTATTGCCCGTATCTTCAATGGTACGATCAACAAGGGCGATAATGTCATGTTGGCGAAAGCTGATGGTGAACAGGTCAAAGGACGTATCTCAAAGCTTATCGGTTTCCATGGCCTTAACCGTATGGAGATCGATCAGGCAGAAGCGGGTGATATCATTGCATTCGCCGGCCTTGAAACCGTTGACGTAGGTGACTCGGTTGTTGACCCTAACAACCCGATGCCGCTAGACCCAATGCACATTGAAGAGCCGACACTGACCGTTGTCTTCTCGGTTAATGATTCACCGTTGGCAGGTACGGAAGGCAAGCACGTAACGTCTAACAAGCTGAAAGACCGCCTTGAGTCGGAGATGCAGACAAATGTTGCTATGAGCCTGGAAGTTGTCGGTGAAGGTAAGTTCAAAGTTTCCGGACGTGGTGAGCTACAGATCACTGTACTGGCAGAAAATATGCGCCGTGAAAATTTTGAATTCGGTATCTCACGTCCTGAGGTTATCGTCAAAGAGATCGAAGGTGTCAAGTGTGAACCGTTCGAGCACCTGGTTATCGATGTACCTGAAGATCTTTCAGGAAGCGTTATTGAGCGTCTTGGTAAGCGTAAAGCAGAGATGAAAGCAATGACACCGATGGGTGAAGGGTTTACCCGTATCGAGTTCGAGATCCCGGCACGCGGTCTCATCGGTTTCCGTGGCCAGTTCCTCACCGATACGAAGGGTGAAGGGGTGATGAACCACTCATTCATGGAATTCCGTCCATACTCCGGAACTGTTGAGTCACGCCAGTACGGGGCATTGATCTCGACTGAGAACGGTACGGCTATGGCCTACTCACTCTTCAACCTTCAAGATCGCGGTGTCCTTTTCCTCAACCCGCAGGATAAAGTTTATGAAGGAATGGTTCTTGGCGAGCACTCCCGTTCTAACGACCTCTCTGTCAACCCGATCAAGGGTAAAGCGCAGTCAAATGTCCGTTCATCGGGTGCAGACGAAGCGATCAAACTGGTTCCGCCACGCGATATGAATCTTGAGAAAGCACTGGAGTGGATCGAAGACGATGAGCTGCTTGAAGTCACACCGGAAAACATCCGTATCCGTAAACGTTACCTCTCAGAGAATGAGCGCAAGCGTTACGAACGTGGAAGAAAATAGTCGTTATTTAACGACAATTTTTCTCCTTAGGGCTTCGCCCAATCTTTAAAAACTTTCTTCTTATTTAATCAGTAACAAACCTCTTTTTAGTCATAATCAACTACTTATTTTTACACAGGCTTGTCCCCATGAACAGAAAAAAAATCTATAATCCGGAATCCCAAGAACATGTCAACGACCGTCAGATCTTCGGCGGTGATCCAACGGGTATTTTCGAGCTGAACAACATCAAATACCAGTGGGCCTATAACCTTTGGGAGATGATGCTGAACAACACATGGTTCCCAAAAGAGGTCGATATGACCCGCGATGTAACCGACTATAAAAACCTTACCGAGACAGAAAAAGCGGCGTACGACAAGGCGCTTGCCCAGCTGATCTTTATGGACTCCCTTCAGACGAACAACCTGATCGATAATGTCAATCCATATGTCACCTCACCGGAGATCAACCTGATCCTGGTGCGTCAGTCGTTTGAAGAGGCACTGCATTCACAAAGTTATGCCGTTATGGTCGACTCTATCTCTCAAAACAGTGAAGAGATCTATGAGCTGTGGCGCACCGATATGATGCTCAAACAGAAAAATGATGCGATTGCGGCAGTTTATGACAACCTGGCACATGATCCGACCGAGCATAACTTCGTTAAAGCCTGTTTTGCCAACCAGATCCTTGAAGGTATCTACTTCTACAGCGGGTTTGCCTACATCTATACGCTGGCACGTTCAGGTAAGATGCTGGGCTCTGCGCAGATGATCCGTTTTATCCAGCGTGACGAAGTGACCCACCTTACCCTCTTTCAAAACCTCATCAATACGCTTAGACGCGAACGTCCCGACCTCTTTACGGAACAGCTGAAAGAGGAAGTGATCGAGATGTTCAAGAAAGCGGTTGAACTTGAAACCATGTGGGGTCAGTATATCACTCAGGGACAGATACTTGGTCTCACCGATGAGATCGTAGGGCAGTACATACAGTATCTGGCCGATGACCGTCTGACCTCTGTCGGATTTGAACCGCTCTACAATGTCGAACACCCTATCAAATGGGTCGATGATTTTGCCAAGTTCAATGACCAGAAAACGAACTTTTTTGAAGGTACGGTTACGAACTATTCCAAAGGAAGCCTTAGCTTCGACGAAGACTGGTAGTCGTAATGGGGAAGAGGGAAGAGGAAAGAGGAAAGAGAGAAAATAGTCGACCTCTCGCCTCGCTCCGCTTTGCAACGACTTCTGACTACAACGAGAACCTCTCCACCCTTATCGAACTTATCGAACAGACACCTGTCAATGCCATTGTCGTAGCACCGGAAGTCTGCCTGACAAATTTTGATTATGACAATTTTGATGCTGCTGCCGACTTTACATCAGAGGCGTTGGATGCTCTATTCGGTATTTTGGGTGAGAGGACACTCATCATTACGCTGATCGAGCAGCGAAGTGACGGCATCTATAATGTGGCAAAGGTGCTTCAAAGAGGTAAAGTCATTCATGAGCAGGCTAAAGCGCATCTTTTCGCGTTCGGCGGTGAACATGACTACTTCAGCGAAGGGAGTGATGACGAGATTGTCCTCTTTGATGTCGATGGCATCAGAATGGGTATCGTTATCTGTTTTGAACTGCGCTTCAAAGAGCTCTGGAAGAAGCTGGAGGGTGCCGATCTCATTGCCATCCCTGCACAGTGGGGGAAATTGCGCTCAGACAACTTTGTAACCCTGACAGAAGCCATCGCAATCATCAATCAGTGCTATGTCGTTGCCAGTGATACTTCAAATGAGGAGATGACCGGCCAGTCCGGTATCATCACACCGTTCGGAGTCACCACCCGCAATGGGAACAAGCCTTGCTTAACGCTTCCATATGATCAAAAAGAGGTGCGCAAGATGCGCCGTTACATGGATGTAGGTATTGCTCAGTAAAATCACTGCCCTAAAAACAGGCCGTCTGGCCGAAGATATCAATAAACAGTTTCCTCTCAGTCCGAAGGTCAAAGAGGCTATCGCCAAGACCGACAGGGAAGCATTTGTACCCAATGGCTTCAAACACAACGCCTATAAGCTCGATGCCTTGCCTATCGGTGCACAGCAGTGGATCAGTTCGCCGTTGACGGTGGCAAAGATGACGGAGTACCTCTCTCCCGAAGGTGCAGACAGAGTTCTGGAAGTGGGCTGCGGCAGCGGTTATCAGGCAGCGGTTCTCTCCCATCTTTTTCGCGGTGTCTTTACAATCGAGAGGATCGACTCACTGATGCTCGAGGCAAAGGAGCGTTTTAAAAAGCTGGGAGTTCACAACATACACACCCGTACCGATGATGGCCAGAACGGCTGGGTCCAGTACGCTCCGTATGACCGTATCCTCTTTTCCGCTTCAGCCAAAGAGATCCCGCAAAGACTGATCGATCAGCTGGCGCCTAACGGCATTATCGTTGCCCCGATGGAGCGCGGCGGCAAGCAGGTGATCACCCGATTTGTGAAACGCGGCAGCAGGCTGGTTGAAGATGCTCTCGACAGCTGTAAATTTGTTCCGGTACTCGATGGTGTTCAGCGATAGTGATTATGATGCAATAACGGCCTCACTTCTGCATTTAAAAGATCTGCTTAGGATCAGGCCTTCCCCAAAGGCATTGAAGGTTTTTTAAGCCCTTATAAACCAATCTCGTATTATTGTTAAAAAACGGCTATAAAAGCCTAGCTGTACTATAATCGTATAAAAGGCTCACCAGAATGTGGGGAAAAGGAGCTGTTATGCGTTTATTGATGGGAATGATTTGGCTGATGCTGTTAATATCGGCAGGGAGTGCACAAAACGGTACTTCTGAAAAAGGAAATGTCTATCGTCATCCTACGGGGCTCTCTTTTTGGTATCCGCAAAGCTGGCAGCTTCAGGAACAAGATGAGGCGCTTCAGCTGGTGCCCAACAATGTGGTATCTACACAAGAGGGACCTTCTGAACTCTTTTTCGTCACTGGCGAGAGTGTAGCAGGGACAGGCATATCCCGTGCCGATAATCCGCAGGTGATCAGTTACTGTGATCAGCAGGTACGTTCCATTTTGCCGGCTTTGCAGCTGCAGCAGGATAAAGAGTATGTCGATCTGATGGGAACCCAGGGGATCGTGCTTAAATGGGCTGGCAACAATAACGCCGGGAAACCTATTGAAGGGCGTGCCTACATCGTTATTTCCCGGGGGCATGCCTTAACGCTCTCGGCCATTGCGTATAAAGGGTTGATAGATAAGCGTACGGACTCTTTGAAAAAGATATTCAGGTCGTTTGTATTGGGTCAGGGGCAACAGGACCCTGCACTGGTCGGATCATGGAACAAACTATCATCATCCTATCTGGAAAATCCGGACAGGATCTATCAAACGGCATGGAGTGCCGCACGATCGGCAACGGATGAAAAAAGCCAGCTGTCATTTTATGCCGATGGGCGATGGCATCAGGTTAACTCTTCACATACGATTGTGGGTGCCGGAGATATTTGGCTCGAGGATAAAAGTAAAGATGAGTATAAAGGGCAGTGGTATGCCGACGGCAAACGGCTCTTTATGATTTATCAGGACAATACCTGGGAAGAGTTTGCGTATAAAGTTGTTTCAACGGGAAGCGGCCGTGAGCTCAGAACTGCCGTGGGAAAGCGTGTCACCATATGGAATCAGTAGTTAGGTGGGGGATGGTTTGTGTTCAGTAATCTTTGTCTGTCTGGGCAATATCTGCCGTTCTCCCATTGCTGAAGGGGTGGCGAGAAAGATCGCTGATGAACGTGGTCTGGATATCGTTATTGATTCTGCCGGTACAGGCAGCTGGCATGTAGGTGAATCACCATGTCAAAACTCCATAACAGTTGCAGGTAAGTACGGCATCGATATTTCCAAGCTTCGTGCCCGTCAGGTCAAACCGGAAGACTTTGAGATGTTTGATCTTGTTATTGCTTTGGATGAGAGTAACTATAACGACTTAAAACAGATGGGGGCATCATCACTTCACAAACTTGGTGCGTTTGGTTATGAGAATGAGGATGTACCTGACCCTTATTTCTTTGATGGGTATGAGGGGTTTGATAGGGTGTATGAGATGATAGAGGTTTGTGTTAGTGAGCTGTTTGATCAGAAGTTTCACTAACTTACTCAACTTTCGCACATAAAAAACGGCTGTCATTCCGGGCTTGACCCGGAATCTAGTGGTTTTTATGTTTAAGACCTTGCAGCTGTGGACCCCGGATCAAGTCCGGGGTGACGGCATGTGCGAAAGTTGAGTAACTTATTTGATTATTGAGTTTTTCTGTGCAGCTCCCTTACTTTTTTTGCTTGCAAAAAAGTAAGCAAAAAGCGCCTTGTGCCGGTTGGTAAGCTTCCTGGCTGGAAGTTCCCGATTGTTGAAGCATATCATCCTAAAAACCCAAAACTCGCTTCGCTCAAACAGATGGGTTTTCTTAACGGCTGATATGCTTCAACAATCGGCTTTCCAAAGGCACAAGAGTTTATCTATTGGGGAACGCATTGATGATTATTGATTTCGCAAAGCGAAATACAACGCTAGCGTTGTAAAGCATGGTCAGGCTTATCTGATTGGGTGTAGTTTCTAAGACTGTGAGACTGACTGTCAGCCTGATATCTTTGCCGCACATCTATGTCATTAAATCCGCGGAGCCTTGGTAGCGAGTTTTTCTTCATCCAATGCTTTGAAATGGCATTGAACACACGTGCTTACTTTCTTTTTGCCGAGAACAAAAAGAAAGTAAGAGAACAGCTCATTTAAAACACAACAGGATTAAAATTTAAAGAGAGGTTTTAAAAGACTATTCCGAGAAAGGCAACTCTTCATATTTAATTGATTTCCCAATCAAATACATAACAGAATCATTAGCAGATGTCAGTGAATTATAACTGCCAAAGACCAACCCGCAATCATCCCCCTGAAACAAGATACTAACACCATCACTCATATCGACAAAATTGAACTTACTGTCATCGATGAGTCTGGCATCATGAACACTGCTAACCTCAAGTGCAAGGTTGATCCAGTCAAATCCACGGTTCTTGTCTTGTACAGAAAAGGTAACGGTGAAAGTTGTGGGGTCTTTCATGATGATGGAGCGAAGTTCTCCATCTTTGGCATGGTCTATCCGCTCAATCAGTGTCGAAGTGTTTGAGGCTGTTAGCGGTCGCATGTTATTGGCAGCCTACACATTCCAGTGAGCGGTCTTCAACATCATTAGAGGCTTCAGGTGACTGAGAACGCAGGTAGTATGTCGATTTCAGACCCAGACGCCATGCAAGGGTATAGATCTCGTTGAGATATCTGCCGCTGGCTTTATCTAGGGTGATGAAGATATTTAGACTCTGGCCCTGATCTATCCAGCGCTGGCGGATAGCACCGGCTTTGATCAGGATAGTCTGGTCAAGATCGTAGGCCGGAGTGTAGTACTCCCATGTCTCAGGGCTTAGTTTTGGTACAACGACCGGAATAAGTCCGGAAAGGTTCTCTTCATACCACTTACGTTTGTAGACCGGCTCGATTGCCTGTGTCGTACCGGTAAGGATGGAGATTGAACTGGTCGGTGCGACGGCCATCAGGTAACCGTTACGCATCCCCTGCTTTTTCACCTTGGCTCGCAGCTCATCCCATTCGTAAGTTGAGGCGAAAAGACCGCCGCGATCGATCAGGTTCAGCACTTCGGCTTTGGTGTGATCCATCGGGAAGATGCCGCGGCTCCATTTAGAACCTTCAAATTCTGGGTAGGCACCTTTCTCCTCAGCCAGATCGGCTGAGGCATTGATGGCGTTGTAGCTAACTGCTTCTAACACCTCGTCGATCTTGTCGAAGTGCTCTTGCGTCCCCCAGCTGATTCCATGTTCGGCCAGCATCTGCGCTTCACCCATAACACCTAAACCGACAGAGCGGCTTTTCATGTTGGTGCGTTTTACTTTTTCCAGTGGGTAGAAGTTCAGGTCGATGACATTGTCCAGCGCACGCATGGCAATAGGTACGACACGTTCAATATCCTCTTTTGTATTGATACGGGAGAGGTTGATGGAAGCGAGGTTACACACTGCAGTCGCACCATCGACTTTCTCTTTCTCAACGATGTAGACCTGGCGTCCATCGATGGAGTCCAGAGCCGTAACTTTGTTAGCTGGTTTTTCAATACCACTGTCTACTTTGACCAGCTCATCCTCTTCGAAGGTGATAAAGTCGCCATCTTCAAACTTGAGTTTGGTGCGGTAGTGGTTGGTCTCTGTGTTTTGGAAGATCTCTGTACAGAGATTCGAACTGCGGATAATTCCGTAGTGATCGTTCGGGTTGGCACGGTTGGCGTTGTCTTTGAAACAGATGAAAGGATTTCCTGTTTCAAAGTAGCTGGTCAGAATCTTCTTCCAGAGGTTTTTGGCTTTGATATGCTCTTTGACAATACTCTCATCCTGTTCCAGTTCAAGGTAGCGCTTCTCAAAAGCTTCGCCGTGAAGATCGGTCAACTCCAGGCAATCATAAGGATCGAACAGTGTCCAGATGCCATCTTCGGCAACACGTTTCATAAAGAGATCATTGATCCAGACAGCCGGGAAAAGATCGTGGGCACGGCGACGTTCTTCCCCGGAGTTCTTCTTGATATCGATAAAGTCATTGATATCCATATGCCATGGTTCGAGATAGACGGCAATGGCACCTTTGCGGGTACCAAGCTGGTCAACGGCAATAGCGATGTCGTTGGTGATCTTCAAAAACGGGATGGTGCCGCCGGCAGCATTTTTATGGTTGTCTATAACCGAACCCATGGCGCGTACCCGTGTCCAGTCCCAGCCGATCCCACCGCCAAATTTGGAAAGCAGGGCCATCTCTTTGTAGGCATCAAAGATACCTTCGATGTTATCCGGTGTAGAACCGATATAGCATGAGCTTAACTGGTGGCGTGTCGTTCTGGCATTGGAGAGAGTCGGTGTAGCTAACATTACCTCGAACTTGGAGACCATGTTGTAAAACTTGATAGCCCACTCTTGAGGGTTCTCTTCATTTTGTGCCAGGAACATGGCAATCGCCATAAACATATGCTGAGGCAGTTCGATAGGCTCGGCATTACGGTCTTTAATGAGGTAGCGGTCGTAAAGTGTTTTAATGCCAAGATAGTTAAAGAGGAGGTCACGTTCGGGGACAATGTGTCTGTCCAGCTCTTCAAGGTCGTACTTCTCTTTGAGGCCAAGCAGGATCCGGCCCTCTTTTTCACCACGTTCAAAATATTCACGCATCTTGCCGTAGCCTGTGTAGCCATTGACATTGTGGTAGAGATCATAAAGAAAAAGTCGTGATGCGACAAAGGTCCAGTTTGGTGCATCGATATCGATCTTGTCGACGGCAGTCTTGATCAGAGTCTCCTGGATCTCTTTGGAAGTGATGCCGTCACGGAAGTGGATCTGTGCATCGACTTCCAGTTCACTTTGTGAGACATTGTAGAGGCCTTTGACGGCCGCAGAAGTGTACTTCTGGATTTTAGTAATATCAAGAGGCTCTTGGCGGCCGTTACGCTTGATAACAGTGATCATTTACGATTCCTTGGTGCGACTAAGTATCGCTTTTTATAATATTTTAAAAGTGCCAACGGCACGTGAGCTTGCTGCTGAAGCAAACTCAGCGTTAGCGTAGTCAAAGGGGCTTTGCTCGTTTGGCGTATTTTATTTTGTGAACACACGTGCGAATATTTTATCCACATTTTTTGTGTAATAGTCATAATTGAAGCACTCTCTGATCTGTTCTTCACTCAGACTGTTACGCAACTCCTCATCCTCCAAAAGGTACTGAAGATAGAGGCTCTCACCAGTTTCATTGAGCGCCGGTTTGCCTTGTTGGAGCCCTTCCCACACCTTCATCGCATTACGCTGAACGATACGGTATGCATCTTCACGTGAGACGCCCTGGATCGGCAGTTCAAGCAGAACGCGTTGAGAGAATACCAGACCGCCGGTAAGGTTGAGGTTTTTCATCATATTCTCAGGATATACTGTCAGATTAGCGATGACATTGTTCATACGGTGAAGCATAAAGTCTGTGGTGACGAAAGCATCCGGTAGCCAGAAACGTTCGGTGGAACTGTGAGAGATGTCGCGCTCATGCCAGAGGGCGACATTCTCCATAGCCGGATTGGCGTAGGCACGGATCATGCGTGCAAGCCCTGTAATGTTCTCTGTCAGGATAGGATTACGTTTGTGTGGCATAGCTGAAGAGCCTTTCTGTCCTTTTGCAAAGAACTCTTCACACTCGTACACTTCTGTACGCTGCCAGTGGCGAACCTGCACAGCGAATTTTTCGATCGTGCTGGCCATCAGTGCCAAGGTTGTAGCTAACCGTGCATAACGGTCACGCTGGATTACCTGGTTGGATGCCGGTGCCGGTTTAAGGCCCAACTCTTCACAGGTATACTCTTCCAGTTCTAACGGTGCATGAGCAAAGTTACCCATTGCCCCCGAGACCTGACCGACAGCAATAACATCCATTGTTTGCTCAAGGTTCTCAAGGTGGCGTGCCATTTCGTCATACCAGACAGCTAACACAAGACCGAATGTGATCGGTTCACCATGGATGCCGTGGGAACGTCCGACCATCAATGTCATCTTATGCTCTTGAGCCCGCTTCTTGATCGACTCCATGATCATCTTCACATCTTTGATGACAAGTTCCAGTGAATCTTTCATCTGAACAGCTACAGCCGTATCGATGGTATCTGAGGAGGTCATGCCGTAGTGAAACCATCGACTCTCGTCGCCAAGTGTCTCTGCAACGGATGTAGTAAAGGCGATCAGGTCATGCCTTGTGACTGCTTCTATCTCATCAATGCGCTCTACGCTAAAGCCGGCTTTTTCAACAATATTGTTTGCATCATCATCCGGGATCAGTCCCAAGCGGTTCCATGCTTTGACTACTGCTTTTTCAACATCAAGCCATGCCTGATACTTGGCCTGCATTGTCCATTTGGATTTCATCTCTTCTCGAGCATAACGTTCTACCATTACTGTTTACCTTTAGTCATAATATGAGGTGATGTATTTGTGCTAAAATTCGCATAAATAAAGTATTTTATATTAACCTAGAGTGTCTAATAAAGGGTTTAAATCGAGAGGACATTTTTATGCCATTTGTAATTAAAAAGCTTCATGCACCACATAAGCAAAAAGCATTTCTTTTCCTCATTAAAGAGTTGGGTTATACGCAGCGTGAAGCGCAGAGAATGATTGCCAAGGGTCGACTCTTTATTGATGGTGAGCCTATGACTAATAATTATGGAACAGTCGATGGTCCGTTTGAGTTTGTTTGTTTTGAATCTTCCACACGAGGATTGAACCCCCTGTTTATAACAAGTGAGTTTGCTGTTTTTGATAAGCCAAGTGGTGTTTTGATTCACCCCCAAAACCGCTATACACCCTACTCCCTTGTTGATGAGATCCGTCATCACTTTGGCAGGGATGCTAACATTACTCACCGTATCGATCAGGAGACAAGCGGTCTGGTGTTAGCCGCCCGTAACAAAAAGAGTGAACGTGACCTGAAGATGATGTTTGAGCATCGTCAGATGCAGAAGTATTATGTTGCGTTGGTGCATGGGCATGTTTCACGTGAAACAGAAATTGATGTGCCCCTGCTTCGTCAGGAAGATGCGAGTGCTATTGTCAGGCTGACAGTAAAAGTTCATGAAGATGGAAAAGCGTCTAAGACTTTCATTCGCCCTCTAAAATATCTCCCCGAGCATGATATGACGCTGGTGGAGGCCAAGCCTTATACGGGAAGGCAGCATCAGATCAGAGTGCATCTGTTTCACGTGAAACATCCTATCGTCGGAGATCCGATCTATGGGCAGAAAGAAGAAGATGTATTGCGCTTCCTCGACAAGGAGATTACACCAGAAGAGCGATTGAAGCTTTCCGGCGCAACACGGCTGTTATTGCATGCCTCACAACTTGATTTTGAGTACAAAGGACATCATTACTCCATTCATTCCAAAACTGATTTTATTGAAGAGGCGCTTAAGGCTATGGAGACTGTCCATTGATCTATTTTACTCCCTAAAATTATGCTCCCAGCATAATTTCTTAACGGGAGATATCGTGAAACATCCTATCGTCGGAGATCCGATCTATGGGCAGAAAGAAGAAGATGTATTGCGCTTCCTCGACAAGGAGATTACACCAGAAGAGCGATTGAAGCTTTCCGGCGCAACACGGCTGTTATTGCATGCCTCACAACTTGATTTTGAATACAGGCAGCACCACTACTCCATCCATTCTAAAACCGATTTTATAAAAGAAGCATTTACCGCTATGCAGAGTGTCCGTTAGCAGCTCCTCTGTTGATGAGGCGATACGTTTAAAGTTCAAATGGCATTGGTTATATACCTTTCTCGTTTTTCTGGTTTTAGTTTCTGTATATCGACAACAATATAGCCGTCAATACAGTCATTGAACTCTGTATCAATTCCAAAATCCATAAACTCGACGCCACCCTCTGTACAGATATCACTGTATTGCTTGTAGAGGGTAGGAACAGTGACATTAAATGCTTTCAGATAATCACGCAGTCTTTTAAAGTCTGCAGAGTAGTCATTGCCCTGAAATATCTGCTGCATCTCATCTTTTGTGAACTGAGAGAGATGGTAGGGTGTTCTGGCATGCAGTGATGGTGTTTTTGAACCAAAATAGTTGTTATAGAAGTAGACCAGGGCCTCTTTGGCATGCTGTGGGTAGGAACCGCTGATACTGACAGCTCCAAACATATATCTGATTTGCGGATTATGACTAAGATATGCACCGATCCCTTGCCACAGGTAGTCAAGAGCACGCGTTCCCCAGTACTTTGGTTGAACAAAGCTGCGACCAAGCTCAATGCCTTCGTTTAGATAGGCATCGGCAGACTCATCGATCTTGCATAACTCATTTAGATAGAGTCCCTCTTTGCCAAGCCATGAGAGGATCCAGTCGCACTCACCGATGCGATAGGCTCCGACCACTTCCAGTGCATCCTCATCCCAAAGAACAAGATGCTGGTAATACTCATCATACTTGTCAATATCTTTACGCTGACCACTTCCCTCCCCTACTTTACGGAAGGAGTATTCGCGAAGCCGTCCTATCTCGCTGATGAGCGTCGGTGCATATTCAGACTCGATCAGGTAGATCTGTTTATTGTCTGTCGTTGTACCGAGTTGTTCACCCTGCTTCAGCTCTTGTTTGATAGTCTGCCGGGATTCAGGATGTGCAATGCACTGTTCGGTTGTGTAAATACCCTTTTTGCCACGTGCAAGACGGTACAGGTGACGGCGAAAGAGTTTGGCATGCTGCTTGTAGTCAAGATGCATACTGCTTATGGCATGTGCCGTGATCTGCTCACCTACAGTAAACTCAAAAACAGAGTTTCGGGCCATAAACATCTCATGACTGAGCAGTATCGTTCCCAATGGACGATAAACCCATGAAGCACCATAAAACAGCAGAGAGTTTTTTGCATTGATATAGACAGGGAGTATTGGGCTTTGCGTCCGTTTGGCAAACTTGACGAAGCCACTCTTCCACTTTCCGTCGCGTATACCGTTTAAATAGGCACGGGAAACTTCTCCTGAAGGGAAAAATATTACTGCCTCTTCATTATTTAGAGCTTCATCAACTTTGCACAGGCTCTCTTTTGAGAGTTTGCCGCTGAGGTTGTCAACCGGAATCAGTTGCTCTTTGAGTTGTGAAAATTTCGAAAGCATATTATTGGCGACAATTTTTACCTTTTTGTCCTGACGCAGAGAACTTACCATTTGGATGAGTGCAAGTGCATCCAATGCACCCAGCGGATGATTGGCAACAATAATTACCTTGCCAAGTGCCGGAATATTCTGAACCTGCTTAGTATCTACTTTATAGGATATGTTTAGGTGGTCAAGAACTGCGTTGATAAAGTTCAAACCGGTTTCATTGTGTTCTTTGAGAAAAGAATGAATACTTTTCTCATGAAAAAGCAGTTTTAAAAAACTAACCGTAGGCTTATGGAGATATGTTGGAAACGTAAAAAGTTTTGGGTATTGACTCCTGAGAGTACCTTCAACCGTAATCATGAATTTTCCTCGCAGTTCCTGCTATAAGCAGTGATCATATGTTGATTTATATTGTCTTGGAAAGTATAGAAGCCCATGGTTACAGGAGTGCTACGATATCGATACAAAATAGTAATAAAGAAGGAAAAGAAAATTTTTTTCGTTAAGGTGTGAATAACTCATTCCCATTAAATGATAGTCGATATCAAGCAATAGTGTCAAGAAGATATGAAAGTGCTATAGTGCCCTGTTTTAGGGACTTTCAGTGCCGGTTAAGGTAGGGTAAATTAAGAAAAATTTTAGATAAAATAAGCCTGAAGTTCTTGATAACTTTGTGACAAAATAAAAAAAACATGAAATTTTATTCACACGTTAGAACACAGTGTGAAATCTACACATTTTGGCAAATTTAGTAGAAATTTCATAGGATGAAATTTTTTTTAAGGGAGTTGTTTTAGTTGTCAGATGTTATTAGAGGTACAAAGACAAAGCCGTCAAATTGATGGTGTCTGACATGACCATTTTTATCTTTATGACAGACGATAATAGCATTTGCGACAGGGATTACTAAAGTACCATCAGGTTTCAGCTGATCAAGCAGGGTGCTGGGAAATGTATGGGCGGCAGCTGAGACCAGAATCTTGTCAAACTGCATTTGCGGTATACCAAGCTGTGAACCTGCATTCAATACTATGGCATTTTGAAAAGAGTATTTGGTGAGGTTGCTATTGGCAAAAGTGACAAGCTCTTTGATCCGGTCAAGGCCAATGACCTGTTTGGCCATAGTAGCCATCAATGCCGTTGTCCATCCTGAACCGGCACCAATATCCATAACAAGGTCATTCTGCCTGATTTGAAGCGCTTCAAGCATAAAGGCGACGGTAAAAGGCTGAGAGATGGTCTGACCATATCCGATGGGAAGAGGGTGGTCTTCATAAGCCTGGAGTGAAAGTGGATCAGGGATGAAGTCAGCACGGTCTATAGTTAAAAAAGCATCTATGAGCATTTTCGATCTCAATACACCGCTTTGACGAAGATGTGAGACCAGTTCAGCTTGATTCCTCATAATAAGGGTACCTCTAAATAGATTGTAGCATAGTTGAGATGTGAAGGTTGCCGGTAGAAGTTGAGATGGATATAAGAAAAGTGTGTTAAGATTGCAGACATAAACGGCCTCCCTGGTGTGTTGGCCGTTTACCTCTCTTTAAAAATCTTCCGTGTATAACATTATGTTAGTCAATTGTTAGTAAGAGCTAGACTTGATTATAACGTTTTATGATCTTCTTAACACGATTTTTCAATTTACGCAGCGCATCGGTAGAGTCTTTGCCATCAGCCGTTAGATTGCCGAAGTAGACATTCTCTTCAAATTGCACCTTGGCTACCCAGCCGATCTTTGTATGGTATTTCACACCGACAAAGCGTACATCGCCAAAATTATCTTGGGAAAGCTGGTGAATACGTAGAATACGCTCAGAATCTGTTTTTTGTGACATAATATCTCTCCTTTAATAAACAGAGTAATTATAGCACTATCGCGTTACGCATCATCATCATCATCATCTTTGTTTAGTGCCCATAAAAAGCCGCCTATGCCGATAACCAGTACCAGTACTAAAAATATAATTTGTATGTATTCAATTGTTCCCATATTTCTCTTCTTCTGTTTTCTCTTTTAATTGACCGCACGCAGCGCTGATATCGATACCTTTTGAATCCCTGATGGTACAAAGAAGTCCATGACTGACAAGATACTCCTGAAACTTCACCATATCTTCCGGAGCAGGGCGCTTGTAGTCACTGTCCGGATAAGGATTAAAGTAGATCAGGTTTACTTTTGCTTTAATACCGTGAAGCAGTTTGACAAGTTTTTTGGCCGATGTGATATCATCGTTTTTGTCTTTTATGACGAGGTACTCGAACATGAC
This sequence comes from Campylobacterota bacterium, assembly GCA_034717975.1. Taxonomy (GTDB): domain Bacteria; phylum Campylobacterota; class Campylobacteria; order Campylobacterales; family Sulfurimonadaceae; genus BB26. The sequence goes on from JAYEMF010000029.1 coordinate 37,535, forward strand.
CCGTTTTCGGGTATCGATAGGGAAGCGTTTGACAGCGTCGATGATCGAGGCGATGTTGTAGGCCTTGTTCATAGGGATCAGCTCGGTGCGCAGTTCATCATCTACGGCGTGCAGGGAGATAGCGATGTGTACACCCAAATCCATCTTTCCAAGCTGGTCGATTTTGGAACTGAGGCCGCTGGTCGAAACCGTCTGCCGTTTCCCTGAGATGCTCAGCCCCTCTTCATCCTTGAATATCCTGATGGCTTTAGCGAGGTTGTCCAGGTTGTCCAGCGGCTCTCCCATACCCATGTAGACGATGTTAAGACGCCGATGAGCTGCCAGGCCGTTATCTTTTTTGACAGCCAGAACCTGTGCAACAATCTCACCCGCTGTCAGATCGCGTGTAAAACCGCCTTTGGCTGTCAGACAGAAAGAGCATCCTACTTTACAGCCTACCTGGGTAGAGACGCAGACGGTATATTTGGCTTCTTGAGAGACATTGCCTTCTTCATCATACTGAGTCTCTTTCATCTTCAGCCAGACAGTTTCAACTGTCTTGCCGTCAGGAAGCTCGAAGAGGTACTTGATAGTCCCATCAGTTGCCTCTTCCTTGCGTAGGATCTTAAGCGGCATCAGCAGATACTTCTCATCCAGCTCTTCACGCAGGGCTTTGGGAATATTTTTCATCTCATCAAAGCTGTCAACGTACTGGTTGTATATCCAGCCAAAGATCTGTTTGGCACGGAAGCTAGGTTTAGCGATCTGCGTCAACTCTTCTTTGGTAAAGTCGAGGATAGTCTGTTTGCTCACGATACGAGCTCCTTGATGCGTCGCGGAACATACTCAGTTAGTTTCCGCTTGGCTTCAGCATGGTTTGCAATGAAATCATCATGCGCCTTTTCATTGCAGTAGTTGGTAACACAGAAGACACCACCGGCAGGGATGTCAAACTCCTGAGCTATGCGTAATACAGAGAAAAACTCCATGTTCTCAAGCGTGATACCAAGTTTCTCAAACTGCGCAGCCAGTTCCATATCGGTAGAGATGTAGTTAGAGCTGTTTACAATGACATCGGCTCCCTGCTCTGTCTGGGTAGAGACAACATTGTCGAGTGGGGTATAGGACTTTTTCTGCAGGAAAGAGAGCTCCACATTGGCCGCAGTTTTAGACTCGACAATATCGAGGATATTGTGAGATCCATAGCTGCCGGCCGAACCGACAAAAAGAAGGAATTCAGGCTTGTCAAAAAGGCATAATCGGGTCAGGTTCATGGCCATCTCGATCAGGCCGACCCCCATTGGTGTGGCAAAGTCAAAGGTCTCGTTGTTTCCTGCGCAGATAATCATAAGCGGACAGGGATCCCTTGGTCGCTGAGGTAGTGTTTGAGATCCATAATATCGATCTCTTTGTAGTGAAAGATACTAGCGGCAAGTGCGGCATCTGCACCATGGTCGAATGCCTCTTTGATGTGATCCATGGTACCTGCTCCGCCACTGGCAATGATAGGCACATTGACCAGTTCACTGATCTGCTGGGTAATAGGGATGTCAAATCCGGCTTTGGTACCATCGGCGTCCATGGAGGTGAGCAGAATCTCTCCTGCCCCGCGATCAACGACCTCTTTAGCCCACTCTACGGCATTGATACCGGTATCGATGCGTCCGCCATTGAGATAGACGTTGTAGTGCTCACCCGTGCGTTTGACATCGATTGCGGTAACGATACACTGTGAACCGAAACGTTTGGCCCCTTCATCGATGAGTTCCGGACGTTTGATGGCAGCGGAGTTGACACTCACTTTATCGCAGCCGACATTGAGTAGAGCATAGATGTCATCGAGTTTTCGGATCCCTCCGCCAACGGTTAGCGGAATAAAGACCTCTTTGGCCACTTCCTCGACGATATGCACGATGGTATCACGCTCTTCATGCGAAGCGGTAATGTCCAGAAATGTAAGCTCATCCGCCCCTTCTTCGTTGTAACGCTTGGCCACTTCAACCGGATCGCCGGCATCCTTGAGACCAACAAAGTTGACACCCTTGACGACACGGCCGTCTTTGACATCTAAACAGGGAATGATACGTTTGGCGAAATAGTCCATGAGAGCGGTTCCGAAGATAATTTGCAGAAGTATAGGGTAAATTGACTTATAACTACCCCTTCAAAATGAACTAAACTGGGGCACTGTTTACTCCTCTGGATCACTCACATATTGTAGATAGGAGCGATTACTCTCCATTGCCAAGGTCACGGCAATGTTTTTGTGCAGATTCGAAAGTAAAACGGTCTGCTTTGGCTTCATGGAACTCGGCGAAAAGGGAAAGCTTTAAGAGTAGGAGCAAGATGAAAAATCTGATCATAAATGAGCCCGTTTTTTGTGTTATTATATCAAGAAAAAATGAGTCTTAAATGATCGATAAAGATAGAATGATCTGTGTCTGTAATTCGCTTGATATGCGTGAGATTGCCGAATGTATCAAAGAAAACAATTTTCAGAGTGTTGCAGAGATGATAGAGAACAGCGAGTGTCCGATGGGTGATAAGTGTGAAAGCTGTATTGAAGAAGGGTATGAAAATGATGGCTACTCACTAGCGATGGTCTTATCGCTGGTGAAGCAGGGGCGTATTTAACGGTCAGGCACTTTCAAAACCGCTATGGACAAGTCCATGCCCAACTGTATTGAAGCCGGCTACACTGTTTTGCAGGTAGGTAGCATGGTTTTGCGCATCTTTAGATGATTGTGCAATGAGATTATAAGACTCAATGGCACGAGTCGTCTGGAGCAGTGAAAATTGTTCAGTCTCCGCAGCTGTGGGTAATTCCCCTTCACTGGCGAGCCCCACATGACGTACACTATCACGTTGACTGGCATCGATTTGATTGATCGGAAGGGTGGATGCCCGTTCTCCAACTCTGGAAAAATCACCACCATTATCTACATAAGTGTTGATAGCATCGCTACGCCGTAAATCAGCGGCAAAATTATTATAGTTTTCAATATAAGCTGCAGTGTCTTCATAAGCACTGCTTGTATTGTTGGCTTGCTGAGCTCCTGCTGCATAAGCCTCGATTTGCGCCTGTGTCGAGCGATAACCGGCAACACCGGCAATACCCTCCCTTACCGTATCGCGCTGTTCCTCAGAGAGCTCCTGTTCAGGTGGTTGCAGTTGTTCTGGTGTTCTTCTCTGTGTTTGAGGAACAGAGAAAGGCGATGTACCCGTCTCTTGGGACTGGACAGGAAGTGAGCTGATAGTAGTACTATTGGCAATAGAACTCATTTTCGGCTCCTTTTAACTCGAATAGGCAGTAACGGCTTGTGCTTGATTGTTGGTAGAGGTAAAACTCTCCAGAGCAGAACTAACTCCCATATCGGTTGAGACATTTGCAACATTGACAGACGCCCCTCCTGTCGCTTGTGCAATATAGGCATCTGCTTCCGGCTGGGTTGGTCTGCTCTCTACAGAGGCTAAATTATTCACTGCTTCTGTCTGTTGCTCTTGCTGTTGTGATTGAGGATCAGGCCGACCTATTTGAACTTGATGGGGATAAGGTGACTGAAAAGTATAGGATGTGACATTCATAATATCCTCCTCATTTCATACATTATAACACAAGTGTGAAAAAAGGTTGCTTTAGAGGAGGAGTATGCTACAATTCTCTCATGTATTACGTTATCCAGCATCGCCATAATGATCCAAAAAAATACTACACTGTTTTTGTCGTCCCGAAGTTCATTACCTCTAAAGAGAACGATAATGTGATCTTTGAGTTTCACTTGTCTGATGGTAAAACAAAACGGAAGTGGACGGCTAAAAAAGAGATCATACTCCTGACTGATGATGAGGCTTTTTTCAAAAAAGTACTGGCAAGATTGACAGTTACTCAAAACAGACATCTTCAGCAGATCCAGCATGCTGAAGAGAATCTGCAAAATGAGTTTAGCAAAATGGCGTCAGCCATGGAAAACGAGTTTGAAGACCTTGATGAGGAGAGAAAAGAAGAGAGCTTTCCCTGCCTGCTCAAGTTTGGTTAGCCGGCACTAACATGTTTGTTAGTGTTTCGTAAGTGCGGTAGCCTCTGATGACACTGAGGTGCCCCTGGTCATCCAAGAGAATGAGTGCGGGGAATGAGGCCGCACCATAGAGGCGGGCCCTGTCTCTATCCTGCCGGGCAAGTTCTCTGCTCTTCTTGTCTTTAAAGCTGCGTTCAAATCCCTTCAGATCGAATCCGGACAAGAGCTCTACGATCACATCTTCCTGCGTAATATCTTTCCCCTCTGCATAAAAAGCGTTTTGCAGAGCAAAGAGTACGTCAAAGGCAAGAGGTTCATCTATCTCACGGGTGAGGGCTACAGCAGTACAGGCCGGTTCGGTGGTGTAGTTAAAGGCAGACTGTTCCAGCAGTGTCTGTGAAAAAGGCTGCCCTGTCAAAGCTGCTACCTTCTCCCAGTTCTCTTTGAGATGGTTCTTGAAGCTGTTATCCCACACATGTCCATTTCTGAGACCTCCCATGATGAGTGAAAATGTGATCTCTTTTGGAAGGGATGCCCGCAGTTTCTTGATTTCAGGGGCAAAGCCCCAGCACCAGGAGCACATGGGGTCGGCGACATAGATGATCTTTTCCAGGGACATGATAGACTAGTTTGCCAATTTTTCCGGAAACTTCATCATAAACTTCTGTACCTTTGGCGCAACAACCATCTGGCAGTATCCCTGGTTTGGATTGAGTTTGAAATAGTTTTGGTGATAGGCTTCAGCCCGGTAAAATGTCGGGGCAGGGGAGAGCTCTGTGACGATTGGATTGCTAAAGCTGTTCTGCATGTTAGCGATAGAAGCTTTTGCCTCATCTTCTTGTTTCTCATTTTGAAAGAAAATAACGGAACGGTATTGTGTTCCTTTGTCCGCACCCTGCTGGTTGAGGGTGGTCGGGTCATGAATCACCCAGAAAATATCCAGGATCTCATTGAAACCGATGATCTCCGGATCAAAGGTGATCTCGACCACTTCGGCATGACCGGTAGCCCCTGAACAGATGTTCTCGTAGGTGGGGTTGGGACGTGCTCCTCCGGCATAACCGCTGAGGGCTGACTTGACTCCTTCGACTCGGTTGTAAACGGCTTCAATGCACCAAAAACAGCCTCCGCCGATTAATGCTACTTCTTCTTTACTCATTGATTCTTTCCTTTAGTGAGTGATATATTTGATTGATTTGTACTACCTGGACTCCCAGACGTTTTGCTTCTTTTACGACATAGCCGGTAAGGGTTTCTAATTCAGTTTTACGATTGTTTTGAAAATCAAGATGCATGGATGTTGATGCTTCTTCCGGAAGATTTGAAGCCGTTTTCAGTGCTTTTTCCACTTCGCCATCAAGATTGATCCCTTTGGCAGCGGCTACGGCGGCGATCTCTTCCAAAACAGTTTTGGCCATAGAGTAGTGGGTGTCATAAACTGGTCGGATGTTCATATCATAGTATGAGGTGAGGGTGGCAAATGCACTGATAAAAAGGTACTTTTTCCAGAGGGCTGTTTCTATATCGTCAGGGATTTTTGTCCGCAGGCCGGCATCTTTGAACATATGCTCAATATAAAGGCTCTCTCCAAGCCATTGCTGATGGCCGAATATAGCAGTAAAAACCTTGCCCTGTTTTTGGATAACTCCCGCTTCTTGGATGTGTGAAAGGATGTAGACCGCACCGTTAATGACTTTTGCGTCGACCAGGCCCGCAATCGTTTCGGCATTGTTCACACCGTTGCCAAAGGGGATGATGACGGTGTCAGGCCGAATATTTTTTTTGAGATCGAGAAGGGCCTCTTCTATATCGTAGCTTTTGACGCTAAAGAGCAGCAGGTCGAACGTGCCTGTCATCTCATTGGCGGTGCAGACTTGCGTAGGGACCGCTGTGAATTCACCTTCATCTTCGATCACACGCAGACCGTTCACTTTGACGGCTTCGGCATGTTCGCCTCTTGCAATGAAGATCACTTCGTACTTTTTCTTTTGTGTACCGATCAGCGAACACAGTTTTGCACCGATATACCCGCCTACGCCGCCGATCCCGACAATACCTATTTTCATGGGTTAACTGCTCCCGCTTTTTTTGGCATGATATCTAATCTTGGTCCATATCGCAATGTTCCGGTTCGTTTCGTTTCAGGTAGGGTTTAGCAAGGAGATAGAGCAGCATCGTCCACATTGCAATGGTGCTGGCAATGTGGTACCAATGGGCCTCTTCATGCGCGTGGAGATGAGAAAACTGAGTGTCGCCCCTTTGGAAGCACCGCTTTTTTTGATGGCGGTTGCCAGGGGGATAACACCGCAGGAGCAGACGGGAAGGGGAACGCCAAAGAGTGTCGCTTTGACGACAGAACCGACCGTATCGTTGCCAAGGTGTTTTTCAACGACAGTTGTCGGAATCAGTTCATGCAGGATCCCGGCAAAGAAGAGTCCAAAGAGAATATAGACCGCCATATCGTTGCTGAGCGAGATCAGAGCAGTAGCGAATATCTCCAGCAGTTCAAACATAACTATCTCCTAAAATAATAGATTATTATCTTATATTATATTGATGGAGAAACTTAACGGATTGATTCAATATGGAACAGAGACTTATTCTTTAGCTTATTTGACGATAAAAATATGAAAAACTTGACATATTATCGTCAATTGTTGTATCATTTTCCAATCAGATAACTAATATTAAAAGGCACTATAGTGAAAAAAGTATTGATTTTAGGTGGTGGTTTTGCAGGTGTGGAAGCCGCTATCTATTTGCGTAAGGCCAATATGGATGTTACTTTGGTGAGTGACAGAGATTACTTCTATATCTATCCGACTTCCATCTGGATCCCAACGGGTGAATCCAGTTTCGAGGATGTCTGTGTTCCTCTGGAAGAGTTGCAAAAAGTGCATGGATTTGAACTGATTATCGATGAGGTGGTATCGATCACTTCGAAAGAGAAGAAGATCACCCTTAAAAACCAGGGCGATATGGGTTATGAATACCTTGTTATCGCTATGGGTGCGGGTAAAATGAAACACGAAGGGATGGAAAATACGCTCTCTATCTGTGGTGTACCGGAAGAGTCTGTGCGTATCAAAAAAGAGATCGACAAACTGATAATTAAAGGGAGCGGAAAGATTGCTATGGGCTTTGGCGGAAATCCGAATGACAGCTCTGCCGTTCGCGGCGGTCCGGCATTCGAAGTCCTCTTCAATGTCCACAATCAGCTGAAGAAAAAAGGGATCCGCGATAAGTTTGAGCTGACCTTCTTTGCGCCGATGGCCCAGCCGGGTGCCCGTATGGGACCTCAGGCGCTTAAAATGATGGACATCTTCTTCAGCAAGTTAAATATCAACAAGCATTTTGGTAAAAAATTTAAGCGTTTTGAAGAAGATGGCATTATTTTTGAAGATGATAGCAAGCTGGAGAGCGATTTTACGATGTTCATCGCTGCGGGAGATGGTCATCCGGTCTTAAAGGCATCGGACCTGCCGCTGAATGATGCCGGGTTCGTTCATATCAATGACTATTGTGAAGTGGAACATGATTTTGATGATGCCCCGGAAAAATATAATGTTTTTGCCATTGGAGATACCGCCGCACTCGAAGGTCCGGACTGGCGGGCTAAACAGGGACACATCGCCGAGGTGATGGCTCGCAATGTCGCTTTCAATATCGCAGCGATGGAGCGTGATGATATCGAGCGAAAAGGGTATGAAGAGCATCTGAATATTCTGTGTGTCATGGACAGTGGTGATGGTGCAGCTTTTGTCTATCGCGACAGTAAGCGCGGTATGATGATTCCGATGCCCGTTATCGGTCACTGGCTTAAAAAAGGGTGGGGATGGTATTGCCGAAACTCCAAACTGGACAGGATTCCGAGACTGCCGTTTATGTAATGTCACTACAGGCTTTCAGGCGGTTGGTATATAGTAACAACTTATAATATTTTGTGTCGTTTCTGTAATAAAACCGTGCTAAATTTCCATTCATCTCAATGAAAGGAAAATAGATGATTTACAGTCCGAAACAGACGCAAAAACGTTGCAATCTGAGCAAGTTTGAACTGGCGATGGTTAAAAAGCTCAAAAAGAGCCCAAACACCAGATGGATGACAACCAGTTTATTAAAATAATATATTAATCCTCATGCCTGTCAGACGGGCTTCCCAAGAATTCTCACTTCACTATTCCGACACCCTTATGCAAAATACGTTATAATTGATTAATTTCAAAGAAAAACAGTTTTTAGAAGTGCCCTAATATGACCAAGTATCAAACCGTAAAAAAGGAGATACATGGCAGAAAACAGTATAAATGACATGACACTCTATCAGATACCCATTGATGCGATGTCCGTGAATATCGCCGTTTACCGGGCTGAAGGTGATGATTTTATCTTCGTCGATTTTAACAAAGCGGCAGAGAAGACGGAACAGATCAAGAAAGAGAAGCTGATCGGAAAGCGGTTGACCGAGGTGTTTCCTGGCGTTAAAGAGTTTGGTTTTTGTGAAGTCCTTCAGCGTGTTTATCAAAACGGCGGACATGAAACGTTTGATCTCAGGTTATATGAAGATGAACGCATCAGCGGTTGGCGGAAAAACGAGATCATCAAGCTGCCTAGTGGTGATATTATGGCGGTCTATGAAGATCTGACGAAAGAGAAGCAGCTCGAAGAGAGAGTGAAGCAGGTCAACAGCTTTATCGACAGCAGCCAGACGATTGTATTTTTCTGGAGGCCGGAAGACAACTGGCCGGTCGAGTATGTCTCGAAAAATATAAAAGCATTTGGTTACAGTGCTAAACAGTTTCTCTCCGGAGAGGTGCATTATGCCGATATTATTCATCCTGAAGATCTTCGGCGAATACGTGAAGAGGTAAAAGAGTATACCCGGAACGGTACGGACAGATTTGTTCAGATATATCGTATCTTAACGGCCGATGGAGAGACACGCTGGATCGATGACCGGACTGTCATAGAGCGTGATGGCAGTGGAGAACCGACCCACTACCTAGGGACAGTGGTAGATATCACGGAGCAAAAAGAGGTGGAAAATCGCTTAAAGCAGAGCGAGGAGAAGTTCCGGACCATTGCCGAAAACTCCCTGATGGGCATTTTTATCTATACCGATCACTACGTCTATGCCAATGAAGCTCTCGCCGATATGAGTGGCTACAGTATCGAGGAAATCTATCAAATGGAGCCGTGGGAAATGGTAGTTGGACCTGCTCGCGAACAGGTGAAGAAGATTGTATTGAGACGGCTCAAAGGTGAAAAATTTCCTCAAGAATATAACGACCTGAAGTTGGTTGATAAAAACGGCGCCATCAAAACGGCACGGGTAATGACCCAAACAATCAAGTACGGAGACGGATATGCCGGACTGGGTACGATTGTCGATGTCACCGATATCAAAGAGACAAAACAGAAGCTGAAATTGCTGGCCCAGGCGATGGAACAGACCGACGAACTGGTACGGATCACCGATAAAAATGGTGTGATCACCTATGTGAATGATGCATTTGTCGCACATACTGGTTATAAACACACAGAACTGATTGGTCAGAATGCCGGTATGCTGAAATCGGGTGAGCATGACAGGGACTTTTATAAAAAATTATGGGAAACGATTCTGGCCGGGAAGACCTACAGAAATATATTTGTCAACCGAAAAAAAGATCAAAGTCTCTATTATGAAGAGGAGACGATTACACCGATTTTCGATGAGCGGCAGAATATCCGAAACTTTATCGCTACCGGGACAGATATTACCGAGCGAATCAAGATGGAAGCCGAATTGCAGAGGCGTGCGACAACAGACCAGTTGACGGGAGTCTATAATCGCCACAGGGGAAATGAACTTATTGAGAGTGAGATTGAACGGGTAAAGCGGTATAAAAGCGGCTTTGCTGTGATCATGTTTGATATCGACAATTTTAAAAAGGTTAACGATACTTACGGACATGATACTGGCGATTATGTACTGCGTCAATTAAGTAAGATCGTAGCGATGCAGATTCGTAAAAGTGATGCACTGCTCCGATGGGGTGGTGAGGAGTTTATTGTTATTGTTCCGCATATCGGCAAGGATGAGGCGATAGCATTTGCAGAAAAACTTAGAAGTGAGATTGAGGCATACAGATTTGATACAGCAGGGTCTATAACCATCAGTGTTGGTGCTTCCGTGCATCAGAAGGATGAAGGTAAATCGTCTCTGCTTAAACGTGTAGATGATGCACTTTATGAAGCAAAAGCTGCCGGCCGAAACTGTGTAAGATACCGTTGACACGTTGTTTTAGCTGTATAGATAGTATTTTTACCTATTTTTCGATATAATCGCGATTCTCTTTTTAAAAGCGTTAGCGTATGAGCCTGCTGCTGAAGCAAACATAGTGTTAGCGTAGTCAAATGGGCTTTGCTCATTTGGCGTTTTAAAATAGTGACAATTTTGCAAAGGAGTCAAACGATGCCAAAAATGAAATCAGTTAAAGGCGCTGTAAAGCGTTTTAAAGTGAAGAAAAACGGTTCTGTTAAACGTGGTACAGCTTTCCGCAGCCACATTTTGACAAAACAAGATGCAGGGACTCGTCGTAAACAAAATACGCCGAAAACTGTCGCCAAAGTTGACGAAAAAAACATCAAAGCGATGATCAACTAAGCCGTAACGTTAAGTTACAACCAACTCTCCAGTGAAGAACTGGGCAAGTCCGTCAAAGATACGGCACCCGAGCACGCTAACGTGACAGGGTAAAGAAAAGGAAAAATATGCCAAGAGTAAAAACTGGTGTTGTAAGACGCCGTCGTCATAAAAAAGTACTGAAGCAAGCCAAAGGTTTCTATAGCGGTAGACGTAAACATTTTCGTAAAGCGAAAGAGCAGCTGGAACGCAGCCTTGTATACGCTTTCCGTGACCGTAAACAGAAAAAACGTGAGTTCCGTAAACTATGGATCATCCGTATCAATGCGGCTTGCCGTCTTAATGACATCAACTATTCTCGTTTCATCAACGGCTTGAACAAAGCTGGCATCGAACTTGACCGCAAAATTCTTGCTGATATGGCAATGAACGACGCTGCAGCATTCTCTGCTGTGGTTGCTCAAGCCAAAGCAGCACTTTAATCTTTAGGGGAGGAAGACCTCCCCTAAAGTACTTTCTCTCAAAAACAACGTCCCACTTTTAACATTTTTATTTACTACTTTTATTGCAAAAGGTATAATCTTTTTATACTTAAATGAAAAAGAGTGTTATGATTCATGAACTTTCACACCCGCTAGCCAAAACATTGATCAATAAACTTCGCCAGAGCGAGACGGATGCACTCTGTTTTCGTCACCATGTCGCAGAACTCGCCCGGCTTCTTTTTTATGAAGCATTCCGTAATGAACCACTCACGGGTACCAATATTACAACATGGCAAGGTGAAGAAAATTTCGGTTTTATTGATGAGCGTGATTTTATTCTGATACCGATTCTGCGGGCTGGCATGCCGATGCTCGAAGGGCTTAGCGATCTTCTGCCTGAAGCGGCATCGGGTTTTTTGGCAATGAAACGGGATGAAACGACCCATAAGGCGGTACTCTATTATAATCGTGTTCCTGATTGCGAGGGAAAAACGGTAGTGCTGCTCGACCCCATGGTGGCAACCGGCGGTTCGCTGGGCGATGCCATTGATGTGATCAAAGCAAAAAAAGCTCGCAGAATCATTTCGTTGAACCTTATTGGATCGCCTGAAGGGGTCAGCGCCGTTGAAATACGGCATAGTGATATTGATCTCTATATCGCCCAGGTGGATGAGCGACTCTCAAGTGATAAGTTTATAGTTCCGGGTCTCGGCGATGCCGGAGACCGCGCATACAATACACCGGAGTAGAGGAAATCATGAAAAAAAGAGTCACTATTTTAATCCTTCTGTTGCTAACAACCGGAGTCTTCAGCTGGAGTCACTTCTATTATCATGACAAGTATGTTGAACTGCATGATAAGGCATTGATCATGGAGTATAAAGTGCTTGACAGCGATGTCTGGACGATGGAAAATCGTCAAAAACAGCAAGCGCTCTCTCAGGATGCATCTTATGACAATATCAGTCGCATCAGGCAAGAGGCAAAGGGTGCCGAGCAGCGAAGTAAAATAGGGTATTGGATTGCGATTATTGCCGGTCTCGCATCAGCGGGGTATCTGTTCTATTTTTTATGGTTTCTTATCTATGTGGAGATGATCCGGAAGAAAGGGTATATCCGTCTTGTCGAAATGGCAAAAAAGATGGGGGAATCCTCAAAACTTCCGAAAAGCTAGAAGTGTTGAGCATATGTGTTAGTCGATGTTGGTATAGACCGCCTGAACATCATCATCGTCTTCAATACGGTCGATGAGGTGTTCGATCTCTTTCATCTGCGATTCAGTGAAGGTCTGAGGGTTGTTGGAAATACGCTGCAGTCCTCCTTTTGTCACTTCGATCTCCAGTGCTTCAATAGCAGATGAGAGTGTATTGAAGCTGGTGTAGTCACCATAGACATAGACCGTTCCCTCATTCTCGTCCAGCTCTTCGAGTCCGGCATCGATCAGTTCCAGCTCAAGCTCTTCGAGGTCCATCTCCTCGGTTTTTTCAAATTCAAAGACCGCTTTACGGGAGAACATAAACTCAAGCGAGCCGTTTTTTAGGAGCTCACCGCCGGCTTTATTGAAGTAGCTTCGGACATTGGCAACGGTACGGGTATTGTTGTCGGTAGCACATTCGACAAAGAGCAGGGCACCATGAGGGCCTTTGCCTTCAAAGTTCACCTCGACGATATCGGCGGCATCTTTCCCGGTAGCACGTTTGATCGCCGCTTCAATATTGTCTTTTGGCATATTTTGCGCTTTGGCATTCTGGATCGCCAGGCGAAGCGGAGGGTTCATATCGGGATCGCCGCCACCCTCTTTGGCCGCCATTGTAATACTCTTGCCCAGTTTTGGGAATATTCTGGACATATTGCCCCAGCGTTTCTCTTTTGCAGCTTTACGGTACTCAAATGCTCTTCCCATGGTAGACGTTTCCTTTTTTGTAATAGCGAAATTATAGCTGTTTTGCTTTGCAGAGCTCTTAATGCCGCGCCTTTGCAAGCGATGGTTGTTTAAGCCCGATAGCACTATAATGAGATCATGTTATGTTGTGAAGCCGGGATCGATACCAGCCGAGATGCGATTATGTTCGCCTCTCTGAGTGATGATGCTCAGATTAAGGCGCTGTTACATATGAAAATCTCCTCTCCCTATGAGATCCACTGGGATGTGATGCCCATTGCCCAACTCCCTTACGGTACTGCCGATATGTTTGATCAGGATGATCTTGATCTGCAGGCATTGACCCAGATCGGTTACTATCGACTTTAAATTTCAGGTCAAATACCGGGCATCATGATGAACTTGATTCCTCTCCTTTTTGCTGCAACTCTTTCATATTTTTATTCCCTTTGATTCTGAGGTGATCTTAACAGATTAAGAAGTCAGATTAAGCTATAGTTTTGGCTATTATTGAACCTATAAAAAAACAGAGAAAGAAAAAAAAATGAAAAAGATATTACTGCTACTCTCCCTTGCTTTAACGCTTGTCGCCGGGGAATATATGAACGGTTTGGAAGCCTATAAAAGAGGTGATTATAAAACAGCACTCCACTTCTGGCAGCCTTTGGCTGAAGCGGGTGATGCTGGTGGGCAGTGGAGCCTTGGAACGATGTATCGTAAAGGGCATGGTGTATCAAAAGATAATGAAAAAGCTTTTTTCTGGTTCCAAAAGGCGGCAAAACAGGGTGACATGGATGGAGAGTATAGTCTTGGGAAAATGTATCGAAACGGAAAAGGTGTCGAACAAGATTACGAAATAGCTGCTTACTGGTTTTTCAAGGCGGCTGAACAAGGCAGCGGTAAAGCACAGTACAGTCTGGGTGTGATGTATTACAATGGTTATGGCGTCTCACAGGATCATAAAAAAGCTGTTCAGTGGTTCAGGGAAGCGGCCAGACAAGGCAGTTCAAAAGCACAATTCAGTCTGGGTGTGATGTATTACAATGGGTATGGTGTCTTGAGAGACCATAGAAGCGCTTTTGAGTGGTATAAGAGGGCAGCTGAACAAGGTGATATTAAATCACAAAAGAAGCTTATTGCAATGTACCGTAGTGGTCATGGTGTCGGACAGAGTGATGAAAAAGCACTTTACTGGCACATAAAAACAGCTGAACAAGGAGATGCTGCGTCACAATCTGAGCTTATGAAGATGTATTGTATGGGCCAAGGTGTTTCAGAAGATCTCCACAAATGTGCTTATTGGGCAGAGAAAGCATACAATAATGGTGAAGATGTTAAAAATATGTGGAATAAGTTTGAGCTTTGGAAATATAAAAAGAGTAACTAACGAGTAGAGTGGTGCGCACGGCCACTTCTATTATAGCTATAGAACCCTATCTATAGGGGTTTAAATGACAGTGGTTTTAAAAAAGGTAACATATAGGTAACGCACTACATCTTTTTGAATAGCAAATTAAAATTTTAAGCACACCCATTTTACAAATAACTACACATAGTGTGTACAATTAAATTATACACACTATGCAAATAACAACTTTGTAATTAAAATACATAAGCCCCTATTCTAGGCCTAGAGATAAGTTTACACACAAATAATTAGTATATAATTCTACAAATTGTAGAAAAAGAGATCTCATTATGGATGCAAATAAACTCCAACTTATCAAACCAGATTTTGACGATCCAATTACAGAGTTAGTAATGGAGCTTGATCATTTACGGAAAAAGCAATTAAGTGGTAGTGCTCATCCTTTTATGTTTGAGCAGCTAAAACGCCTTTTCCATATCTTGGAAAGTGTTGATTCTGCTCGCATTGAGGGGAATAGAACAACTGTTGCAGAGTATGTAGAGCAAAGCTTACATGATGATCCTGAGACTGAGGACACGAGACAGATCACCAATGTAGAGGATGCGCTGCAATACATAGAAGAGCATGTAGATGAAATTGAAATAAACCATCACTGCATAAAAGAACTTCATGAATTAGTTGTGGCTGACCTATCGACAGCTAGAGGTGGAGAGGGAGATCGTACTCCTGGAGAGTATCGTACTTCTGATGTTATTATCGCTCAGGCAGCGCATATTCCGCCAAGTTTCATGCAGGTGCAAAACTATATGGATGAACTGGTTGAGTTTATCAACCGGAATGATCCTAAACAATATGATCTCATTAAGGTTGCGATGGCTCATCATCGCTTTGTATGGATACACCCGTTCAAAAATGGAAATGGGCGTACTGTAAGGCTATTGACTTATGTAATGTTGGCAAAGTCTGGTTTCAATGTCACAGCTAATCGATTGATTAATCCAGCTGCTGTTTTTCATGCTGATAGAGACTTGTATATGGAAATGCTTGATAAAGCAGATGATTATAAAGATGCAAGCATAAAAAAATGGTGTCTATATTTTCTGGACGGTTTAAAAAGTGAAATTGAAAAAATAGACAAGTTAACCGACCACGCTTACTTGATGAACCGAGTATTGATACCTAGTCTAAGGTGTGCACTTGATCGTAAAAATATTACTCTGGAAGAATATGAAGTAATGTCCCTTGCTTGTGAAAGACAAGAGATTAAAGCAGCTGATGTCAAAGAAGTCCTAGGTATTGCTGACTCTTCCAAGGTTAGTCGCTTGATCAGGAGTATGAAAGACAAAGGCATGTTAGATAATGCGTTAGGAGCCGAACGTATTTATGTCCCTGTACTTTTCAACTCTTTCGTATTCCGATGCATACTAGGTGCTTTGAGAGAAGAAGGATTCACTTCGGCAGAATAGTTGTTAGTCAGCGGAAAGCAACTTTTTCACTCCGCTGTCGTTCCCTTCACCACACCCTTACCAAATTAATTACCCATCCCCTTAGCCGCCAATATCGCTTGCCGCCCCCAAAGGGTGGGCTACGGGGAACTTTTTAGCGAAAGTATCTCAAACTGATGAGATATTGCACTCTATACTTGAACGGGCATAACTCGGAAATGCTCCACTATGTGAACTTATGTAACGTGATTTTATATACGAAAATGATGTCAGAGTGTGATAGTGACGTAAATTGTGTGGATAGGGGACACCCAACTTAACCTTAAAGAAGTAAAAGACAAAATCTTGAAGCCATAGGTATTAGAAATAATTTTTAGAATTGGCGGAATTTATAATGTTGTTTTCTGAAAGATGGTGCGCACGAGAAGACTTGAACTTCCACACCCGAAGGCACATGAACCTGAATCATGCGTGTCTACCAATTTCACCACGCGCGCATAAAGTAGAAAATAATTTGTGAGTATAATTTATAAAAAAAGGTGGTGCGGACGAGAGGACTTGAACCTCCACACCTTGCGGCACCAGATCCTAAGTCTGGCGTGTCTACCAATTCCACCACGTCCGCATAATCTTAACAAGTGGTACGCCCTAAAGGATTCGA